>NZ_JBITVD010000016.1:0-150968 GCF_044542805.1 Acidovorax sp. NPDC077693 | reverse complement strand
AACAGGCGCGGACGGTTCTGGTACGCGATGCGCAGCGCATCGCGAAAGCCGCGCGTGGTGACCAGCAGCGTGGGCTCGCCCTTGCGCTCCAGCAGTGCATTGGTGGCCACGGTGGTGCCCATCTTCACGCACTCGACCTGGGCGGGCGTCACCGGCTCGCCGGGCTTGAGCCCCAGCAGGTGGCGTATGCCTGCCACCGCGGCGTCCTTGTACTGCTCGGGGTTTTCGGACAGCAGCTTGTGGGTGGTGAGCGAGCCATCGGGCCGCTTGGCCACGATGTCGGTGAAAGTGCCGCCCCGGTCGATCCAGAACTGCCAGCGGGGCGTGTGTGTGGGGGGTGTCAGGTTATTCATGGTGTGATGGTTCCGACAGTTGAGAAAGGGAAAAACGGAATGCCGCAGCGCCTTTCAGCGCTGCGTGTAGTACGGAATGAAAAGCTGGTTGGCCTCGCTGCCCACCGATCGCACCCACTCGCGCGAGAAGCGTTCGCCCAGCCGCTTGAGTTCGGCGTTGAGCTCGGCGGTGGGGCGCTCCACCTTGATGCCCTTGCGCTGCAGTTCGCCGACCGACTCCTGCGCGATGGCCTCGCTCATCGCCCAGCCGCGGGTTTCCGCCTCGGCTGCCGCCTTGGTGACGGCCTGGCGCACGGGTGGCGGCAGCGCGTCGAACGCCTGCTGGTTGACGAACACGATGTTCTTGGGGAACCACGCGTCGATGCCGTAGTACTGGCGGATCTGGCCCCAGACTTGGTTCTCCACGCCGGTGAGGGCTGAGGTGATCATGGAGTCGAGCTGCCCGCCGGCCAGCGCCTTGTTGACCTCGACCATGGGCACGTCCACCGGCGTGGCGCCCAGCAGCTCGGCAATGCGAACGGTGGCGGGGTTGTAGGTGCGCATGCGGGTGCCCTTGAAGTCGGCGGACGACTTCACGGGCGCCACGGAGAACAACCCCTGCGGCGGCCACGGCACCGCGTACAGGGCCTTGAGCCCCTTGCGCGCGAAATGCCCCTCGATCAGCGGCCGCTGCAGTCCCCACATGCGCCGCGCGTCGGCATAGCTGTGCACCACGAAGGGCACGGCATCGGCACCGGCGATGGGCATCTCGGCCACGAGGCTGGTCATGATGGTCTCACCTGCCTGGACCTTGCCGCCCTGCACTGCCGCAGGAATGTCGGCCAGCTTGGCCAGCGTGTTGTTGGCGTGCACCTCGATGCGCAGCGCACCCGACGATGCGGCCTCGACATCCTGCGCGAACTGCACCAGGTTGCGCGTGTGGAACGATTCGGCACGGTAGCCCGTGGCCAGCTTCCATTGCACCGGCGTCTGGGCCAGCACACCGAAGGCGCAGCCCATCCCCGCCGCACACAGTGCGGTCATCCAAAAAGCTTTCACAGGAACTCCTGGGAGGTGAAATGACCGGCTGGCTGGGCGTGGCAGGTCGGGCACGCAGGCGCGCGGGATTAAAGGCCCAGGTACGCCTTCTTGACGCTTTCGTCGTGCAGCAGCGTCTGGGCCGGGCCTTCCATCGCAATGCGCCCGGTCTGTATGACGTAGCCGCGGTGTGCGATGGCCAGCGCCTTGTGCAGGTTCTGCTCCACCAGCAGGATTGAGACGCCCTTGGCGTTGATCTGCTGGATCACGTCCAGCACCTTGGTCACGAACTTGGGCGCGATGCCCCAGGAGGGTTCGTCCAGCATCAGCAGCTTGGGTCGCGCCATCAGCCCGCGGGCGATGGCCAGCATCTGCTGCTCGCCACCGCTCATGGTGCCGGCCAGTTGCGTCGCGCGCTCCTTGAGGATGGGGAACAGCCCCAGCATCTCGTCGATGCTGCTGGCCACCTCGTGCTTGTCTCCTCGGGTGAAGGCGCCAAGCTCCAGGTTGCGCAGCACCGTGAGGCGCGGGAACAGCCGGCGCCCTTCGGGCACCAGCGACAGCCCCAGCGACACCCGCTTGTGGGCTGGCAGCCCGCCGATGGACTGGCCGTTGAAGGACACCTTGCCAGCCGCAGCCGCGTTGAGCCCTGCCACCGCGCGCAAGGTGGTGGACTTGCCGTTGCCGTTGCCGCCCACCAGGGCCACGATCTCGCCGGCCCCCACGGTAAGGCTCACGTCCGAGATGGCCAGCACGTCGTCGTAGCAGACCTTGAGGTTTTGGATGTCGAGCATTTTCATTCGTCTCCCAGGTAGGCGGAGATGACGTGCGGGTCGCTGGAGACCTGCTGCGGCGTGCCCTCCGCGATCTTCACGCCCCGGTCCAGCACCACGATCTTGTCGGCGATGGGCATGATGCCCTCGAGCACATGTTCCACGATCAGGCAGGCGATGCCCCGCTCGCGGATCTTGAGCACCACGTCCACGGCCTCGCGCACTTCGGACGGGTTCAATCCCGCCATCACTTCGTCCATCAGCAATATCTGCGGCTCGATGGCCAGCGCGCGGGCCACGGCCAGGCGGCGCTGCTCGCTGATGGTCATGCTGCCCGCAGGCTTGTCGGCAAAGCGGTGCAGGTTGACGAACGCCAGCCACTGCATCGCCGAAGCCCGGGCCTTGGCCACGTTGTGCTGCAGCAGCATGGCGCCGGTCATGACGTTCTCGCAGGCCGTCATGCTGGTGAAGCTGCGCGCCACCTGGAAGGTGCGGCCCACGCCGGCACGGGCACAGGCCTCGGGCGGCAGCCCGGCGATGTTGCGCCCGCCCAGCAGGATGCTGCCTTCTGTGGGCGCGAAGTAGCCCGCCACGCAGTTGAACATGGTGGTCTTGCCCGCGCCGTTGGGACCGATGAGCCCCACGACGGTGCCCTTGTCCACATCGAAAGAGACGTCCTGGTTGGCGGTCAGCCCGCCAAAGCGCTTGCTGACTTGTTTGACTTCGAGCAGTTTCATCAGACCTCTCCCTTTGCCGACTGCAGGGGCGCAGCGCCGGCTGCATGCTCGGCCACCTGGCGCGATGCGTCGGCCCGGGCCGTCCGCCGCTCCTTGAAGCTCTTGACCCATCCGAGAATCCCCATGGGGTAGTACACGGCGATCAGGATGATCATGGTGGCGTAGATGATCACGTCCGTGCCCCGGCCCGTGCCACCGAAGACGATGCGTGTGAATTCTTCGATGCTGGTGAGCACGATGGAACCCACCACCGGACCGAACAGCGTGCCCACCCCGCCCAGGATGGCCACCAGGGCCATCTTGATCGACAGCGCCGTGGACAGCACCGAGCCCGGGTCGATGAACAGCTCCTTCTGGGCATACAGGCTGCCCCCCAGCGCCGCAAAGAAGGCGCTCAGCGACAGGGCCACCTGCTTGTAGCGGGCGATGTTGATGCCCACGCTGCGCGCAGCATCGGGCTCGTCCTTGATGGCCCGGAAGTAGTAGCCCAGGTAGCTGCGCTCCACCCACCAGTTGGCGGCCAGGGTCAGCACCAGCAGGCCCAGAGCCAGCCAGTAGTACGGCAGCTTGGTGGCGAAGTTCATCCACAGCCAGCCCTGCTTGTCCATGGGCACGTACAGGCCCACGGCGGCGCCGCCGTACTCCCACTCGTTGAAGAAGATCTGCACCAGCTCGGCCACGGCAATGGTGGCCATGGCGAAGTAGTGGCCTTTCAAGCGAAAGCACGACCAGCCGAACGCCAGGCTGAGCAAGGCCGACAGGGCCCCGCCGATCAGCGCGCCGATCCACGGGTTGACGCCGAACTTGAGCAGCAGCAGCGTGGAGGTGTAGGCCCCCAGCCCGAAGAACGCGGCATGGCCCAGGGACACCTGCCCGGCGTACCCGCCGAGCATGTTCCACGCCACGCCCAGCTGGGCGGCCATGAGCACGAGGATGGCCATGTTCAGGTGCGACGCATCCACGAAGGACGGCAGCGCCAGGGTGGCCAGCAGCAGCGCTGCGATAAGGATTGAGTTTTTCATGGTGATCACGCCTTGCCCATGAGGCCTTGCGGGCGGAACATCAGCACTCCGAGGAAGAGCACCAGCACCACCGCGGTCTTGTACTGGGGCCCGAGCAGCAGGCCCCCCATCACCTCGATCACGCCGACCAGGATCCCGGCCCAGAACGCACCGGTGATGCTGCCGAAGCCGCCCAGGTTCACCACCACGAAGGCCAGCAGGATGAAGTTCGCGCCGACGTCTGGAAAGATGGGAAAGAAGGTGGACAGCAGCACCCCGGCAGCGCCAGCGCAGGCAGCAGCAACACCCCAGGCCAGCGCAAACATCTTGTGCGAATCGATGCCCATGAGGCGCGCGGCTTCCTTGTCGGACGCGGTGGCTTCCAGCGCGGCCCCCAGGCGTGTCTTGTTGAGGAAGAAGTAGATGAGGCCGGTGATGACAATGGCCCCGATGCCCGCCACCAGCTGGGGCTGCCCGACCTGCACGCCGAAGCCCTTGACGGTGCCGCTGACCAGCGAGTTCTCGATGGAGCGGAAGTCGGGCTTCCAGAAGAACTGGGCCACCCCCCGCAGCAGGATCATGATTCCGAAGGTCGTGAAGATCTGCGAGAGCATGGGCGCATTGATGATGCGCACGATCACGAACTGGTACAGCAGCACCCCGAACGCGAACAGCATGAGCACCGTGAGCGGCAGGGTGTAGAGGGGGTCGAGCGCATACAGCGAGAACATCCAGAACGCCGAGTACATGCCCAGCATCAGGAACTCGCCGTGCGCGAAGTTCACGATGTCCATGACCCCGAAAATCATGGTCAATCCGATCGCAACCAGCGCATATATCAACCCGATCATCACGCCCGAGGCCAGCGTCTGAAACAGAATTTCCGCAGTCATGGTTTTCTTTCAGGATTCAGCCCGTGGGGCCTTCACTTGCGCTGGTCCCACTTGGGCATGGGCCACACCACTTCGCGGGTCGCCATGTTGAAGGGCCAGACCGTGTGGTATTTGCCGTCGATGATCTGCACCAGGATGCCGCGGCCCAGCGTGTTCTGGCCCGAGGTGTCGAACTTCACGCCCTTCCACGGCATGATGATGTCGTCGGCGCGGATGTTGGTCTGCGTGAGCGCGGTGCGCACGGCCTCGGGCTCGGTGGAGCCCGCACGGTTGATCGCGTCGGCCATCACCATCAGGCCGGTGAAGGTGCGCGAGCTGTTGCCGGTGAAGTTGATCTTGTAGCGCTTTTGAAAGAGGTCGTTGACCTCCTTGATCATCGGGTTGCGCGTGGCCAGGTCCAGCGCCCAGGTCTCGCGGGTGATGATGAAGTCGGCGTCCTTGCCCAGCGTGCGGATGAAGTCGGTGTCGGTGAAGCCGGCGTTGTTGGCCAGGATCATGTCCGGCGAGAAGCCCAGTTCCTTGTACGTCTTGATGGACATGATGGCGTCTGCCGTATAGGACGACTGCAGCACCAGGTTGGGGTTGGCCGCCTTCAGGGTCTGCACCTCGGACGTGAGCTGCGTGGTCTTGGCCGGGTAGGACACCTGCTTGACGATGTTCTGGCCGAACTCGGCCGCCAGCTTGGTCTGCAGCTTGGTCGTCTCGGCGCCCCACAAGCCGTTCTCGTTGAGCGATGCGATCACCTTGGGCTTGATGCCGCGCTTGGCCTCGAACTCCTTCAAAAACTCGAACGCGTTGTGCACGAACAGATCGTCATGCGGCGTGGTGCGGAAGAACCACTTGAAGTTGCGCTGCGTGAGCGAGGCCGAGGACGACTCGGGGTTCAGGAACGGAATGCCGGCCCGTTCGGCCACCTGGCTGGCCGTGGCCGTCACGTTGCTGTTGTACGAACCGATCAGGGCGACCACCTTTTCCTGGGTGATCAGGCGCTCGGCTTCCGTCGCGCCGATCTGCGGGTTGGACTGGTGGTCGGCGAACACGAGCTTGATCTTGGCGCCCTTGAGGTTGGGCAGGCCCTTGCCGGCCGCGAACGGCAGGTTGGGGACTGAGGGAGCACCGTTGTTGACGATGTCGGCGGCCAGCTCCAGCGCACTGCGCAGCTCGGCGCCCACGGCCGCGCCGGTGCCGGTCAGCGGGTAGATCACGCCGATCTTGACTTCCTGCTGCGCATGGGCGGCCAAGGTCATGCAGGCACCGCCGATAGCCGCGGCCACACGGGCCCAGAGGGTCTTTTTCATCTCAGATACTCCTTTGAAAGGTTGAAGGATTCGTCGCGGGGTGAAGAACTCAGAAAGACGCGAGGTGGTGGTTGAGCAACGAGGTCACCAACATGGCCCCGGGTGCGTGCGTGATGCAGAACGCAGGCTGCGCGGTCAGGATGGCCGACTGGGGGGTGACGCCACAGGCCCAGAAGACAGGGATGTCGCCGGGGGCCAGCTCCACCGCGTCGCCGTAGTCGGGCCGGGCCAGGTCCTTGATGCCGATGAGCGACGGGTCGCCGATGTGCACCGGCGCGCCGTGCACGTTGGGAAAGCGCGAGGTGACCTGCACCGCCCGGATGACGTCGGCTGCGGGCATGGGCCGCATGGACACGACCATGGCGCCGCTGAAGGGACCGGCAGGCTCGGTCGCGATGTTGGTGCGGTACATCGCCACGTTGCGGCTCTCGTCGATGTGGCGCAGGCGGATGCCGGCCTCCTGCAGCGCATGCTCGAACGAGAATGAGCAGCCCAGCACGAAGGTCACCAGGTCGGGGCGCCACAGGTCCGTGATGTCGGCGACTTCGTCCTTGAGCTCGCCGTGGCGCCAGACGCGGTACATGGGCACATCGCTGCGGATGTCGATGCCGTCGCCCAGGCTGGGTAATGCAGGTTGTCCGGGTTCGCCCACGGCCAGCACCGGGCAGGGCTTGGGATTGCGCTGGCAAAACCGCAGAAAGTCGCCGGCCAGCGCCTCGGGCAGGATGACCAGGTTGCCCTGCACATGGCCGTGGGCCAGACCGCTGGTGTGCTGGGTCCATAGCCCCTGGCGGATGACGCTGCGCACATGGGCGGCATTGCCATGACCTTCAGGGCCGAAGGCTGCCAGCGTATTTTTTTGTTCCGATTCCACCGTGTTTCCTTGCATCGCGAAATGTCAAATGCATGACGATGGACGGATTGTGTTGGCGGTGCGCAAGCACTGGCAAATTCAAAAATTTTCTCTCACTTCATCGATTTTTTCGATGCACTACCCTGGAGCACAGTTCACCCAACTTGGTGCTCAGTGAAAACCCTAGTTCGACAAAACCCTTGTGGAATGGCGCCCGGCCCGGCGCTGCGACACCGGCCACCAGCGCGGATGTGCCCGGTTTTTTCGTTGGCCGTTGGTGTGCTGCGACCCGCCGGCGACGGACCGCGCAGTGCTTGCAGACATGGGCGGCATGCACCAACAACAGGCACCCGCAGGCACCTGCAGGTGCTCGCGGGCCTGGGGACGGGCCGCACATCGCACTGTCGTTCCGTCAGAAGGGCGAAGTAAAGCGCAAAAAAAACGGCCGCCGCATGCGCTGGCCGGTGCCGTTCGTCAGCCTGGCTTCAGCTTTTGGCGCGCACCTTGGCGCGCTCGGACTGCAGTTCGAGGAAGGCCATCGCAGAGCGCACCACGCTTTCGACCGGGGTGGACGGGTCTTCGCGGTAGCTCAGGTGGATGGGCAGCGGCCGCAGCTCGGTGTCGCAGGCCAGCGCGCGCAGGTCCGGGAACGCCAGCAGCCGCTGCACCGCATGGCGCGGCAGCGTGGCCACGCCGAAGCCACCCTGCACCAGTTGCACCATGGCCGAGATGGACGAGATGGTGTGCACGCGGCGCGGCTCCACCTGGGCCTGGCGCAGCGCATCGAGCAGGGTTACGTGCGGGTGCGACCCACGCTGAAAGGTCAGCAGGTCCGTCTCCGCAAAGTCCGCCAGCGCGTAGCGCCGCTTGCGGTGCAGCTTGCTGTTGCCGACGAAGACCATCTCCATCGGCGCCAGGGCCTGGGTGCGGATGCCCTCGGCGGACGCCGGCAGCGCCGCGAACACCGTGTCCAGCGCGCCGCGGCGGATCTGGTCCAGCAGCACGGGCGTGGTTTCCATCGTGAGTTCAAGCTCCAGCGCCGGGTTGTCCTTGCGCAACTGCTCGATCCACGGGATCAGCCAGGAGTGCAGCACCGATTCGATCGCGCCCAAGCGGATGGACACCTCCATCGGCCCGCCCGACCCCATCTCGGCCTTCAGCTGGCGCTGCAATTCCAGCATGCGCTTCGCATAGGTCAGAAACCGCGTGCCCGCCACCGTGAGTTTGAAGCGCTTGTCGCTGCGGTCCAGCAGCAGCACGCCCAGCTCTTCCTCCAGCGCCGCCACGCGGCTGGACATGGCCGACTGGGTGAGGAACAGTTTTTCGGCGGCGCGCGTCACGCTGCGCAGGGAGGCGACCCAGTAGAAGGCTTCGACGAAACGCAGGTTCATGGTGTGTGGCGCGGTGCTGGCGGTGTGGGCGGTGTGGGCGATGTGTGCGGCGGCTGGATTCTGCGCCTGCGCCAACCCGCAGAGCAGCGAACGTGTCAGCGCCTTAGGCCTTAGTCCACGTAGAGCGGCATGTCGGCTTTTTTCAGGGTGCGCAGCACGAAGCTCGAGCGGCTGTGGCGTATGCCCTTGATCTTGTAGAGCTTCTCGCGCAGCAGGCGCTCGTAGTCGCGCGTGTCCTTGACGACCACGCGCAGCAGATAGTCGTAGTCGCCCGAGACCAGGTGGGCTTCGATCACCTCCGGAATGCTGGCCAGCGTCTCGCCGAACTTCTCGAGCGTGTTGTCCGAATGGCTGTCGAGCGTAACCTGCACCAGCACCGTGTCGGACAGCCCCAGCGCCTGCGGGTTGAGCCGCACGGTGTAGCCCTGGATGACACCGGCCTCTTCCATCTTCTTGATGCGGCCCCAACACGGCGAAGGGCTCAGGCCGACGGCCTGCCCGATCTCCTGCAGACTGGCGCGCGCGTCGCCCTGCAGCACAGCGAGAATTTTTCTGTCTAAACGGTCCATGCTGCGGATTATTCCTTGAACTGCGCAAATGCAGAAGGATTTTCTGCAACAGCCGACTTTTGAAGCAAAGAACAGCAAGAACTACTGAGCCTTGCCGCGCATACTTCATCCATCAAGGCGTTCTTACCGGAGCGCACGAACTGACAGGGCCCCGGACCGGTTACCGCCGGACCGGGGCACTTGGCAAGACGGCAGTGGCGGCACACGCCCTTGCGCTTCACCGACTCACCGCGCCACGGGCACCCGCCGCGGAGTCTCACATCACGGGCCGGTGCCGCTCCATCAGAGCGGCACCTCGCCGCACGCCAGCCCGACTTCCATGGCGCCGCCCGCCTTCACCTGTCCTGTCGCCCGCGCGACGCGTGCACTGGTGCCGCGAAGCCCGTGGCGACTGCCTTGTTTAGTAAGCACGCTTACCAGCACAAACCCCGATGCCCTGCGGCATGTTGCAGCGCCATAATTTTTGAGTCCGTGGCACTGGCTGCGCGAAGCCTCCAGCGACAGGTACGCAGGCGACCACGGCAAGAACCACATATACAGGAGACACCATGCAACTGACTTCTCTCGCCGCGGGCCTGGGCCTTGCGTTCGGCTTGATCGCCACGGCCGGCGCGCAGACCACGACGCTCAAGATCGGCTACGCCACGGCGCCCGATTCGCACTATGGCGTGGGCTCCAAGGTGTTCTGCGATGAAGTCGAAAAAGGCACGCAGGGGCGCTACAAGTGCCAGTACTTTCCCAACTCGGCGCTGGGCGGCGAGCGCGAGCAGATCGAGGCCATCCAGCTCGGCACGCAGGACCTGGTGAACACCTCCACCGGCCCTGTGGGCAACTTCGTGCCCGAAGTGAAGATCGTGGACATTCCGTTCCTGTTCCGCGATTACGACCATGCACGCAAGGTGATGGACGGCCCCATCGGCCAGGACATCCTGACCAAGTTCCCGAGCAAGGGCATCATCGCGCTGGCCTGGACCGAAAACGGCTTTCGCCACATGACCAACAGCAAGCGCGACATCGTCAAGCCCGAGGACGCCAAGGGCCTGAAGATGCGCACCATGGAGAACAAGGTGCACATGGACGGCTACCGCACCTTCGGCATCCTGCCCACGCCCATGGCCTTCCCCGAGCTGTTCGGTGCCATGCAGCAGGGCACGGTGGACGGCCAGGAGAACCCTATCCCGGTGATCCTGTCGGCCAAGTTCTCGCAGGTGCAAAAGCACCTGTCGCTGACCGGCCACGTGTACTCGCCCGCGCTTCTGCTGCTCTCGCCCAAGGTGTGGAACAAGCTCAACGATGCCGACAAGAAGGTCTTCACCGACGCCGCCAAGAGCGCGTCGGTGGCGCAGCGCAAGAAGGTCAACGACGATGAGAACAATGGCATCGCGCTGCTTGAATCGCAGGGAATGAAGGTCACCAAGACGGTGGACGGTGCGGCCTTCCGCGAAGCGCTCAAGCCGGCCTACGTGGGCTACGCCAAAGAGTTCGGCGCGGACAACATCAAGAAGATCCAGGACGTTCGTTAACCTGCGCAGACAAACTCCAACCGTTCACGCTGAGCCTGTCGAAGCGCCGCGCAAGGCTTCGACAAGCTCAGCCCGAACGGTTTTTTTTCGCTTTCAGCCAGAACCGAGAACAACACCGTGAAAGCCTTCGAACGCTATTTTCTGACCGCCAACCGCTGGGCGCTGATCCTGCTGCTGGCGGCCATGTCGATCATCATCTTCACCAACGTGGTCATGCGCTACGTGACCCACAACTCGCTGGAGTGGGCCGAAGAGGTCTCTCGCCACATGATGATCTGGCTGACCTTCCTGGGCGCGGGCCCGGTGCTGCGCTACGGCGGCCACATTGCGGTGGAGAACCTGCAGGACGCCCTGCCCCGCGCCGGCGGCATTGCCATCCGGGCGGTGGTGGCCGCGCTGCTCTTCGCCTTCTTCGGCTTCATGGTCTGGTACGGCTGGCTGTACATGCAGCGCACCATGTTCCAGATGACGGCCGTGACGCAGGTGCCCTTCGCCTACATCTACAGCGCCATGCTGATCGGCGGGGTGTTGCTCATCGTGCACTTTGCGTTCGTCGTGCGTGGCTATGTGCTCGACCGCACCTTCGCAGCCGATGAGCACTTCGATACGAATGCGAGTGCCTCACTATGAGCGCGTCCATCATCCTCATCGTTTCGGCCTGCCTGTTCCTGGCCATCGGCGTGCCGGTGGCGTTTGCCCTGGGCCTGGCCACGGCGGCCACGCTGATCCTGGCCGAGAGCTACCCGCTGATGGTGCTGCTCAAGGAGACCTTCACCGGCATCGACAGCTTTCCGCTGATGGCCGTGCCGTTCTTCATTCTGGCGGCCGAGCTCATGAGCGGCGGCTCGCTGACCGAGGTGCTGCTGCGCTTCGCCGGCCAGTTTGTGGGCCACAAGCGCGGCGGGCTGGGCTACACCAACGTGGTGTCGCTGACGTTCTTCTCGGGCATCTCGGGCTCGGCACTGGCCGATGCGGCCGGCCCGGGCTCGATGCTGATCCGCATGATGGACAGGGCGGGCTACGACCGTTCGTATGCAGCGGCGCTCACCGCGTCCACCGCCATCGTGGGGCCCATCATTCCGCCGTCCATCATCATGATCATCTATGCGCTGCAGGATGAAACGGTTTCGGTGGGTGCGCTGTTCGTGGCCGGCCTGCTGCCGGGCCTGCTGATCGCGGTGGCCATGTGCATCGTGAACTTCCATGTGTCGAAGAAGCGCAACTACAAGGGCGACGGCAAGATGCCGCCCATGGCCGAGATCCTGACCACCACCTGGAAGGCGCTGCCCGCCATCTTGTTGCCCGTGGTGATCCTGGGCGGCATGCGCGCGGGCTGGTTCACGCCCACCGAGGCCTCGGTGGTGGCCGTGTTCTACGCACTGGTGTGCGGCAAGTTTGTCTACCGCACGCTGCAATGGAAGGCGCTGCCTGACATCCTCGCGCGCTCGGCCCTGCTGTCGGCGTCGGTGCTTATCATCATCGGGCTGTCGGCCGCATTCGCGTGGATTTTGACCATCGAGGGCATTCCGCAGCAGATGGCCGAGTGGCTCATCAGCATGAACCTGTCGCCCTGGATGTTCCTCATCATCGTGAACATCTTTCTGCTGCTGTTCGGCATCTTCATCGAGCCGCTGCCGGGGGTGATGGTGCTCGCGCCCATCCTCGCACCCGTGGCTGTGAAGCTGGGCGTGGACCCGGTGCACTTTGCGATGATCGTGATCTACAACCTCACGCTCGGGATGATCACGCCTCCGGTGGGAGGGCTACTCTTCGTCACCTGCAACGTCTCGCGCGTGCCGATGTCGCAACTGGTGCGCGAGCTGGTGCCCTTCCTGTGGGCGCATGGCGTGGTGCTGGTGATGCTGACCTTCATCCCGCAACTGTCCACCTGGCTGCCGAAGGTGTGGGGGTTCATCAAGTAGCGGGGCTTTCCAGCGGGGGTGCCAGGCGCCAGCGGATATACTGGCGCCCGTCAGGAGAGAGCCCCCTTCGCGGGGGCCGCCGAAGGCGCAGGGACAACCCGAACGCTCAGGCAAAAGGACTGGCAACCGCCCGCAGTGATGCGGGCGTTTCCTTGCTGGAGAGAGATGGACCGCCGGTCACACCGCGCGCGGCACCCATCCACCGAAGGAGCAAGCCGCACGGCCAGCCAGGGCGCTGCGGTGAATCTCTCAGGTAAAGCGGACAGCAGGGCAAATACCGTGGCCTGGTACAGGCTGCGGCTTTCATTTGCCTTGTCCTGAGAAGCCCGCCATGTCCGCCACCGCTCCCCTGCTCACCACGCCCCTGAACGCACTGCACATCGAGCTGGGCGCCCGCATGGTGCCGTTCGCCGGCTATTCCATGCCCGTGCAGTACCCCGCTGGCCTCATGGCCGAGCACCTGCACACCCGCACCGCAGCGGGGCTGTTCGATGTCTCCCACATGGGCCAGCTCAAGCTCGTCGGCCCGGACGCTGCGGCCGCCTTCGAAACCCTGATGCCGGTCGATGTGATCGACCTGCCCGTGGGCAAGCAGCGCTACGGCCTGCTGCTGACCGATGAGGGCACGGTCATCGACGACCTGATGTTCTTCAACCAGGGCACGGTCGAAGGCGAGCCCACCCTGTTCGTCATCGTGAACGGCGCGTGCAAGGTGGGCGACATCGCCCACATAGAGGCTCGCATCGGCCAGCGCTGCCAGGTGGTGCCCATGCCCGACCATGCGCTGCTGGCGCTGCAAGGCCCGCAGGCGGTCACCGCCCTTGCCCGCCTGGCGCCGGGTGTGGACCAGCTGGTGTTCATGACCGGCGGCGCGTTCGACATTGCGGGCTCCGACTGCTTCGTGACCCGCAGCGGCTACACCGGCGAAGACGGCTTTGAAATCTCGGTGCCCGCAGCCCAGGCCGACACCCTGGCGCGGGCGCTGCTGGCCCAGCCCGAAGTCAAACCCATCGGCCTGGGCGCGCGCAACTCGCTGCGCCTGGAAGCGGGCCTGTGCCTGTACGGCAACGACATCGACACCACCACCACACCGCCCGAAGCGGCCTTGAACTGGGCCATCCAGAAGGTGCGCCGCACCGGCGGTGCACGGGCGGGCGGCTTTCCAGGCGCGGACAAGGTCCTCGCGCAGATCGACAACCCCGCCACCCTGCGACGCAAGCGCGTCGGCCTCGTGGCGCTGGAGCGCGTGCCCGTGCGCGAGCACACCGAGCTGCAAGGCCCCGATGGCCAGAAGATCGGCGAAGTCACGAGCGGCCTGCTCGGCCCCACGGTGAACGAGCCCGTGGCCATGGGTTACGTCGTCCCTGAATTCGCGGCCATCGGCACGCGCGTGAACGCCATGGTGCGCGGCAAGGCCGTGCCGATGGAGGTGCGTGCCATGCCGTTCACCCCCGCGCGCTACTACCGCGGCTGAACCACCGCATTCGTTTGCCGCGCATTGCATCGCCTGCGCCCCAGCCCGGCTACAGTGGCAGCTGGCATCGGCACTTTTTTAGACAACCCTTTTTTCTGGAGCCCCCATGACTGTCAAGTATTCCAAGGACCACGAGTGGATCGACATCTCCGACCACGAAGCCGCCACCGTCGGCATCACGCTGCATGCGCAGGACGCGCTGGGCGACGTGGTGTTCGTGGACCTGCCCGCCGTCGGCACCACCTTCACCCAGGGTGAAGTGGCCGGCGTGGTCGAGTCCGTCAAGGCCGCAGCCGACGTGTACATGCCCGTCACCGGCGAGATCGTCGAAGTGAACGAGGCGCTGCGCGCCGACCCGTCCCTGGCCAACAGCGACCCGATGGGCGCCGGCTGGTTCTTCAAGGTCCACGTGACCGACATGACGCAGTTCGACGCGCTCATGGACGAGCCGGCCTACGCCGAGTTCGCCAAGAACGCCTGATCGGACCGCCCCTCCCTTCGCGGCCCGGCAGCCACCTGCCGGGCCATGTGTCCCCGCCCTTGCCGCCGCCGCCGATGACCTCCCAAGCCCCCCTGCCCTCCCTCGCCGCGCTCGAGAACGCCACCGAATTCCTGCCCCGCCACATCGGCATCGACGCTGCGGATGAAACCCACATGCTGTCGGTGATCGGCGAGGCCTCGCGCAGCGCCCTCATCGAAAGCATCGTGCCGCGCTCCATCGCGCGCACCACGCCCATGGACCTGCCCCTGCCCGTCACCGAAGCGGCAGCGCTGGCCGAGCTCAAGGCGATTGCGGGCAAGAACAAGGTCCTGCGCAGCTTCATCGGCCAGGGCTACTACGGCACGCACACGCCGGGCGTCATCCTGCGCAACATTCTGGAAAACCCCGCCTGGTACACCGCCTACACGCCCTACCAGGCCGAGATCTCGCAAGGCCGCATGGAGGCCCTGGTCAACTTCCAGACCATGGTGTGCGACCTGACGGGCATGCCGATTGCCAACGCATCCATGCTGGACGAAGCCACCGCCGCCGCCGAGGCCATGACCCTGGCCAGGCGCTCGGTCAAATCCAAGAGCAACGTCTTCGTGGTGGCGGGCGACGCGCACCCGCAGACCATCGAAGTCATCCAGACCCGCGCCAAGCCCCTGGGCCTGGAAGTGCGCCTGGCCAACTCGGCCGAGGAGTGGAACGACCTGCTGGCCGGCGACTACTTCGCCGTGCTGGCCCAGTACCCCGCCACCAGCGGCCGCATCGAAGACCTGCGCGCCGATGTGGAAAAAGCCCACGCCAAGCAGGCCGCCTTCATCGTGGCCGCCGACCTGCTGGCGCTGACACTCATCACGCCGCCCGGCGAATACGGCGCCGACATCGTGGTGGGCACCACGCAGCGCTTTGGCATGCCCATGGGCGCGGGCGGCCCGCACGCTGCCTACATGGCCTGCCGCGACGAGTTCAAGCGCAGCCTGCCCGGCCGCCTGGTGGGTGTGAGCGTGGACGTGCACGGCAAGCCCGCCTACCGCCTGGCGCTGCAGACCCGCGAGCAGCACATCCGCCGCGAAAAGGCCACGTCCAACATCTGCACGGCGCAGGTGCTGCCCGCCGTCATCGCCAGCATGTACGCCGTCTACCACGGCCCCGAAGGCCTGCAACGCATCGCCCAGCGCGTGGCCAGCTACACCGCCATCCTGGCCCAGGGCCTGGTGCAGCTGGGCGCGCCGGTACGCCCCCAAGCCACCTTCGACACGCTCAGCCTGCATACCGGTGACGCTACCAAATCGATAGCTGCTCGCGCAATCCAGATGGGCGCCAACCTGCGAATCTACTTCGAAGAGTACCTGTGCATCTCGCTGGACGAGACCACCACGCGCGCCGACATCGAGCTGCTGTGGAAGGTCTTCGCCCAGGACGGCCAGGCCCTGCCTACCTTCGATGCTTTCGAGAACGGCGTGGAGCCGCTGATCCCCGCCGCGCTGCGCCGCACCAGCCGCTACCTCACGCACCCGGTGTTCAACACCCACCATTCCGAAACCGGCATGCTGCGCTACATCCGCCAGCTGTCCGACAAGGACCTGGCGCTGGACCGCAGCATGATCCCGCTGGGCAGCTGCACCATGAAGCTCAACGCCACCAGCGAGATGATCCCCATCACCTGGCCCGAGTTCGCGCACATGCACCCCTACGCGCCCGCCGACCAGCAGGCCGGCTACCGCGAGCTGGACGAGCAGCTGCGCGCCTGGCTGTGCCAGGCCACCGGCTACGCCGGCATCAGCCTGCAGCCCAACGCCGGCAGCCAGGGCGAATACGCGGGCCTGCTGGCCATCCAGGCCTACCACCGGGCGCAGGGCGAAGGCCACCGCAACATCTGCCTCATCCCCAGCAGCGCACATGGCACCAACCCCGCCAGCGCGCAGATGGTGGGCATGCAGGTGGTGGTGACGGCGTGCGACGCCGCCGGCAACGTGGACCTGGCCGACCTCAAGGCCAAGTGCGAGCAGCACAGCGGCAGCATTGCCTGCGTGATGATCACCTACCCCAGCACGCACGGCGTGTTCGAGACCCAGGTCAAGGAGCTGTGCGCCCTGGTGCACAGCCACGGCGGCCGCGTGTACGTGGACGGCGCCAACATGAACGCCCTGGTGGGCGTGGCCGCCCCCGGCGAGTTCGGCGGCGACGTGAGCCACCTGAACCTGCACAAGACTTTCTGCATCCCCCACGGCGGTGGCGGCCCGGGCGTCGGCCCGGTGTGCGTGGTCGAAGACTTGGTGCCCTACCTGCCCGGCCTGCCGGGCCAGGGCGACCAGCCGCTGGCCCCCGCCGACGGCAAGGTAGGCCCGGTCAGCGCCGCACCCCTGGGCAACGCCGCCGTGCTGCCCATCAGCTGGATGTACATCCGCATGATGGGCGCCGAAGGCCTGCAGGCCGCGACCGAGACGGCCATCCTGTCGGCCAACTACATCAGCGCGCGCCTGAAGGACCACTACCCCACGCTGTACGCATCGGCCAACGGCCACGTGGCGCACGAGTGCATTCTGGACCTGCGCAGCCTGAAGGAAACCAGCGGCGTGATGGCCGAGGACGTCGCCAAGCGCCTGATCGACTACGGCTTTCATGCGCCCACACTGAGCTTTCCCGTGCCCAACACGCTGATGGTGGAGCCCACCGAGAGCGAGACGCTGTTCGAGATCGACCGCTTCATCGACGCGATGATTGCCATCCGCGAAGAGATCCGCCAGATCGAGGCGGGCAAGTTACCGCAGGACAACAACCCGCTGAAAAACGCGCCGCACACGGCCGAGAATCTTTTGAGTGGCGAGTGGGCCCGCCCATACACGCGCGAAGCCGCCGCCTACCCGGTGGCGGTGCTGCGCCAAGGTAAGTACTGGTCGCCTGTGGGACGCGTGGACAATGTGTATGGGGATCGGAATCTGTTCTGCAGTTGTGTGCCGGTAGGTGACCTGGCGTAAGCCAAATATCATGCACCGCACCCAAGCCTGGGCTATCACCAGGACTCTCATTCTGCAGACTATCTTCACACAATGAGTAAGTCACAACCGTCTGTTTTGCCTATCCGAACGGTCTGTCGGGACGGCCAAAAGCTCCGTTGCGCGTTCACCGCATTGACTGTGCTTCTTGCCCTCCCGAGCACTTCAATTGCAGACGCGGCTGACAGCTATCACGCGTTGGTAGCGCCCTGCAAGAGCGTCCTTCACGACTCAGATTTCGAATTGAATATTCCGATCGCCGAAGGTCAACGTCGGGTCCGCGCCACTTGCGAGACACGGCAGGTTTCGTCGGGTCCGAAAAAACGCCATCGCACTCAAATGGAGGTACGGTTCAACTGTCGCACGGCTCCCGCAAATCCAGGAGATGAATCCACTGAGTTCTACGCAAGAAAGATCCTCTACTTCACATTGCGCAAGTCGGAGTGGCGAATTGAGTCCGCTGAGCTCAATCTGACTGGAATTCCGCCAACCCCATCAGCGATTCAGAAGGAAAAAATACCAACAACATCGCTGGGTCTTCTGCTACCTCAAGCAACCGCATGTCTTGGGTCGCCATGACGCCGTGAGACTCACCAACGGGTCAAACACACTGCGGCAATATGCAATGCGTTGAAGCGAAAGGCCCTAACATCGGGCCTTTGTTTTTTCCTGGAGTGTTCTTCATGCGCGTTCTTCTCGCCCTGCTGGCTTCGCTGGTCCTTACCCCTATCGCCATGGCACAAACCGCCCAGCCCGTCACCACCGCCAGCGGCCTGGTGTTTGAATCCTTGAAGGAAGGCACAGGCGATTCCCCCAAGTCCACCGACACCGTGAAGGTGCACTACAAGGGCATGTTCCTCGACGGCAAGGAGTTCGACAGCTCCTACAAACGTGGCGAGCCCACCGAGTTTCCGCTCAACCGCGTGATCCCCTGCTGGACCGAAGGCGTGCAGCGCATGAAGCCCGGCGGCAAGGCCAAGCTGACCTGCCCCCCTGCCATCGCGTACGGCGCTGCGGGCGCAGGTGGCGTGATTCCGCCCAACAGCACGCTCAACTTCGAGATTGAACTGATCTCGGTGCGCAAGTAATAAGAAAACCCATGCTGCTGAAGGTCGGTGACCTCGCGCGGCGCACCGGCCTCACGGTGCGCACGCTGCACCATTACGACGAGATCGGGCTGCTCAAGCCCTCGGGCCGGTCGGACGCGGGCTATCGGCTGTACAGCCAGGCCGACGTGCAGCGGCTGCACGGCATCCAGACGATGCGGCAGATGGGCTTGGCGCTCAGCGACATCGGCGACCTGCTGGTGGGCGACACGATGGCGCCCGAACGCATCATCGGCCAGCAGATCCGCGCGCTGGACCAGCAGATATCGCAGGCCACCGAACTGCGGGGGCGCTTGACCATGCTGCGCGACGGGCTCATGGCGGGGGCCGAGCCCGACATGGGCAACTGGCTCGAAGCGCTGGCGCTGATGACCACCTACGGCAAGTACTTCAGCTCGGCCGAGCTCAAGCAGATCTTCACTAAATGGAGCCTGATCGAGTCCGATTGGCTGGTGGTGAAGGAGCTGGTGCAGAGTGCCATGGACCGCCAGTTGCCACCCGAAGACCCCGAGGTGCAGGCGCTGGCATACCGCTGGATGGCGCTGATGCTGCACTGGATGGGCGGCGACATGGACCTGCTGGAGCGCTGGGGCCACATGTTCCGCACCGAGCCCACGACCCATGGCCGCAACCATGCGCCGCCGGGCGAGATGATCGAGTACGTCGAAGTGGCCATCAAGCTGCGCATGAACCTGCTGGACAAGTACCTGACCCGCGACGACCTGCGCGCGCTGGGTCATGTATCCCACACGCAGTGGGCGGCGCTGGAAGACTGGGTGCAGCAACTGCTGGCGCGCGGCGTGGCCCCGCAGCACGCTGACGCCGCGGCCGCTGCGCAGCGCTGGGATGCGCTGTTCGGCCAACTCACACGCAACGACGCGGCACTGCGCCAGAAGCTGCTCACCGCGTCGATGCAGGAGCCGTTGCTCCAGGCGGGCTCGCCGCTGAGCGCGCCCGTGCGCGCCTACCTGCACGCCGCCCTGGCGCACGCACGGGCTTCGCACGCAGTGGCAACCTCGCCACCCCAACGCAAAAAAGCAGCAAAAATCGCTTGACCCTCACGCAACGTGAGGCTTGACAGTCGGTCTCTTGATGGACCGACACATGACTGCTGACCCCTCCCCCTCTCCCGCCGCGGCCTCCGGGCGCCTGCACGCGCTGGACCACCTGCGCGCCACCATGATGTGGCTGGGCATCGTGCTGCACGCCTCCATTGCGTACATGGCAGCACCGTCGCCCCTGCCGTGGCACGACGACCTGTCCACGCCGGTGGCCGACCTGCTGGTGGCGGTGATCCATGCGTTTCGCATGCCGCTGTTCTTCATCCTGGCGGGCTTCTTCGTGGCGCTGCTGGTGCAGCAGCGGGGCCTGGCCGGCATGGCCCGCCACCGCGTGCGCCGCCTGGGCCTGCCGTTCGTGGTGTTCTGGCCGCCGCTGTTCATGGCGACGGCGCTGCTCGGGCTGATGTTCCTGCACCGCATGGCGCACGGCACCTGGGGCATGGACCGCAGCCTGCTGCCGCGCGGCCCCAACGTGCCGCACGGCCCGCCCACCATGCATCTGTGGTTTCTGTGGATGCTGCTGTGGCTGAGCATGCTCACCCCGCCGGTGTGGGCAGCAGCCCGGGCGCTGCCATCGTCGGTGCAGCGCAAGTTGCAGGCTGCGTCGGCATGGCTGTGCGCCACGCCGCTGGGTGGCGTGCTGCTTACGCTGCCGCTGGGGTGGATCGGCGCGCAGTACGACCACGGCATCGTCACGCCGAGCGGGTCGTTTTTGCCGCCGCTGGCGGAATGGGTGCACAACGGCTTGTTCTACGCGTTCGGCCTGTGCCTGTACAGCCAGCGGCGCCTGCTGATGGCGCGCTACGAAAGGCATTGGCCGGTGTTCGCCGCTGCAGGGCTGGCGTGCTTTGTGGTGACCGGGTTCCTGTCAGAGATATTGGCCCAGCCCGAAGCATCGGCCTTTGCGCTGGTGCTGCTGACCGGTGGCTTCACCGACGTGCTGGCCGCGCCGGTGTCGGCCATCCGGCATCTGCAGTTCTGGATGGCGCTGGCCTACAACGCGGCGTCGTGGCTGTGGAGCTTTGCGCTCATCGGCCTGTTTCTGCGGCATGTGGCGCGGCCCCGGGCCTGGCTGGCCTACCTGGCAGACAGCGCGTACTGGGTGTACCTGGTGCACCTGCCGCTGACGGTGGGCTTTGGCGCGCTGCTGTATGGCGTGCCCATCCCTGCGATTGCCAAGATTTTTCTCAACGTGTTGGCGACCACGGCTCTGTGCCTGGCCAGCTACCACCTGTTCGTTCGTTTTACCGCGGTGGGCCAGTTGCTCAACGGCCACCGCCATTCCCGCCCCTACCCCGGAGAACCTGCCCATGCCCACTGATACCCCCACCCGCGACAACCCGCCGCCGCGTGCCGAGAACGCCCAGCCCGCACCCGCAAGCCCTGCAGGCCCCGACCAGCGCGCCGCGCTGCTCAAGGACCGCAACTTCCGCTGGCTGACCGGCGGCGCTTTCCTGTCGATGCTGGGCGACCAGTTCACGCTCATCGCCCTGCCCTGGCTGGTGCTGCAGATGACCGGCGACACGCTGGTGCTGGGCACGGTGCTGGCGCTCATCAGCGTGCCGCGTGCGCTGTTCATCCTGATCGGCGGTGCACTGGTGGACCGCCATTCGCCCAAGCAGGTGCTGATGATCACCAAGTACATCAACCTGGTGCTGCTGGCCGTGCTGGCCGCCCTGGTGCTGGCCGGCAGCCTCACGCTGTGGATGGTGTATGCGTTGTCGCTGGCCATTGGCCTGGCCACGGCGTTCAGCATTCCGGCGGGCGTTGCGATGATGCCGCACGTGGTGGCCCGCCACCAGCTGCAGGCCGCCAACGGCGTGAACCTGGGCCTGCGCCAGCTCACGATGTTTCTCGGGCCGCTGCTGGCGGGCGTGCTGATCGCGCTGTTCGGGGATGCCACCGCAGCGCACCCCAGCGGCGGCAGTGAAGCGCGCGCTAACGCCACCGGCATCGGCCTGGCGTTTGCGCTCGATGCGCTGAGCTTTGCGGTGTCGGCCTGGACGCTGGCTCAGGTGCGCACTCTGGGCGGAGGTGCACCGTCTGCCGCAGCACCTGCAGCACCACCACAAGCCGTGCTGGCATCGGTGGCCCAGGGCCTGGCGCACTTCTGGCGCGACACCGAGCTGCGCACCTGCTTTCTTTACTGGAGCGCCATCGCCCTGTTCATCATGGGCCCCATCCACATCGCCATCCCGGTGCTGGCCAGTAGCGCGCCCGAACTGGGCGCCGCCGCGTTCGGCATCATCGTGGGCGCCCATGGCGCAGGCACGCTGCTCGGCATGGTGGTCTCGGGCATGGTGCCGCGGCTGCGCATCGGCAGCCTGGGCATGACCATCCTGGCGTTCGACGCGGCCATCGGCGCGCTGTTCATGCCCATGGGCCTGATCACCGCTGTGTGGCAAGGGGCGGCGCTGATGCTGGCCATCGGCCTGTTGGGCGGCTTCATGCAGGTGAGCGTGTTCACCTGGATCCAGCAGCGCGTACCGCCCATGCTGCTGGGCCGCGCGATGAGTCTGTTCATGTTCATCTTCATGGGCCTGGCGCCCATCTCGGCCGCCGTCACCGGCTGGTTGATGAAGAGCGTCACGCTGACCCAGCTGTTCGTCGCCAGCGGCGGCACGCTGGTGGTACTGGCTGCGCTGGCCCTGGTGCTGACGCCCATGCGCCGCGTGACGGATGCGGCACCCGTGGCCCGCTGAGCGCCGCTTCATAGAAAAAAAATGCCGGGCGTGTGCCCGGCATTTTTTTGTGGGTCGCCTGAAGCCTCGGGTTCAGACTTCGGTCACGAACTGTTCGCGGGGGCGGCGCACCTTCTTCAGGTTCACCAGCCAGTCGCCTTCGTCGGCACGGTAGCCCAGCGGCAGGATCGACACGCTGCGCAGGCCGCGTGCCCGCAGGCCCAGGATCTCGTCCAGGGCGTTGGGGTCGAACCCTTCCATGGGGGTGGAGTCCACTTGCTCGAAAGCGGCAGCGATCAGGGCGGCGCTCAGGCCGATGTAGGCCTGGCGGGCCGCGTGCTGGAAGTTCACTTCGGCATCGCGCTGGGGGTAGCTGTTCAGCAGCATCTGGCGGTAGTTCTCCCAGCCTTCGTTCTTGAAGCCGCGCTGGTCGTTGGTCAGGTCGAACATCATGTTGATGCGATCGGCCGTGTAGTTGTCCCACGCGGCGAACACCAGCAGGTGCGAGCCGTCGGTGATCTGGGCCTGGTTCCAGGCGATGGGCTGGATCTTGGCGCGCACCGCGGGGTCGGTCACGACGATGATCTCGAACGGCTGCAGGCCGCTGGAGGTGGGGGCCAGGCGCGCGGCCTCCAGGATGCGCTCGACCTTGTCCTGCGGAACCTTCTTTTCGGGGTTCAGCTTCTTGGCGGCATAGCGCCATTGCAGTTGGTCGAGCAGCGGCTGGGCAGCGGCAGCGGCGGTGGTGGTGTTGGCAGTGGTCATGTTGGAATAGTCCTGTGATCTGGGCCGTGATGGTTGCGCGCGCCGTGCGGTACGGCGGCGGCATATCAAATGTATGCAAGCCTGCGCGCGCCGGTAAGCCGTCAAAGGGAAAAGGATTGTTCACGTTTGGCCAACAATCGCCGCTTTTGCAGCAGGCCGGTGCGGGGCCAGCGAACACCCGGCGACCCCCGCCTACCCGCCTACCACCTACCCGCCAACATCCGCCTCCCACCCACAGCGACCCACGCCAACCCACCTGGCGGGCTGTGGTCTTGCGCGCTGCGGCTGCCGCGGCGCAATCTGCGGGCGTACACTTCGGCGCATGCCTTGCGGCGCCCCCGCAAGCCCTGCACGGCGGCAGCGCACGGCCCTTGCGCTGCACAGCACCTGCGTGGAGTCCGCGCGGCCTTTTTCCCATGAGCGAACCCGACCTGTCTTTTCTGGACCCCTCCCGCCGCATGCCCGCGCAAGTGGCTGGCGCGCCGGGCACGCCGGTCGTGCGCACCGGCCCGCCGGCGCTGCCGCCCGGCGCACCTGCCGAGGGACTGGTGGCCGAGCTGCGCGCCTACCAGGCCGAGCTCGAGAGCCAGAACAAGGTGCTGCGCTACAGCCAGACCGTGGCCGAGAGCGCCTACGAGCGGTTCGAGACGCTGTTCGCCAGCCTGCCCCTGGCCCTGATGGTGGTGGACGAGCACGACCTGGTGGTGCAGGCCAACTCCATGGCGCACCGATCGTTCCAGCCCACCGAGCGCGACCGGCCGCTGACGGCGCTGCTGCCCTTCGTGCGCGAGCAGGACGCTCGGCGGGTGCGCGAGGCCTTCGCGCTGGCCAAGGACCTGGGCCACAGCGACGTCAAGGAGGTGGTGTTCGCGATCAATGACGACACCCGCATCAACGGCGACCTGCACATCGCCCACATCGAGGCACCGCAGGCCAGCGGGCCGCCGCTGCCGCAGTTCCTGTGCGCGGTGATCGACCAGGGCCCGCTGCTGGCCGAGCGCCAGGCGCTGCAGCACAGCGCGCTCACGCTGCAGCAGCGCAACCAGCAGCTCTACGCCAGCGAAAAGCGGCTGGAGGCCATCATCAATTCGGCGCTCGACGCCATCCTGTGCGTGGACCAGCACCAGCGCATCACCGTGTTCAACCCCACGGCCGCGGCGCTGTTCCAGTGCAGCGCGGGCGACGCGCTGGGCAGCACGCTCGACCGCTTTCTGCCCGACGCGGCGCAGGCCCTGGCGTTTGCGCAGCTCACCACGCAGGCCATGCTGGGCGAGATGACGGCGCTGACGGCCAGCGGCAAGGAGCTGGCGGTGGAAGTCAGCGTCTCGTTCGAGCGCCACGCGGAAGGCGAGACCACCACCGTGTTCGCGCGCGACCTCACCGGCCGCAAGAAGGCCGAGGCGCACCGCAACGAGCTGGAGGCGCAGCTGCGCGAGTCGCAAAAAATGCAGGCCGTGGGCACCATGGCCGGCGGCATCGCGCACGACTTCAACAACATCCTGGGCGCCATCCTGGGCAATGTGGAACTGGCCAAGGCCGACTGCGCGCCCCACTCGCCGGTGCTGGAGAGCCTGCTGGAGATCGACAAGGCCGGCCGCCGCGCGCGCGACCTGGTGCGCCAGATCCTCACCTTCAGCCGCAACGAGCCGCCGCGGCGCACCGCCGTATCGCTGGCCGAAGTGGTGCACGACACCGAGCGCCTGCTGCGCGTGACGCTGCCCCCCGCGGTGGAGCTGCACAT
Organism: Acidovorax sp. NPDC077693; assembly: GCF_044542805.1. Lineage (NCBI taxonomy): Bacteria > Pseudomonadati > Pseudomonadota > Betaproteobacteria > Burkholderiales > Comamonadaceae > Acidovorax > Acidovorax sp. NPDC077693. The sequence goes on along the minus strand of NZ_JBITVD010000016.1, from coordinate 126,327 downwards.
GCACCTGCAGCAGGGCCTGCCGCCCGTTCTGGGCGACGCCACGCAGGTGGAGCAGGCGCTGCTGAACCTGTGCACCAACGCCGTCCACGCCATTGGCACCGAGCGCGGCAGCATCCATGTCGAAGCGGCCGCGGTGCAGCCCGACCACCGGCTCAGCGAGCGGCTGGGCCTGGCCCCGATGGACTACGTGGCGCTGGCCGTGCGCGACACCGGCCCGGGCATGGACGCGGCCACGCTGGAGCGCATCTTCGAGCCCTTCTTCACCACCAAGCCTGTGGGCCAGGGCACGGGCCTGGGGCTGGCGGTGGTGCATGGCGTGATGCGCACGCACGAAGGCGGCGTGGACGTGCAAAGCGCGCCCGGCCAGGGCAGCCGGTTCACGCTGTACTTTCCGGTGGCGCCGGCCAGCACCCTGCCCACCCCGCCCCCCGTGCCGCACACCCCGCCAGCCGCACCGCCCCCTGAGCCCGAGGTGGCCGACTGCGCACCGCCACCGCGCAAGCCGCATGTGATGTACGTGGACGACGACCAGGCCCTGGTGTTCCTGGTGCAGCGGCTGCTGCGCCGCCGGGGCTACGAAGTCAGCGGCTTCACCGACCCGCACGAGGCCACGGCCGCGCTGCGCGCCGCGCCCCAGTGCTACGACCTGCTGGTGACCGACTACAACATGCCCGGCTTCTGCGGCGTGGACCTGGTGCGCGAGGCCCGGCTCATCCGACCCGACCTGCCGGTGGCGCTGGCGTCGGGCTACGTGACGGCCGAGATCGAACAGGAAGCCCTGGCCGAAGGCGCGCGTGCCCTGATCCACAAGCCCAACGATGTGGAAGAACTCTGCGCCACGGTGCAGCGGCTCATTGCCGGCAGCGCAGCAGGCGATGAAGCCGCCTGAGCCGGCCGAGCCCGCGGTGGGCGCCGGGCACGCGGTGGACGCTCTTCACGCCCCGCCCGCTGCGCAAGCCGCGCTCGCCGTGCAGGCGATGTACGAGGACGCCGATCTGCTGGTGCTGCAAAAGCCCTCCGGCCTGCTCTGCGTGCCCGGACGCGGACCGGACAAGCAGGACTGCCTGAGCGCCCGCGCGCAAGAGCGCTGGCCCGGCGCGCTCATCGTGCACCGGCTGGACCAGGCGACGTCGGGCCTCGTGATCATGGCGCGCCACATCGACGCCCAGCGGCGCCTGAGCCACGCCTTTGCCGAGCGCCAGGTGCACAAGCGCTACCAGGCCGTGGTGCAGGGCCGCATGCAGCCCGACGGTCAGGCGACCGATGCCTGGCAGGACATCAACCTGCCGATCGCGGCCGACTGGGAGCGCCGCCCCCTGCGCGTGATCGACGCCGTGCTGGGCAAGCCCAGCCTCACCCGCTGGCGCGTGCGCCGCCACGACGCGGCCCAGGGCACTACCCATGTCGAGCTGGAGCCGGTGACCGGCCGCACCCACCAGCTGCGCGTGCACCTGGCCGCGGTAGGCCACCCCATTCTGGGCGACGCGCTGTATGCCGATGCCGCCACGCAGGCGCAGGCCCCGCGGCTGCAGCTGCATGCGAGCCATCTGCGCTTCTTGCACCCGGCCACAGGGGCCGAGGTGGCGCTGGAATGGCCGGCAGAATTTGAATGAAAACAGGGCCTACCGCGCTCTAGAAAAGCGCTAGCTGCTATCATTTCAATAGCAACTGCCGGTGACCGCTCCGTGCAGCAGTGCAGTCAAACGCGCCCCAGGCTACACCGCCGCAGGCCGCGACATCGCCCACTGCACCGCCAGGATGCTGCCCAGCACCACCAGCATGCCCACCAGCGAGATGCCCCGCATCGACTGCCCCAGCAGCGCCCAGCCCAGCAGCACCGCCGTCACCGGGCTCAATAGCCCCAGCGACGACACCGCCACCGAAGGCAGCCGCGCAATGCCGCGGAACCACAGCGCATAGGCCAGCAAGGCGCCCGCCACGCTCAGGTACACATAGCCGGCCACGTTGACGGCGGTCAGCACGGGCAGCGGCGGGTCCACCAGCCAGGCCACGGGCGCCAGCATGAGGCCGCCCGCCAGCAGTTGCCAGCCGGTGAAGGCCAGCACCGGCAGGTCGGACCGCCAGCGGCGCGACCAGAAGGTACCCGCCGCCATGCACAGCGTGCCCACCAGCGCAGCGGCCACGCCCACCATGTCCCAGCGTGCGCCGGGCGACAGCAGCAGCGCCGCCATGCCCAGCACGCCCAGGGCACCGGCCGCCAGGGCCACGGCGGGTGGGCGCCGGTGGTCCATCGCCCAGGTCAGTCCCATCACCACCAGCGGGCCGATGGCGCCCACCACGGCGGCCACGCCACCCGGCAGCCGGTACGCCGCCACGAACAGCAGCGCCTGGAACACGCCGATGTTCAGCGCCGCCAGCACCACCAGGCGCCGCCAGCCGGTCCAGTCGCCCCATGCCGGCCAGCGGCGGCACCACAGCACCAGCAGCAGGCCGGCGGGCAACGTGCGCAGCAGCGCGGCGGTGAAGGGCCGGTCTGGCGGCAGCAGCTCGGTGGTGACGATGTAGGTGGAGCCCCAGATCACAGGGCCCACCGCGGTGGTCAGCGCATCGAGCCAGGGAGCGGAGCGGGTGTCTTGCATGGTTAATTATCTTCAATTCAAGATAAATAACTCTACCATACAATCTTGAAATCAAGATACTTTGAAGCCCGACACGATGGCCACACAACGCCAACCCGACGCCGTGGACGCCATCCTGGCTCAGTGGCATCGCGAGCGCCCCGACCTTGACGTCAGCCCCATGGGGCCGATCGGCCGCATCAAGCGCTGCACCGCCCTGCTGGAGCGCCGGCTGGACGAGACCTTTGCCGAGTTCGGCCTGAGCGTGTGGGAGTTCGACATGCTGGCCACGCTGCGCCGCTCTGGCGCGCCGTATTGCCTGGCGCCCACCACGCTGTTCTCCACACTCATGGTGACCTCGGGCACCATGACGCACCGCATGGGCAAGCTCGAAGCCAGCGGCTGGATCACCCGGCTGCCCAACCCCGACGACGCGCGCAGCTCGCTGGTGCAGTTGACCCCCGCCGGGCTCGCGCTGATCGACCGGGCCGTGGAGGCCCATGTGGCCAACGAACACCGCATCCTGGCGCCGCTCAAGGCCGCCGACCTGGCCGCGCTGGACGCCCGGCTGTCGCTGCTGCTGGCGGCGCTGGAGTCCCCCACGGGGCAGTAGTTAGCCACCGGCACGCGCTGCGGTGCGTACTGCGCAGTAACATGGCGGGATGCCTCAAAACCACCTCTACATCCTGACCGGCGCGTCGCGCGGCATGGGCCTGGCCATGGCCCAGCAGCTTTTGCGCAGCGGCAACACGCTGATCTGCATCGCCCGCAGCGCCAACACCGACCTGGCCACCGAAGCCAAGGCTTCAGGCGTCACCATCGAACAATGGCAGCTCGACCTGTCTCAGGGCGAGCAGGCCGCGCACAGGCTGCAGGCCTGGCTGGCAGCCCAGGGCCCGCAGGCGTTTGCCAGCGCCACGCTGATCAACAACGCCGGCATGATCCCGCGCATCGCCCCGCTGTCCGGCAGCGACGCCGCCGACCTGGCCACCGCCCTGCGCGTGGGGCTGGAGGCGCCCATGCAACTGACCGCCGCCTTCCTGGGCGCCACCGATGCGTGGACGAGCGTGCCGCGCAAGGTGCTCAACATCTCCTCGGGCCTGGGCCGCCGCGCCATGGCCTCGCAAGCCGCGTACTGCGCGGCCAAGGCGGGCATGGACCATTTCACGCGCTGCGTGGCGCTGGACGAAGCCATCAAGCCCCACGGCGCCAAGGTGTGCTCGCTGGCGCCGGGCGTGATCGACACCGACATGCAGGTGCAGCTGCGCGGCGCTGCGCCCGATGCCTTCCCGGACCAGCAGAACTTTGCCAACCTCAAGACGGGTGGGCAGCTCACGTCGCCTGCCGACGCCGCAGCGCGCGTTCTGGCCTGGCTCGACCGCGCCGATTTCGGCACCAACCCGGTGGCTGACGTACGGGACGCGTAAACCGAAAGCTCCTATTTTGATAGCTGCTGGCGCTTGATGGACAAGCGGTAGCGGCCCATTTGATTCAAAACCTCTCTGAAAGGACCTCCCCATGACCCGTGAAGTCGTCGTCGTCAGCGCAGTGCGCACCGCCATCGGCACCTTTGGCGGCAGCCTCAAGGACATTCCGCCCACCGAGCTGGGCGCCCTGGTCGTCAAGGAATCGCTGGCGCGCGCCAACGTGGACGGCAAGGACGTGGGCCATGTGGTGTTCGGCCATGTGGTCAACACCGAGCCCCGGGACATGTACCTGTCGCGCGTGGCGGCCATTAACGGCGGCTGCGGCGAGGGCACCCCTGCCTACAACGTCAACCGCCTGTGCGGCTCGGGCCTGCAGGCCATCGTGAACGCCAGCCAGTCCATCCTGCTGGGCGACACGGACGTCGCCATCGGCGCCGGTGCCGAGGTCATGAGCCGCGCACCGTTCGCGAGCCTGAACATGCGCTGGGGCGCCCGCATGGGCGACACCAAGATGGTGGACATGATGATCGGCGCGCTGCACGACCCCTTCCACAACATCCATATGGGCGTGACGGCCGAGAACATCGCCGCCAAGTGGGGCATCAGCCGCGAGCAGCAGGACCAGCTGGCGGTGGAGAGCCACAACCGCGCCGAGCGCGCCACGGCCGCCGGCTACTTCAAGGACCAGATCGTGCCCGTGACCTTGAAGAGCAAGAAGGGTGACGTGTCGTACGCGACCGATGAGCACTTTCGCCCCGGCGCCACGCTGGCCGACATGGCCAAGCTCAAGCCCGTGTTCGCCAAGGAAAACGGCACGGTGACGGCCGGAAACGCCTCGGGCATCAACGACGCCGCCGCCGCGCTGGTGCTGATGGAAGCCGGTGCCGCCAAGGCGCGCGGCGCCAAGCCCCTGGCCCGCCTGGTGGCCTATGCCCACGCGGGTGTGGACCCCAAGTACATGGGCATCGGCCCGGTGCCGGCCACGCAGGCGGCGCTGAAGAAGGCCGGCCTCACCGTGGCGGACCTCGATGTGATCGAGGCCAACGAAGCGTTTGCCGCGCAGGCCTGTGCCGTCACCCAAGACCTGGGCCTGGACCCGGCCAAGGTCAACCCGAACGGCTCGGGCATTTCGCTCGGCCACCCCATCGGCGCCACCGGCGCGCTGATCACCGTGAAGGCGCTGCACGAACTGCAGCGCGTGCAGGGCCGCTACGCGCTGGTGACCATGTGCATCGGCGGCGGCCAGGGCATCGCCGCGATCTTCGAGCGCATGTAGTCCATGCCTTCGCCGCCCGGTGCTGCAGCCATCGCCAGCGGCGATGCTGCCACCCTGGATTGGCAAGGCAGGGCCCCCGGCGGATCAGCGATCATCCCCGGGTGCTGGCACCAAGACCGGCAGAGCGGCGCGCGGCCCATGCACATGGGCAACGCCGCCCGCCCATTTCATTGAACCGACGGAGACATATCTGACCATGATTCGCACCCTGCTTTCTTCCTTCACCGCGCTCGCCCTGGCGATGGGCGCCACCGCCCAGGCCCAGACGGCCGCCACCCCGGCCGCGTCCGGCGCTTACCCCAACAAGCCCATCCGCCTGATCGTGCCCTTCCCGCCCGGCGGCGGCACCGACATCCTGTCGCGCCTGGTGGCCACCAAGCTCACCGAGAGCGCCAAGTGGACCGTGGTGGCCGACAACAAGGCCGGCGCCGGCGGCACCATCGGCATCGGCGAGGCCGTCAAGGCCGCCCCGACCGGCTACGACCTGGTGATGGGCCAGAAGGACAACCTGGTCATCGGCCCCTGGCTGTACAAGAACCTGCCCTGGGACCCCACCAAGGACCTGACGCCCGTGGCCCACGTGGCCTACACGCCCGTGGTCATCGCCACCAGCGTGAACTCCAAGTACAAGAGCCTGGCCGACGTGGTGGCCGCCGCCAAGGCCGCGCCCGGCACCGTGACCTACGGCTCGCCCGGCAACGGCACGTCCATCCACCTGGCGGGCGATCTGTTCGAGAAGGCCGCGGGCGTGAAGCTCAGCCACATCCCGTACAAGGGCTCCAACCCCGCGCTGATGGATGCGCTGGCGGGCAACGTGGACCTGCTGGTGTCGTCGCTGCCGTCGGCCATGGGCCAGATCAAGTCCGGCAAGCTGCGCCCGCTGGCGGTCACGTCGGCCAAGCGCAGCTCGTCGCTGCCTGATGTGCCCACCGTGGCCGAGTCGGGCTTCAAGGGCTTTGACGTGAGCACCTGGTACGGCGTGTTCGCACCCGCAGGCACGCCTGCCAACGTGGTGGCCGCGGTGAATGCCGAGGTCAACAAGCTGCTGGCCACCGCCGACATGAAGGCCGCCATCCACGCGCAAGGCGCGGAGCCCGAAGCCATGTCGCCAGCGCAACTGGGCACGCTGCTCAAGACCGAGTATGTGCAGTGGAAGGGGATCGTGGAAGCTTCTGGCGCGAAAATAGAGTAACCCCCTGAGTCGCTTCGCGCCTTCCCCCAAAGGGGGACGCACCCGGTGGCCTGGCGGAGCCAGATCCACGGGTGCACTGGCGGGGGGGCGTGCTTGTTCTGCGGGCTGCTGGCAATGGGCAGTGGCGTCAAGAACTGCAATGAAAACGGCTCCCTGGGGAGCCGTTTGTCATGGGGCGGTGCTGTTTGCGATGGTCAGGTGCGCACGACCAGCACGGGGATGTGCACCACGCCCAGCACGCGCTGGGTGACGCTGCCCAGGACCAGCTTTTCCAGGCCGCGGCGGCCGTGGGAGCCCATCACGATGAGGTCGGCGCCGGTGCTCTCCAGCGCACGCAGGATGCCGTCGTGCACGGCATGGCCTTCGCCGACCACGGTGGTCACCTGCACGCCCGCTTCGGCCATGGCCTTGCGGGCGGCTTCGAGCGCCGTGTTGGCCTCTGCGGTGGCGGCGTTGATGTACTGCGCCTGGCCGTAGGCGAAATCAGCGCCCACGCCGGTGAAGGGATAGGGGTCGACCACATACACCGCCGTCACTGCGCTGCCAAAGGTCTTGGCCAGGGCGGCGGCCTTGGACACCGCCAGTGCGGAGGTCTCCGAGCCGTCTACAGGAACCAGAATGTGCTTGAACATGGTGCTTCTCCTTGGAGTGGATGGAAAGGGGGATGGGCCGGCTTGTGGCGGGCCCGTCTGACGCCAGTGTGAACGTCCACCATACCTTGCATCTTGATTCGCATCAAATGCGGCGCAGTCATTCCCGCGAGCCCGCAGGGTTTGACGCTGCGCCGGCCAGCATCCCGCAGGCCTGGCCGGGTCAGCCGCCCGCCGGCACCGTACCCACCACGTCCGCACCCTGGAAGTTGCCGCGCCGGCAGGTGACGACGAGCGTGTCGCGGTGGCCCGCAGCGTCCACCGGCTGGATGGGGGTGGACTCATGGATCATGCGCGCGTCGTCCAGCAGCAGCAGCGACCATGGCTCGGTCAGGGTGAAGCGCTGGCCGCTCGGGCCATGGGCTTCGAACACCCGCGTCTCTCCACCCTTGATGCCCGCGCGCCCCACCAGGAACACGGCCACCAGGTCCACGCCGTCGCGGTGCGCGCCTTCGGGCGTGGGGCGGCCGATGCCGTCGGTGGTGTCGATGCGGAACTGGTGCGCCTCCACGAACCAGGGCTGCGGCGCATCGGCGTTGGTTGCAAACACGGCGTCGGAGACATTGGCCAGAGCCGCCAGCAACTGATGCCATGCGGGCTGGGCCACGGTGGCGGGCTCCATGGGCGCGAACCAGCGCTCCATGCCGCCGTGCAGCGCGTTGTATTCCACCGGCTGCCAGTGGGCGCGGTGCGGCACCTGCTGCACCTGCCCGCCCTGCACCACGAAGCACGCGTGGCGACGGCGGCGGTAGCGTCCGCCGTCTTTCAGAAATTCATCGGGCGGCAGGCTGTCCCAGTCGCGATTGAGCGCCATCAACGCCGGCAAGTCGCCGCCGATGAAGCGGGCCACATCGGCCGGGGACAGCACGGCATAGCCGCGCTGGCTCAGATGATTGGCAACGTCCGAAGGGGTGGTGAACGGGGGTGAGAAAGTGACTTGGGCCATAGAGGTCCGAGCTTAACCGCTGCCACCTTCGCAGCGTCTGCGCTGGCGCAAATGACAGCGCCTTCCAGGCCTATAGGCTCAGGAAGGCGCGGGAGGCTGGAAAGGGCGCTGGGCGCTTCAGGCCGCCAGCTCAGCCCTCAATCGCGGTGGCCGTGCCCGTGGCCCTTGCCGTGGCCGCGTCCCCGGTCGTCGTCGCCGTGGCGATCACGTCCACGGTCCCGGTCGTGCTTGCCGCCATGGCGGTGGTCGTCGTCCCAGCGGCGGTCATCGCGCCCGTGCGGGCCGCGGTGGTGGGGAGGACCCCGGCGCGGTGGGGGCTCCTGCACAAAGTAGACCGGCTGGTTGCAGGCGTTGTAGCGGCCGCAGTGCTTACCCCAGTTCTTGGCATGGCCGGGCGGCACGTACATGTAGATGGGCGCGCGGGGCACCACGACCGCAGGGCGGTGGATGATCACGGGCTCGGCGTACAGCACGGGTGGCGGCGCCGCGTTGCCGATGTTGATGCGGCCATACACACCCGGTGCCAGTTCGCCGCCGACGGTGGCGTTGACGTAGCCCTGTGCCTGCGCACCGCCCGCCACAGCCATCAGCAGCGCAGCGGCGGCGCCAGAAAAGAAAAGGCGAAGACCTGAGGTCATCGTGAGGGTTGTGGTGTTTGTCATGGGGTGCTCCTTGTTGTTCAACGCGCCACGCACGCCAACCGTGCACCAGGGCCACCCATGGGCTGGACCGTCAAGCGCCCTTGACCCTACTGCATCGCGCCGCGCAGCGATGTCATCCAATGGCGACAGACGGGCCGACCAGCCGCAAGATGCCCAGGCCTGCAGACCCCGCATCCCGCGCCATGCCGGCCGTGCCCGAGGCCTCCACCCCGGAGACAGGGGAAACGGGCGAAGATGGCGAAGACGATGTTCTCAGGCCAACACGATCTCGGGCACGGCGAGCAGCGCGCTGGCCGGGCCCGGCCGTCCGAACAGGTAGCCCTGCCACACGTGGCAGCCCAGGCTGGCCAGCATGTCGCGCTGCTCGGCGGTCTCCACGCCCTCGGCGATCACGCCCAGTTCCATGGTCTGCGCCAGGGTGACGATGGCGCGCGCAATGCTGGCGTCGTTGGCGTCGGTGAGCAGATCGCGCACGAAACCCTGGTCGATCTTGAGCTGGTCCAGCGGCAGCCGCTTGAGGTACGCCAGGCTGGAATAGCCCGTGCCGAAGTCATCGAGCGAGAAGCGGATGCCCAATGCCCGCAGCGTGGTCATGCGCAGGATGGTGTCTTCCACGTCGTCCAGCAGCAGGGTCTCGGTCAGCTCCAGCTTCAGGCGCTGCGGGTCGGCGCCGGTCTCTTCGAGCATGGTCAGCACATCGTCGACGAAGTCGGGGTGGCGGAACTGGCGCGCGCTCACGTTCACGGCCAGGCTCCAGTGGGCAGTCAGCGGGCTTTGCGCCCACTGCACCAGCTGCACGCACGCGGTGCGCAAGATCCACGCGCCCAGCGGCACGATCATGCCCGACGCCTCCGCCACCGGGACGAACTCCCCCGGCGACACCAGGCCCCGCTCGGGGTGCTGCCAGCGCACCAGCGCCTCGGCCCCCACCATGCCGTCAAACTGGCTGATCTGCGCCTGGTAATGCAGCAGGAACTGGCCGTCCCGCAGGGCCTCGCGCAGGTCGGCCTCCAGTGCGGTGCGGGCCGACACGGCTGCCTGCGTGCGGGGGTCGAAGAACTGCAGCGTGTTGCGCCCTGCCGCCTTGGCCTGGTACATGGCCAGGTCCCCGCGCTTGAGCAGCTCGTCCACCGAGCCCTGCGCATCGGCATACAAGGCCACGCCGATACTGCAGGAGCCGTGGTACATGCGCCCGCCCAGCGGGTAGCCCTGCCCCAGCGCCAGCAACACGGTGCGCGCCACCGCCTCGGCCTGCGCCGCGGCTTCCGCGGGCTGGGGGCTCAGCCCCTCGATCAGCAGGACGAACTCATCACCGCCCAGGCGCGCCACGGTCACGCCCTGGCGCACGCCGCCCAGCCTGGCCGCCACCTGGCATAGCAGCTGGTCGCCGATCTCATGGCCCTGCGTGTCGTTCAGGTCCTTGAAGTTGTCCAGGTCCACGAACAGCAGCGCACCGCCGGTGCCCATGCGCGCCGCACTCGCGAGTCCATGCTGCAGGCGGTCGGCCATCAGGCGCCGGTTGGGCAGACCCGTCAGCGGGTCGTAGTACGCCAGCAGGCGGATCTCTTCCTCCGCCGCCTTGCGGGCCGAGATGTCGGTCTGCGTGCCCACGTAGTGCGTGATCTCGCCCTGCGGCGAGCGCACCGCGGTGACGGTGATCCACGCGGGGTATACCTCGCCGTTCTTGCGGCGGTTCCAGACCTCGCCCTGCCAGCCGCCGGTGGCGCTGAGTGCGTCCTTGAGCGCGGTATAGAAATGCGTGTCGTGGCGGCCCGACTGCAGCAGCCGCGGCGTCTCGCCCACGAGCTCCTGCACCGAGTAGCCCGTCAGCCGCGCATACGACTGGTTGGCCGTCAGGATGCGCTGGTCCGGCCCGGTCACCACCATGCCTTCGAACGACTCGAACACCGTGGCGGCGATGCGCAGCGACTCTTCGGCCTTGCGCCGCTCGGTGATGTCGGTGGAGATGCCGCACAGCGCATGGATGCTGCCATCGGGCAGGCGCAGCGGGATCTTGACGGACAGGTACGCCCGTGTCTCGCCCGTGGCCAGGTGCGTGTTGACCTCCTCCACCTCCAGCAGCTCGCCCTGCTGCAGCACGCGCCGGTCGTTGGCCTGCAGCTGCGCGGTGGTGGCCTGGTCGAAGAAGGCGGAATCATCGAGCCCCACCACGTCCTGCGCCTGCCGGCCGAACAGGCCGAGGATGTGGTGGTTGGCGTATTCGTAGCGGAAGTCCTGTCCCTTGATGTAGATGAAGGCGCCCACGCTGTCCAGGATGGTGGCCAGCTTCTGCTCGCTGGCCTGCAGCTTGCGCGTGCGCTCGTCCACCTTGCGCCGCAGCGCCACCGCCGACACCGCCGCCAGCAGCGCGAACACCGCCAGCGCCACCATGGCCCAGCCCATGGCCGCCGACATCTGCGCCCCTGCTTCAGGCCCGGCCCAACGGCCCATCACCTGCGTGTAGCGCGGCTCCGCGCCGGAGCGCCAGCGCTGCACCGACTGGTCGATGGCCGCCAGCACATCGGCATTGCGGCCCGGGCCGGTGGCGAAATACAGCGACGAGGGCTGGAACACGATGCCCGCATCGACCAGCCCGAAATGCCCCGCCTGCAGGTTGCCGAACAGGTGGTTGGAGATCACCGCGTCCGCGTCGCCGCGCTGCACGAACTCGAAGGCTTCGACCAGCGTCGACGCGTCGATCAACAGCACGGCGATGCCGAAGCTGTCCATCATGCTCAGAAAGGTGGCGCGCTGCACCGAGCCCTTGAGCACCGCCACACGCTTGCCCGCCAGGTCGAACATCGACTGGATGGTGCTGCCGCGTGCGCGGTAGACCTGCGACCAGCTGTGCAGCACCGGCAGGGAATGGAAGTCGTACAGCCGCTCGCGCTCGCGGGTGCGGGCGACATCGGGCATCAGGTCGAGCTGACCCGCGGCCAGGGCATCCAGGCAGTCCTGCCATTCGCACGGCACATAGCGCAGCGTCCAGTGCTCGCGCTCGGCCACCAGCTGCAGCAGGTCGACAAAAATGCCCGACGCCCGGCCCTGCGCGTCGACAAACAGCTTGGGCTCGTTGGAGTACACCCCCACGCGCAACTCGCGGGGCGCAGCATGCGCACTGGGGCCGATGCATGCATACAGCAATGGCGCCAGCACCATCCAGCGCAGCCACACAGCGTACCGGGCTCTGAACAGGGATGCGCGTGAATTCAACAGCTGATCCCCTAAGAGAAAGCCACATGTTACCGAAAGGTTGCAAAAACATCCAAACGTAATAAACGACCGGCGCGCTTGGAGTAGCATGTACCCACCACCCCGCTTCGCCCAGGAGACAGCGATGCCCCATGAACGGCGCCACTTCGTCCGCGTTGGTTTCGACGCACCGGCCCTGCTGACCACCGCCACGGATGCCTTCAGCGTGCACGTGCTGGATTTGTCCCTCAAGGGCGCGCTGCTGGTGGCCCCCGCCCAGGCGGAGCTCGAAGCCGGCATGCTGTGCCAGCTCACCATCCCGCTGGCCGAGACGGGCAACCACATCGCCATGTCCACCGAAATCGCCCACGTCGAGGGCCAGCACGCCGGCCTGCTGTGCCGCGGCATCGACCTGGACAGCGTGACCCACCTGCGCCGCCTGATCGAACTGCAGCTGGGCGACCCGGCCCTGCTGGAGCGGGACCTGGGCGAGCTGACGCTGGCGGGGCCGCAGCACTGAGGGTGCTGATGCGGCCTTGCATGCGGCCCCCTCTCCCCGGCCCTCTCCCGCGAGGGGAGAGGGAGTGAAGACAGCGGAGCCTGCGCGCGCCGACTGGCCGCCGTCCTACTGCTGCGCTTCCTGCTCCTGCAGCGCCCGCCACATCACCTTGCCGCTGCCGCTCTTGGGCAATGCGCTCACAAACTGCACGATGCGCGGCACCTTGTAGACCGCCATGTTCTCGCGGCACCAGTCGATGATCTGCTGCTCGGTGGTGGTGTCCTTGTGCGATGCCCGCAGCACCACCACGGCCTTGACCGTCTCGCCGCGGTAGCTGTCCTTGGCGGCGATGATGCAGGCCTCCTGGATGGCGGGGTGGCGGAACATCAGCGCCTCGACCTCGGCCGGCCAGACCTTGAAGCCGCTGGCGTTGATCATGCGTTTCAAGCGGTCGGTCAGGAAGAAATAGCCGTCCTCGTCCATGCGGCCCAGGTCGCCCGAGCGGAAAAATCGCTTGCCCTCGAATTCGATGAAGGCCGAAGCCGTGGCGTCCGGGCGTTTCCAGTAGCCCTCGAACACCTCGGGGCCGTGGATGATGATCTCGCCCTGCTCACCCACGGGCATTTCCTGCAGGGTGTCGGGGTCGACCACGCGCGCATCGGTGCTCATGAACGGGATGCCCAGGCACTGCTGCTTGGGGTGGTCCGGCGGGTTGGAGTGCGACGGCGCGGCGGTCTCGGTCAGGCCGTAGCCTTCGGAATACCGCAGCCCGTACTGCTCCAGCAGGCGCTGCGCCACGGCCTGCGGCATGGCCGCGCCGCCACCGCCGATGTAGACCAGGCTGGAGAGGTCGTAGCTGGCAAAGTTGGGGCTGCCCAGCAGGTCGATGACCATGGTGGGGATGTTGGTCCAGTTGGTGACCTGGTAGCGCGAGATGAGGCGCCCGGCCAGGTCGCGGTCCCACCGGGGCATGATGACCAGCGTGGCGGCCGAGTAGATGGCCGTGTGCATCACGCTCACCATGCCGGTGATGTGGAACATGGGCACCACGGCCAGCGTGACGCTGTCGACCGACCCCGTGCCCCACAGCGCACTGGCGGCAGCGTTGTGCAGGATGCTCCGGTGCAGGTGCATGCAGCCCTTGGGCAGGCCGGTGGTGCCGCTGGTGTAGGGCAGCAGTGCCAGGTCGTCCGGGCCCACCAGCAGTTCGGGCGGCGCCTGCGCAATGTCGAGCGCGTCGGTCCACGCATGGGTCTGGCCTCCGTCGAGCACGGGCAGCGGGTGGCGTGTGCCCAGCCACTCCATCCAGGCTTCAGGCGGCGCATCGGCCCCGGTCACATTCACATCGAAGGCATCGGTGAACTGCGTCACCACCAGGTGCGCCAGGCGCTCGCCCGCGGGCAGCGCGTTGCTGGCCTTGGCCATCTCGGCGGCCAGGTCGCCGGTGGTCAGCGCCACCTTGGTGTCGGGGTCGGTGATGTAGTGCTTGAGCTCTTCGGCCCGGTTCATCGGGTTGACCGGCACCACCACGGCGTTCGCGCGCAGGATGGCGAAGTGCGCCATGACGAGCTGCGGGCAGTTCTGCATGCACAGCACCACGCGGTCGCCGCGCTGCACGCCCAGGGCTGCGAGCCGTGCGGCCAGGCGCTCGGCGCCTTCCACCAGTTGCCGGTAGGTCAGCGTGCGGCCAAAAAAGACCAGCGCCGCCTTGTCCGGGTAGCGGCGCGCACTGATGGCCAGGTTGTCCCACAGCGAGGTGGACGGCAGCGTGATGGCCTTGGGCAGGCGGTGGGGCCAGAACTTGTAGTGAGGGCGCATGGAGCAAGGATTCCTTTGAAGAACGCAGCCTAGTTCGCATGGTGCCCGACGGCATTGGGGATGGCACTGATGCAGCGTCGCGCAGGTGACGCTCAGCCGTCGCGGCGGACCGGGCCCCGGCGGCTCAGTGCCGAGGCGGCGGCAGCACCAGGGCCCCGCAGGGCGTCGGCTACCATCGTCACCACGCCGCCTGTTCTTTTTTGCCCTGCTTCATTCAAGACCCGACGACATGCTGACCCTCGCCTACTACGCACTGATGCTCCTGGTCGGATACTTCTTCTACCGGTACGGGCAGAAGCTGCTCCACCAGGGCCGGCGTGACGAGAACGATGAGCTCACCAAGCCGCCTGTCGGGCCCATCAGCTTTCTGTTCGTGGCCGGCTTGGCGTTCTATCTCCTGTTCGAGGCCCTGCGCGCCGTGGTGCTGCAGCAGATTCCATGCGTCGGCAAAGGCTGCAAGGGGCAGCTCTACACCCTGGCGGAGCATTCCGGCCCGTACTGGGCGAACCTGTTCTTTGTGGTGTGGATGGTGCTGGCCCTGGGCTACACGATGTACGTGACGGTCAGGATCTGGACCAGGGACTGAAGACCGGGCTGTATGCGCCGCACCGCATGGCCTGGCCCGCGCGGGACCTCATCCCCGTGGCCGCACGACGCCACCTCTGCCTGATCGTCGGGGATGGGCACCCCGTACTTCCCCAGCCCTACAGCCTCCGGACAATTCGGGCGCGGCAGGGCTGCGGCAAGCAGCCAGAGCGTCACGAAGATGAGCCCGCCAATACCGCGCAGCCCCGCATGCCGCCGGGGCATGCGCAACAGGCCCGCCACGAGAGCAGCGGACACCAGAAAGCAGACAGACAACGCGTCGCGGTAGTTGCCGTAGTACACCCACTCGGTGTAGTGGCCGCCCCACCGGTTCACCAGCCAGAACGACCACATCGGCAAAGTCGCCGCCAGCACCAGGGCCAACCACCAGGCCATCGCCCGGGGCCAGCCAGACCGCTGCGGCGTCAGCTCTGGATCTGCGCCCACAGCTTGTCCAGGCGCTTGACGCTCACCGGCTGCGGCGTGCGCAGCTCCTGCGCGAAAAAGCTCACGCGCAACTCTTCCAGCAGCCAGCGCAGCTCCTGCATGCGCGCATCCACCGCGCCCTTGCGCTCGGCCACCAGGCGCCAGTAGCGCTGCTCTTGCGGGCGCAGCTCGGCCAGCTTGGCGGCGTCGCGGGCGGGGTCGGCGCGGTACTTGTCCAGGCGCAGGGTGATGGCCTTGAGGTAGCGCGGAAAGTGCGCCAACTGGGCCCAGGGCGCCTGCGCGATGAACTGCTTGGGCACCAGGCGCTGCAGTTGCTGCTGCGCGTCCTGCGTGGCGTCGGGGGCGTTCTTGGTGTCCTTGATCTTGCGGGCGGCAGCGGCGTACTCGACCAGGATGCCGGAGGCCAGCCGCGCCACTTCGTTGGCGATCAAGGTCAGCCGGCCCCGGCCCTCTTCCACGCGGCGCTTGAAGGCGTACTCGTCGGTGGGCAGCGGGTCGAGCAGGAACGCGCGGTCCAGCGCCACGTCGATGATCTGGGCGCGCAGTTCTTCCTGCGTGCCGCCGCCGGTGCCGTCCGGCGACCGGCCGACCTGCATGTACGCCACCGCCATTTTCTGCAGGTCGGGGATGTTCTTTTCCAGGTACTTGAGCGCGTCCTTGATCTGCAGCGCAAACAGGCGGCGCAGCCCGGCGCGGTGCTTGGCGGCGGCCACTTCGGGCTCGTCGAAGACTTCGATGGTCACCGCATCGCCGCCATCGATCAGCGCCGGAAAGCCCACCAGCGTCTGGCCGCTCTTCTTGATTTCCATCAGCTCCGGCAGCTCGCCAAAGGTCCAGGCGGTGTAGCGCTGGCCCGCGGGCGCAGCCGGCGCAGACGATGGCGCTGCAGCCGGTGCGGCCTTGCCACCCGCCCCGCCCTTTGCTCCTGATTCGATAGCTGCTTGCGCTCGCCCAGCAAGCGGCGGGGGCTGTTTTTGCTCAATATTTGCACTGTCTGCAGCGCCACCACCGCTGCCACCACCGAGCTTGAGCCCCGCCAGCGCCTGGAACGCGCCCCGCGCCTTGGCGCCCCATTCGGCCTTCAGGGCGCCCAGGTTGCGGCCATGGCCCAATTGGCGGCCGTGCTCGTCCACCACGCGGAAGTTCATGAACAGGTGCGGGCTGAGCATGTCCAGCTTGAAGTCGGCGCGCTTCACATCGAGCGATGTCTCGTCGCGCACCTGCTTGAGCAGTGCGTCCGTGAGGCTGCCGGTACCAAACCGCTCGGGCGTGTTGAACAGCGCGGCCAGGCGCGTGGCCGACTCGGGCAGCGGCACGAATCGGCTGCGCGGGCGCTGGTGCAGGCTCTTGAGCAGGGCCTGGATCTTGTCCTTGAGCATGCCGGGCACCAGCCACTCGCAGCGCTCATCGTTCACCTGGTTGAGCACGAACAGCGGGATGGTCACGGTGATGCCGTCACGCGGGTCGCCAGGCTCGTGCAGGTAGGTGGCTGTGCAGTCCACCCCACCCAGGCGCACGGTCTTGGGAAACGCGTTGCTGGTGATGCCCGCGGCCTCGTGGCGCATGAGCTCTTCGCGCGTGAGCTTGAGCAGGTCGGGCTTGGCCTTCGACTCTTCGCGGTACCAGGCCTCGAAGCCATGGCCGTTGCAGATGTCCGCTGGCAGCTGCTGGTCGTAGAAGGCATAGATGAGCTCGTCGTCCACCAGCACGTCCTGCCGGCGCGACTTGTGTTCCAGCTCTTCGACCTTGGCGATGAGCTTCTGGTTGGCGGCCAAGAACGGCAGCCTGGTCTCCCAGTTGCCGCCCACCAGCGCTTCGCGGATGAAGATCTCGCGCGCAGCGTACGGGTCGATCTTGCCGAAGTTGATGCGCCGGCCGCTGTAGATCACGATGCCGTAGAGCGTGGCGCGCTCCAGTGCCGTCACCTCGGCCGACTTCTTCTCCCAGTGCGGGTCGAGCAACTGCTTTTTCAGCAGATGGCCGCCTACCTGTTCGATCCACTGCGGCTCGATGGCGGCGATGCCCCGGCCGAACAGGCGCGTGGTCTCCACCAGTTCGGCCGCCACGATCCAGCGGCCGGGCTTCTTGGACAGGTGCGCGCCCGGGTGCTTGTAGAACTTGATGCCCCGCGCGCCCAGGTACCAGTCTTCCTCTTCGCTGCGCGCACCGATGTTGCCCAGCAGCCCGGCCAGCATGGACAGGTGCAGCTGCTCGTAGCTGGCAGGCTGCGTGTTGATAGGCCACTTGTGCTCGGTGACCACGGTGAGCAGCTGGGTGTGGATGTCGCGCCACTCGCGCAGGCGGCGGATGCTGATGAAGTTCTGGCGCAGCAACTGCTCGTACTGGCGGTTGCTCAGCTTGTGGGTGGGCGCCTGGGCCGAGACGCTGGCGACAGCGGGCGCGGGCGCCGCAGCGGCCACCAGCCGCTGGGCCACGGGCAGGTGGGCCTGCGACGGGGCGCGCTGGTGGGCCATGGCCTTTTGCGCGCGGGCCGAGGGCAGCGTGGGCGCGCCGCCGCGGGCCTCGTTGATCCACTTCCAGAGCTTGAGGTAGCCGCTGAATTCGCTCTTTTCGTCGTCGAACTTGGCATGCGCCTGGTCGGCCTGCTGCTGGGCTTCCATGGGCCGGTCGCGCACGTCCTGCACGCTCAGGGCGCTGGCGATGACCAGCACTTCGTCCAGCGCCTTGCGATCGCGCGCCTCCAGAATCATGCGGCCCACGCGCGGGTCGAGCGGCAGGCGCGACAGCTCCACGCCCATCGGCGTGAGCTCGTTGGACTCGTCCACCGCGCCCAGCTCGGCCAGCAGCTGGTAGCCGTCGGCAATGGCGCGGCCCGACGGGGCCTCGATGAACGGGAACTGCACCACGTCGCCCAGGTGCAGCGACTTCATGCGCAGGATGACGCCGGCCAGCGATGACCGCAGGATTTCGGGGTCGGTGAAGCGCGGGCGGGCGTTGAAGTCCGACTCGTCGTACAGGCGGATGCAGATGCCGTTGGCCACGCGCCCGCAGCGGCCCGCGCGCTGGTTGGCTGCCGCCTGGCTGATGGGCTCGACCAGCAGTTGCTCCACCTTGCTACGGAAAGAATAGCGCTTCACGCGCGCCGTGCCTGCGTCGATGACGTACCGGATGCCCGGCACGGTGAGCGAGGTCTCGGCCACGTTGGTCGCCAGCACCAGGCGGCGGCCGGTGTGCCCGTCGAAGATGCGGTCCTGCTCGGCCTGCGACAGGCGGGCGAACAGCGGCAGCACCTCGGCGTTGCGCATCACCGGCTGGTGGGCCAGGTGCTTGCGCAGGTGGTCGGCCGCCTCGCGGATCTCGCGCTCGCCGGGCAGGAAGATGAGGATGTCGCCACCGGCATTGCCCTGCCAGAGCTCGTCCACCCCATCGGCGATGGCTTCATTGAGGCCGTAGTCGCGCGTGTCCTCGAACGGGCGCCAGCGCTGCTCCACGGGAAAGGTGCGGCCCGACACGTAGATGATGGGCGCAGGGCCTTTGGCGGATTCGAAATGCTTGGCAAACCTGTCCGCATCGATGGTGGCAGACGTGACGATGACCTTGAGGTCCGGCCGGCGCGGCAGGATCTGGCGGATATAGCCCAGCAGGAAGTCGATGTTCAGGCTGCGCTCGTGCGCCTCGTCGATGATGATGGTGTCGTAGGCCTTGAGCAGCGGGTCGGTCTGCGTCTCGGCCAGCAAGATGCCGTCGGTCATCAGCTTGACCGACGCATCGCGCGACAGCCGGTCCTGAAAGCGCACCTTGAAGCCCACCACGTCACCGAGCGGCGTGTTCAGTTCTTCGGCGATGCGCTTGGCCACGCTGCTGGCGGCGATGCGGCGCGGCTGGGTGTGGCCGATGAGCTGGCCCTTCTGCCCGGGCTTGGCATTGCACTTGCCACGGCCCAGCGCCAGCGCGATCTTGGGCAGCTGCGTGGTCTTGCCCGAGCCCGTCTCGCCGCACACGATCACGACCTGGTGCTTCTCGATGGCCGCCATGATCTCCTCGCGCCTGCCCGACACCGGCAGCGACTCCGGGAAGGTGATGCGCAGCGGCGCGGTTTTGGGGGCAGTGGGCGGGGCTGCTGCTGGCGGGGAGGTAGGAGGCGCGGATTCGGTCATGAAGGCACGCATTATCGGAGGCAGGCGTTGGCCCTGTGCAACACAGGCCATGCGCACCACCGTGCCGCACCTCGCACGGCACCCGCGCAGGCCCCGCTCGGTGCCGTCTTTTTGCCGAGTGCTACTTTTTGATGGGGTGGATTTCAGGATGTAATGCGCACACCCCATTGCGCCCCGACGATGTCTGCGTGGCGGGTGCCCCTCAGGATTTTGACCGCATGCTCCCGCAGACATCAGCCACCCCGTTTTCACCGGACGACAGCGCGACGCCCGCACAGCCCCCGCACCCCTCGCGCCGCGACTGGCTGGCGTGGGCCGGCGCCGCCACCCTGGCGCCCCTGCTGCCGGCCTGTGGAGGCACCGGCAACCCCGGCCCCACGCTCGCGGCCACCATGGCCTGGGGCCGCAGCGAAATCCGCCAAGCCATGCAGCGCGGTGAGGCGCGGGCGGCCTCCGTCGCCCTGCTGCAGGGCGACCGGCTGGTGTGGCAGGAGGCCTTCGGCGTGCTGGACGACACCACCCGCGCGCTGGCGACGCCGGACACGCGCTTCAATGTGGGCTCCGTAAGCAAGGTGGTGGCGGCGCTGGCCGTGATGGTGCTGGTGGACCGGCAGCTGGTGCAGCTCGATGCGCCGGTGGTGCGCTACCTGCCTCAGTTCACCATGCTGTCGCCGGGCTACCGCGACATCACCGTGCGCCACCTGCTCAGCCATGCATCGGGGCTGCCGGGCACGCACACGCACAACCTGTTCGCCACCGCGCCGCTCCCAGGCTACGCCGCCGAGCTGGAAGAAGCGCTGGCCGACGCCCACCTCAAGCACGCGCCCGGCGCGCTGGCGGTGTACTGCAACGACGGCTTCACGCTGATCGAGCGCATCGTGCTCGCAGTGACCGGACAGACCTACCCGGCGTTCGTGCAGTCGGCCCTGCTCAACCCGCTGGGCATGGCCCGCTCGGGCTACACCCTGCTGCCGCTGCCCGAAGGCAGCTTCGCGCACGGCTACATCCGCAAGCAGCGCCAGGCCCAGGAGTTCGTGATGGGCTACGCCACCGGCGGGCTGTGCACCACGCCCGGCGACATGATGAAGCTGGCCACCATGCTGCTGCAAGGCGGCGAATACGACGGCCGGCGCGTCGTCTCCAAGGCTGGCGTGCTGGAGATGGGCCGCGGCCAGAACCCGGGCCTGCGCGCCGACCTGACGCCCGACTGGCAGTGGGGCCTGGGGTGGGACAGCGCGCAGCAGCAGGGACTGTCTGCCGCGGGCGTGCTGGCCTGGCAAAAGAGCGGCGGCACCATGTTCTATTCGAGCGACTTCTACGTGCTGCCGCAGGCGGGCATGGCGCTGCTGATCACCGGCAGCGCATCGGCCTTCAAGCCCGGGCCGGTGGCCGAAGGCATCCTGCTGCGGGCGCTGCAGGAGACCGGGCAACTGGCAGCGCTGCCGCCCAAGGTCTTGACGGCGGCCCCGTCACTGGCCACCTCGTCGGCCAGCGCGGTCGATGCGGTGCTGGGCATCTACGGCCGGTCCGCCAAGCCCCTGAAAGCCACCTCGCCCGACAGCCAGCAGATCGACCTGTGGGTATGGTCGGCCGAGGCCAGGGGCTGGACGATGCTGAGCGCCGGGCTGCGCCTGCGCAGCGACGGCTGGTGGTGGTCCGACGCGCAGCCGCGCACCCAGTACCGCTGGGAGCAGGCCGACGGCCGCCGCTACCTGCTGTCGCGCGAGCCCGCCACCGCCGGGCACTACTGGGTGACCATGCCCATGGCGCAGCAGATGCCCCGCGCCGCAGCGCCCCTGCCCGCGCAGTGGGTGGCGCGCCTGGACAGCCATTGGGTGCTGGCGAACGAGGCGCCCGAATCGATTCCGCTCGCGTTCGGCGTGCCGGCAGCGACGCTGCGGGAACTGCCCGAACTGCCCGGCTATTTGTTCTGGGACGACAGCCAGTTCTTGCTGCCGCTGTCGCCCGACCGCGCGGGCATGACCGTGCAGGTGCCCCTCAACGACGGCCGCGATCTCGTCGAGCTGGTGGTGCAGGCGCGCGACGAGCAGGAATGGCTGCACGCGGCCGGCTGGAGTTACCGCCGCCAGGCCTAGCCCGGCACGCACCTACCCCGCCCCACGGCCACCAGCGCACACGCGCCCGCTGCGGCGCACTGTGCGTTTCATGCGACAGATGCAGGTTGCCAAAGCCCTGAGCGCTTGCCAAGCCGCAGAGCCCTCGCCACAATTCGCGCTTCTTTCTTTCAGCCACGGGCACACCGCCACGCAGCCGCTGAAACCACTGGAGGTCACCGCTATGTTTGTTCCTTTGTCCGCAATCACCTGACCACAGTCCACCGCCCCGGCTGGACTGTGCATTCACAAGTCCAGCCAAGGCCGACAAGCGCGCTATTGCACCCCGTGCAGCGCTCCACAAGCCCTGGCTACCTTGCCGGGGTTTTTTGTTTGTGGAGTGCACATGAGTGCTCAAAAAATCTCTCGGGCCTTTGCCCAGGGTCAAGTCAAGAAGCTGCGCCGCATGAAGCAGCCCCTGGTTCTGAAGCTCGAGGCCTCGGGCCCGCCCCGAAACCCTGTGGCCACTGCGCTGGCCCAGCGCAGCCTGTCGAGCGCGGCAGGCAAGCACATCCGAAGCGCCGGCGCCCAGCGCCGCGCGGACAAGGTCGCCCTGCGCAAGGCGACACGAACAGACTTTTCTTTCCATGACTGACAACAACCATCCCACCGCCGCACTGGCGGACACGCGGGCGCCGTGGGGCCCCGCCCAACCTGGGTACCCAGGACAACCCGGGCACCCAGGACAACCTGCATCCAGGGCAACGCCCGACCCGGCGGAACCCCGCACGCTGAACGTGGACGCCACCGTGGCCCTGCACGGGCTGCCACCCGCGCACAGTGCAGCGGCTGTGCCAACACACCGGCTGCCCACCGCCGCCGAACTGGCCCAGCGCCAGCAGCACCTGGCCGACACCGCGGCGCAGCTCAAGACCGAGCTCGTCGGCATCGACGAGGTCATCGACCGCGTGATCGATGCGGTGCGCGCCTGGTACGTGCTGCCGCAGCTCATCCGCCGCCCGGTCATCGTCTGCCTGTGGGGCCTGACCGGCACGGGCAAGACGCAGCTCACGCGGCGCCTGGCCCAGCTGCTGGGCTTCTACGACCGCTTTGTCGAAGTGCAGATGGACGGCTTCAGCCACGGCGCGGGCTACCGCAGCTCCACCATCTCCGGCATGCTGGCGGACTCCGGCATCTCCGAAGGCGCGCCGGGCATGCTGGTGCTGGACGAGTTCCAGCGCTTTCGCACGGTGGACCGCAAGGGCGAAGAGGCCAAGGTGGAGCGCTACCAGGACGTGTGGTCCCTGCTGTCGGACGGGCGCCTGCCGCCCGCGCTGACGGCCCTGTCCAACATCGAACGAAAGCTGGCCGACAGCCACTACGAGGCCGAGCGCGCCGAGGACGACGAGAACGAACGCGCGGGCAAGAAGCCTTACCGCTTTCAGCTCGACGCGTGGGACGCGCAGGAGCTCAAGCGCATGCTCAAGCTCTCCGAACCCCTGGCGGAGATCATGCAATGGCCTTCGGCCAAGGTGCTGGCGATGTACATGGAGTTCCAGCGCTCCAACCAGTCGTGGGAGACCGACTACAGCCGGCTGCTGGTCTTCGTGTGCGGCAACCTCGACGAGATGTACCACGAGACCGCGCAGCGCGTGGAAGACTGCGACACCGACGCCGACATCTTTCACCGCCTCACGCGCAAGCTGTCCATCATCGACGTGAAGAAGGCGCTGTCCGAGCGCTTCAAGCCCGAGCAGATCGCGCGGCTGGGCAACGAGCATGTGATCTACCCGTCGTTCAGCCGCGCCACGTACGAGCTGCTGATCCGCCAGCTGTGCGACCGCTACGTGCAGGACGTGGCCGCCCAGTGCGGCGTGCGCTTTGCCATCGGGGAGGACGTGCAGCGCGAGATCTACGCCAACGCGGTCTTCCCCGCGCAGGGCACACGGCCCCTGTTCTCGTCGGTGCACGCCATCCTGAGCGCGAATCTGGTCAAGGCCACGCTGTGGGTCATGGAGCAATCGCTGCCGCTGTCGCAGGTGTTCGCCATCCACCTCGCGG
This sequence comes from Acidovorax sp. NPDC077693, assembly GCF_044542805.1. Classification (NCBI taxonomy): domain Bacteria; kingdom Pseudomonadati; phylum Pseudomonadota; class Betaproteobacteria; order Burkholderiales; family Comamonadaceae; genus Acidovorax; species Acidovorax sp. NPDC077693. Next base: position 102,821 of record NZ_JBITVD010000016.1, on the reverse strand, counting down.
CAGACCGCCGCCACCTGGCCGTGCAAGGCACCGACGCCCACGGCGGCACGCACGAGCGCCAGTTCGCGGTGGCGCTGGAGCTCAACCGCCTCAAGCAGCGCGCCAACGCGGATTTTCGCGCGCTGCTGGCGGTGCACGAGGCCGGGCATGCGCTGGTCTACTGCCTGCTCTTCGGCCAGGCCCCGCAGGAGGTGAAGATCAACATCGCCTCGTTCGAGGGCGGCTACAACAGCTTTGCGGGCCTGAAGGTGACCACGCGCCAGAATGCGCTGGACATGATGTGCGTGGGCCTGGCCGGCCGCGTGGCCGAAGAGCTGGTGTTCGGCGAGATGGCCTGCACCACGGGCGCCGAGCAGGACTACAAGCAGGTGACCGCCGAGGCCGCGCGCTACGTGCGCCACCACGGCTTTGGCGCGCGCATCAGCCGCACCGACGCCACGGTGGAGATGGACAACCACATCAACACCGACGTCGGCCCCAGCAATGCCGCCATCGAGGCCCTGCTGCAGTCCCAGTACCAGCGCACCCAGGCGCTGCTGCACGGCCACCAGCCCGCGCTCAATGCTCTGGTGGGTGCGCTGATGGACCACGGCATGATCGCGCAGGACGAGATGCAGGCGCTGCTGGCGGCCCAGGGCCTGACGCTCGCCGTGCGGCCCGCGTCGTGCGGCGGTGCGGAAGATTCGCTGGTTCTGGAGCCCTTTGCCGAGCGGCTGGCGCTGTTTCAGCGCCACGGCGCCACGCAATGAGGCGCGCGGTCACCACAAGGATGCCCTGCATGCTTATGATGCGCGCCTACAGCGGATTTACACCGCAGGCTTTCACACACCACCCGCCATGTCCGCCGTTTTCAATTTCACCTTCGTGCCCTGGTTCCGCTCGGTCGCGCCGTACATCCACAAGTTTCGCAACCAGACGTTCGTGATCGGCCTCACCGGCGAGGCGATTGCGGCGGGCAAGCTGCACAGCCTGGCGCAGGACCTGGCGCTGATCCAGGCCATGGGCGTGAAGATCGTGCTGGTGCACGGCTTTCGCCCGCAGGTGAACGAGCAGCTGGCGGCCAAGGGGCACGCGGCCAAATACTCGCACGGCATCCGCATCACCGACTCGGTGGCGCTTGACTGCGCGCAGGAGGCCGCGGGCCAGCTGCGCTACGAGATCGAGGCCGCGTTCAGCCAGGGCCTGCCCAACACGCCCATGGCGGGCGCGACGGTGCGGGTGATATCGGGCAACTTCCTCACGGCGCGGCCGGTGGGCATCGTGGACGGGGTGGACTTTCAGCACTCGGGCCTGGTGCGCAAGGTGGACGTGGCGGGCATCCAGCGCACGCTGGACATGGGGGCGCTGGTGCTGCTGTCGCCTTTCGGCTTCTCGCCCACGGGCGAGGCCTTCAACCTGAGCATGGAAGAAGTGGCCACCAGCGTGGCCATCGAGCTGCGCGCGGACAAGCTGATCTTCTTGACCGAGGTGCCCGGCATCCGCATGCAGCCGAACGAGCCCGAGAGCGAAGACAACCCCATCGACACCGAGCTGCCGCTGGCCGCCGCGCAGGCCCTGCTGGCCACGCTGCCCGAGGCGCAAACGCCCACCGACACGGGCTTTTACCTCCAGCACTGCGTGAAGGCCTGCAAGGCCGGCGTGGAGCGCAGCCACATCCTGCCGTTTGCGGTGGACGGGTCGCTGCTGCTGGAGGTGTACGTGCACGATGGTATCGGCACCATGGTCATCGACGAAAAGCTCGAAGAGCTGCGCGAAGCCACCATCGACGACGTGGGCGGCATCCTGCAACTGATCGAGCCGTTCGAAAAAGACGGCACGCTGGTCAAGCGCGACCGCACCGAGATCGAGCGCGACATCGCCACCTACACCATCATCGAACACGACGGCGTGATCTTTGGCTGCGCAGCGCTCTACCCCTACCCCGAATCCCGGACGGCCGAGATGGCTGCGGTGACCGTGTCGCCCCAGAGCCAGGGCACGGGCGACGGCGAGAAGCTGCTCAAGCGCATCGAGCAGCGTGCCCGCATCCTGGGGCTGGACAGCATCTTCGTGCTGACCACCCGCACCATGCACTGGTTCATCAAGCGCGGGTTTCAGCCGGTGGACCCGGACTGGCTGCCGGATGCCCGCAAGCGCAAGTACAACTGGGACCGCAGGAGCCAGGTGCTGGTGAAGAAGCTCTGAGTTTTTGGTTGGCGGCGTGCGACGTGCGGTTTGCGGTCTGCGGTTTTCAGTTGGGGTGACCATAGAGCACGGCAGCTTCACATCCGTTCGCGCTGAGCTCCGTCGAAGCTCCGCGCAAGGCTTCGACAGGCTCAGCCCGAACGGTGGTGGGGTGGTCAGACCCAGCCCGAGCGGTCAGGGGTGATTGAGACCCAGCCCGAACGGCCTGCCGTGCCTGAGACCTATTCATGGTTCGCATGCCCAACCCCATCACCACAAACCGTTCACGCTGAGCTCCGTCGAAGCGCCGCGCAAGGCTTCGACAGGCTCAGCCCGAACGGTGGGGAGGTGATCAGGCTCAGCCCAAACGGTCGGTGGCGGCTGAGCCCTAGCGCGAACGGTCGGTGGCGGCCTAGACCCAGCCCGAGCGATGGAGCTGTGGCTGAGGCTCGACCAAGACTGACAGCTACCCCTGCCTGGCCGCCACCACCGCACGCGCCACCTGCGCGATCGCCGCATCGCGCTGTTCAGCCGACGCTGTCGACGCGGTGACGTAGCAGGTCACCACCACCGGCGCACCTCCGCCCGGCGGCCACATCACAGCGATGTCGTTGGAGGTGCCGCTGTCGGTGGTGCCCGTCTTGTCCCCCACCTTCCAGCCCGGCACGCCGGCGCGCAGGCGCTTGTCGCCGGTGCTGGTCTCCACCAGCCAGCGCTGCAGCCAGGCGCGCGACCCGGGGGTGAGCACGTCGCCCAGCACCAGTTTCTGCAGGGTCTGCAGCATGGCCAGCGGCGTGGTGGTGTCGCGCGGGTCGCCCACCTTGGATTCGTTCAGCGTGGGCTCGGTGCGGTCCAGCCGGGTGATGCCGTCGCCCAGCGACCGCACGAAGGCGGTCAACCCGGCCGGCCCGCCGTGGCGCGCCAGCAGCACGTTGGCAGCGGTGTTGTCGCTCAGGCTCACGGTGGCGGCGCACAGCTCGCCCACCGTCAGGCCGCCGCCGTCGCCCGCACGGGGGCCGCTGACGGGTGAATACGCCACCACATCGGCCGCGGCGTAATGCACGCGCGCATCCAGCCGCTCCTTGCCCTGGTCCACCAGCGCCAGCATCCAGCCCGCCAGCACCGCCTTGAAGGTGCTGGCCATGGCAAAACGCTCGTCCTGGCGCCAGCCCAGCGCCAGGCCCGTGCCGGTGTCGAGCATGGCCACACCGAGGCGGCCCTGGGCGGTGCGTTCGATGCCGGCCAGGGTGTCGTTCCAGGCCCGCGCACTGTGGCCGCCGGCAGCGCGACCCGGCCCGCCGGCGGCATTGCCGGCGCCGGCACAACCCCACAGAGGTACCGCTGCAGCGGCCATCAAGCCCAAGGAAAACTGTCGTCTTTGCATAAAAATGGGGAGTGAAGTGGAGACAAGGCCTGAACGATAAGGACTCCGGGCCCGCAGCACCATCGACAATAATTGCCGCCAGCCCCAACAAAAACTTGGAGCGGCACACACAACGCTTTCGGCGTCACTGCGGCGCCCGGGTCCCGGTACTACCGCACTGCCCGCATCGCAGCGCCTGGCCCGACCCGTTGCGCCGAGTTGTGTGATCCGCTCTCAGACTTCGCAATGCACCTGCCACTGAACGCCCTGCGCGCCTTCGAAGCCTCGGCGCGCCACCTGAACCTCACGCGAGCGGCCGAGGAACTGCACGTCACCCAGACCGCGGTGAGCCAGCACATCCGCAAGCTCGAAGACCGCCTGGGCAAGCCGCTGTTTCGCCGCCTGCCGCGCGGCCTGGCGCTGACGGACGAGGGCCAGGCGCTGCTGCCCGTGGTGGTGGAGTCGTTCGCCAACCTGGCGCGGGCGCTGGAGAAGCTGGGCGACACCCGCCCGCGCGAGGTGCTGACCGTGGGCGCCGTGGGCACGTTCGCCGTCGGCTGGCTGCTGCCCCGGCTGCGCGACTTTCAGGCGGCGTGCCCGTTCGTGGACCTGCGCCTGCTCACCCACAACAACCGGGTGGACATGGCCGGCGAAGGGCTGGACCTAGCGATCCGGTTTGGCGACGGCGCTTGGCATGGCACGCACGCCGAACGCATCATGGACGCGCCGATGTCGGTGATGTGCACCCCCGCCCTGGCCCACGGCCTGCGCACCGCTGCCGACCTGGCGCGCCAGCCACTGCTGCGCAGCTATCGCGCCGACGAATGGGCGGCATGGTTCGACGCGGCGGGCGCGCCCTGCCCGGTGGTGCGCGGTGCCGTGTTCGACTCGTCGCTCACGCTGGCCGAGGCCGCTGCGCAGGGCGCTGGCATGGCACTGCTGCCCGTGCGCATGTTCACGCGCGAGCTGCGCCAGGGGCGGCTGGTGCGGCCGCTCCCGCAGGAGCTGCAGCGCGGCTCTTACTGGATCACGCGGCTGCAGTCACGCCCGGCCACCGGCGCCATGGCGGCCTTCTGCGACTGGTTGATGGCCCAGGCGCGCAGCGAAACCGATGAATTGGAATAAAAAAGGCAGCTACCGCTCTCTGGACGGGCGCCAATAGCTATTAAAAATATAGCAAATGATTCCCTTGCCAGAGGTGGAGACAAGCCCGACGCGCGGGGGCGTTCAGACGTGCAGCGGCATTGGAATTGGCATTGGCATTGGCATTGGCATTGGCATTGGCATTGGCATTGGCAGGGTGGCGCAGGCGTTCGTTCCACGGTCCACGGACGGGGTCAGGCGGCCAAGCCGGCGCTACGCAAACCCCAGCGCCGCGATGTCCACCCCATCCACCTGCCCGGCGTCGAGAAATTCCTGGCCGTAGCGCAGGTACACCCCTTCGCGCACGAACACCTCGAACAGGTCCGGGTCGATGTGCCCGTTGTCCCGCATGCGGCACATGATCGCCAGCGCCTGCGACAGCGTCATGCCGCTTTTGTACGGCCTGTCGGCCGCGGTCAGTGCCTCGAAGATATCGGCGATGCCCATCATGCGGGCCTGCAGCGACATCTGATCGCGCGTGAGGCCGCGGGGGTAGCCCTTGCCGTCCATGCGCTCGTGGTGGCCGCCCGCGTACTCGGGCACGTTCTTGAGGTGCCGGGGCCAGGGCAGCGTCTCCAGCATCTTGATGGTGGCGACGATGTGGTAGTTGATGGTGTCGCGCTCGGCCTGGTTCAAGGTTCCGGAGCGGATGGTGAGGTTCTCCACCTCTTCGGCGGTCAGAAAGCTGGTCTGCACGCCCTGCGGGTTGCGCCAGTGCCGCAGGGCGGCGATGTCGCGCACGCGCTGCTGGTCTTCGGCCCGCATGGCTTCGCTGCCGGTGTTGCAGCGGCGCAGGAAGTCGCGGTCTTCTTCCAGCGCCTGGATCTCGTGCTGCAGGCCCAGCAGCTCCTGGCCCTCGGCCCGCGCGTCCACCACCGGGCGCAGCGCCAACTGGCGGCGCAGCGCGGCCAGCTCGGCATCGCGCTTGAGCACCTCGAAGCGTGTGTCCACCACGCCGATGCGGTCGTACAGGGTCTGCAGCTTGGTGGCCTTGTCCACCACGTGCACGGGGGTGGTGATCTTGCCGCAGTCGTGCAGCAGGCCAGCCATCTTGAGCTCGTACCGGTCGCGGTCGCTCATGCTGAAGCCGGCCAGCGGGCCGCTCTGCGTGGCGTTCACGGCTTCGGCCAGCATCATGGTGAGCGCCGGCACGCGCTGGCAGTGGCCGCCGGTGTAGGGGGATTTTTCGTCGATGGCCAGGTTGATGAGGTTCACGAACGATTCGAACAGCCGCTCCAGCTGCGTGATGAGCAGCCGGTTGGTGAGCGCAATGGCGGCCTGCGATGCCAGCGACTCCGCCAGGCTCTGGTCTGCCTCCGAGAACGTGGTGACGTCGCCGGTGTCCGGGTCGTGCGGGTTGATGAGCTGCAGCACGCCGATGAGCTCATGGTCGTGGTTCTTCATCGGCACGGTCAGGAACGAGCGCGAGCGGTAGCCGGTGCGCGCATCGAACGCCCGCGTGCCCGAGAAGTCGAACCCCGCCGCGGCATACGCATCGGCAATGTTCACCGTGCGGTCGTGGATGGCGGCGTGCGCGGCCACGAGCGAGTCGTTGGGCGAGCCGTCGGCGTGGCGCAGCGGCAGGTGCGGAAAGTCGATGGGCTTGCCCGTGGTGCCGCCCAGGCGGATGCCCAGCGAATCCGTGCGCAGGATCTCGAACTTGAGCGCCGTGCCGTCGTCCGTCACGCTGTATAGCGTGCCGCCATCGGCGCCGGTGATGGCCTTGGCGGCCTCCAGGATGTTCTCCAGCAGCCGGTCGATGTCCCGCTCACGCGACAGCGCGGCGCCGATGCCGTTGAGCTGCTCCAGCCGGCGAAAGAGGTTGACTGTGGATTCCTTGCCCATAAAAGCCCTGCGCCCCGCGGTGGTGAGAGCGTGCCGTGCGCGCCCCAACGCACATCGTAACGAAAAGTGACCGCTATCATCAGCCCCCTGCCCCTCCCTTTTCTCATCCCTCCCGCTATTTTTGTGGACTCGGTCACACCCCGCTTTCTCACCGCCGCCCTCTACCAGTTCGTCGACCTGCCGGACTTTGCAGACCTGCGCGAGCCCTTGCAGTCCCTGTGCGACACACACGGCGTGCGCGGCATGCTGCTGCTAGCGCCCGAGGGCATCAACGGCACCATCGCGGGCGAACCGCAGGGCGTGTACGCCGTGCTGGCCTGGCTGCGCAGCGACCCGCGGTTCGCCGCCCTGCAGCACAAGGAGGCGCATGCGGAGCGCCTGCCGTTCTACCGCATGCGCGTGCGGCTCAAGCGCGAGATCGTCACCCTGGGCGTGCCGGGGCTGAACCCGGCGCGCAACGCGGGCACCTATGTGAAGCCCGAGGACTGGAACGCGCTCATCGACGACCCCGGCGTGGTGGTGGTCGACACGCGCAACGACTACGAAGTGGGCATCGGCACCTTCCAGGGCGCCGTCAACCCGCACACCAGCAGCTTTGCGGAGTTTCCGGCCTGGGTGGCCGCGCAGTCGCAACCGGGCGGCGTGCTGGCCGGCAAGCCCCGCGTGGCCATGTTCTGCACCGGCGGCATCCGCTGCGAGAAGTCCACCGCGCTGCTCAAGTCGCAGGGGTTCGAGGAGGTCTTCCACCTCGAAGGCGGCATCCTCAAATACCTGGAAACCGTGCCCGAGGACGCCAGCCGCTGGCAGGGCGACTGCTTCGTGTTCGACGAGCGCGTGTCGGTGGGCCACGGCCTGGTGCGCGGCCACCATCAGTTGTGCCGGTCCTGCCGCATGCCGCTGGGCGAGGCCGAATTGCAGTCCCCGCACTATGTGCGCGGCGTGAGTTGCCCCTATTGCCACGGCACCCGCACGCCAGAGCAGGAACGCGCGCTGGCCGAGCGCCAGCGCCAGATGGACCTGGCGGACCAACGCGGCGAAGCCCACCTGGGCGCACGCCAGCCGGGCAACCCGGCGCGGCGCCTCGTCGCGGACGAGCCGACTCGCGAAGTGACAGGTGGGGTGGTGGCGGGCGAGGACAGCCCCCCGTGAGCGCCCTTCCCGTTCTCTACTCCTTTCGCCGCTGCCCGTATGCCATGCGCGCGCGGCTGGCGCTGGCCGTCAGCGGCCAGGTCTGCGAATTGCGCGAGGTGGTATTGCGCAGCAAGCCCCAGGGCCTGCTGCAGGCCTCGCCCAAAGCGACCGTGCCCGTGCTGGTGCTGGCGGACGGGCAGGTGCTGGACCAGAGCCTGGACATCATGCTGTGGGCCCTGCAGCGGCGCGACCCCAGCGCCTGGCTAGCGCCCAGCGATGGCAATCTGCAAGACATGCTGGCGCTGATTGCCGAATGCGACGGCCCGTTCAAACACGCGCTGGACCGGTGCAAGTACCCCAGCCGCTACCCGGACACCGACATCGACACCGAGCGTGCCAAAGCCACCGCTTGGCTGGGCCTGCTGGACGCGCGCCTGTCCACCCGGCCCCACCTGTTCGGCACCCATGCGGCGCTGGCCGACATGGCCATCGGCCCGTTCGTGCGCCAGTTCGCGGCCATCGATGCGCCGTGGTGGGACGCCCAGCCCTGGCCCCATCTGCGGGCCTGGCTGGCGCACTGGCAGGCGGCGCCGCTGCTGGCCCGCGTGATGGACAAGCTGCCGGCGTGGGTGGACGGGACGCTGGGGGTGGTGTTTCCGGCAGAGCCTGTGCCCTAGCGCCGGACGACGGCACAGCGAGCGCGCGCAAGTCGATCACAACGCAGGGTGCTCCAGTATCTCCAGGCCCTCCGGTCAATCGCAGTACTGTTGCCCGAACCGCCTCTCAACCGCGCTATCGCGGCACTGCACGCCAACGTCCGGTTGTCCTACCCCTGGCGTTGTGTTGCGGCACAAGGATGGTGCTTCACCACAGAAAGCACCTTGATGACCGACCCTCGCAACATTGCCCACGACAAGAAAGTCCAGCAAGCCAAGAAGCACAACAACGAGGAGATCGCTCCCGGCGCCGACAAGACGCCGCAGCCCGGCAAGAAGACGCCCATGGAACATCACGCGTCCGACACTCCCAAAGTGCCGGATGAGGCGGCCCCTGTGCCCACCGAAGAAAAGCCCTTGAACTAGGCGCAAAGGCCAGGCCCATGCAAAAGGCGCTCCGAGGAGCGCCCTTTTTTACGAAACCTAGTGCAACCGCAACGGCATCACACCGTCGAGTAGGCGGACCCGCCGCGGCGACCGCCCTGAAGGCCGCGCGCCAGCAACGCCAGCAGCACCACGGCAAAACCCACGAAGCAGACGAACGACCAGTTGGCAATCGAGCCGCCCAGGAAGGTCCAGTCGATCGCGGCGCAGTCGCCCGAGCCGCGGAAGATCATGGGGATGGCGCGGCTGATGGGGTAGTTTTCGATCATGCCGTAGAAGTCGCGGCCGCAGGTGGCGACTTCGGGCGGGTACCACTGCAGCCAGCTCTGGCGGGCTGCCACAAAGGCACCGAAGCCGGAGGCGATGACGGCGATGCCCGCCATCGACATCCACCAGCCGCGCGAGTCGCGCGCGGCGGCCAGGCCGGTGAAGATGGCCACGCCGATCAGTGCGTAGCGCTGAACGATGCACATGGGACAAGGCTCCAGGCCCACCACATGCTGCAGGTACATGCCAAAAGCCAGCATGGCCACGCAGGCAGCGCTGATCAGTGCCAGCACACGGCGCGGGTTCGCGGTCAACCAATTCATTTTTTATCCCTCATCCAATAAGCCGTTGCAAACGGTGCCGCCGGTGAAACGGGCACGGTCCGCGCCAGTGCACCCGTGGATCTGGCTCCGCCAGTCCACCGGGTGCGTCCCCCACAGGGGGATGGCGCCGAAGGCGACTCAGGGGGGAATCAGATCCCCGCGGCGTGGTCCAGAAAAACCCGGGCGCGGCGCGGTGTCACCACCAGCGTTTCACCCTCTTTGAAACCCATCTCCTTGAACTGCTGCGCAGGGATCTGCGCTTCGATCAAGTGGTCCGGGGACGCATTGTCCGCTGGTTTGTGATCGTCGGATGGAATAAGTTCCAGCCGCGCGATGGGGCCCACCACGATGGCGCGGCTCAGTTGCGCCACGATGCCGCGCGGGCGGCCTTCAGCGTCGAGCCCTGCGCCGGGCGAGTAGCGCTGCACATCCAAGTCGTGCGGGCGCACATAGGCAAAGGCCTTGGCGTTCTGCGCGGTCTGGTGTTCGGGCGAGTCGATCTGCATGCCGTCCAGGTGCACCAGCCCTTCGTGGGCGCGGCCATGGAACAGGTTCACGTCGCCCAGGAAGCCGTAGACGAAGGGGCTCGCGGGCTGGTCCCACACCTGCTGGGGCGAGCCGCTTTGCTCGATGCGGCCCTGGTTGATCACGACCACGCGGTCGGCCACCTCCAGGGCCTCTTCCTGGTCGTGCGTGACGAAGATGCTGGTCACGTGCAGCTCGTCGTGCAAGCGGCGCAGCCAGCGGCGCAGTTCCTTGCGCACCTTGGCGTCCAAGGCGCCGAAGGGCTCGTCGAGCAGCAGCACCTTGGGCTCCACCGCCAGCGCGCGGGCCAGCGCGATGCGCTGGCGCTGGCCGCCGGACAGCTGCGAGGGGTAGCGGTCGGCCAGCCAGTCGAGCTGCACGAGCTTGAGCAGGTCGGTCACCTTCTGCTTGATCTGCGCCTCGCTCGGGCGCTCGCCGCGGGGCTTCACGCGCAGGCCGAAGGCCACGTTCTCGAACACGGTCATGTGGCGGAACAGCGCGTAGTGCTGGAACACAAAGCCCACGTTGCGCTCGCGCACGTGCACGTCGGTGGTGTCTTCGCCGCTGAAGTGGATGGTGCCGACATCGGCCGTCTCCAGGCCCGCGATGATGCGCAACAGCGTGGTCTTGCCGCAGCCCGAGGGGCCGAGCAGCGCGATGAGTTCGCCGGAGGCGATGTCCAGGCTCACGTCGCGCAGCGCGTGGAAGTCGCCGAACTGCTTGCTGACGTTACGGATTTCAATGCTCATGGTCTTGTTCCTTCAGCGGGCGGCGGGTGCAGGTGTGGGCCGCTCGGGGGGCAATTCGGCAGCCGCCTTCTGCGCCTGCTCGTTGCGGTGTTCGGCAATGGTCTTGATGACCAGCGTGACCAGGGCCAGCAAGGCCAGCAGCGATGCAGCAGCGAACGCGGCCACGGACTGGTACTCGTTGTAGAGAATTTCGACGTGCAGCGGAATGGTGTTGGTCTGCCCACGGATGTGGCCCGACACGACGGACACCGCGCCGAACTCGCCCATGGCCCGCGCATTGCACAAGATCACGCCATACAGCAGGCCCCACTTGATGTTGGGCAGCGTCACGTACCAGAAGGTCTGCCAGCCGGTGGCGCCCAGCACGATGGCGGCCTGCTCCTCGTCGTTGCCCTGGGCCTGCATCAGCGGGATCAGTTCGCGCGCGATGAACGGGAAGGTCACGAACACCGTGGCCAGCACGATGCCCGGCACGGCGAAGATGATCTTGATGTCATGCGCCTGCAGCCAGGGGCCGAACCAGCCCTGCGCACCGAACATCAGCACGTAGATCAGGCCCGCCACTACGGGAGAGACGGAAAACGGCAGGTCCACCAGCGTGGTCAGGAACGCCTTGCCCCTGAACTCGTACTTGGCGATGCACCAGGCGGCCGCGACGCCGAACACCAGGTTCAGCGGCACCGCGATGGCGGCGGTGATCAGCGTGAGCTTGATGGCCGCCCAGGCGTCGGGCTCGCGCAGGCCTTCGAGGTAGGCCCCGAAGCCCTTGCGCAAAGCCTCTGCGAACACGGCGGCCAGCGGCAGCACCAGGAACAGCAGCATGAAGGCCAGCGCGATGGTGATCAGCGTGTAGCGGACCCAGGGCGCTTCGGTCGTACCGGCCTGTGCGCGGCGGATGGTCCGGGAGTTGTTGCCGCTCATGCTGGAGCCCCTGCGTGGCGTCGCTGCCATGCCTGTAGTGCGTTGATGACCAACAGCAGGATGAACGAAATCACCAGCATGACCACGGCCACGGCGGTGGCGCCGGCGTAGTCGTACTGCTCGAGCTTGCCGATGATGATGAGCGGCGTGATTTCAGACACCATGGGCATGTTGCCGGCGATGAAGATCACCGAGCCGTACTCCCCCACCGCCCGAGCGAACGCCATGGCAAAGCCGGTGAGCAGCGCGGGGGTGATGGAGGGCAGGATGACCTTGGTGAAGGTTTGAAGGCGCGTGGCCCCGAGGCAGGTGGCGGCTTCTTCCAGCTCTTTTTCAGCGTCTTCCAGCACCGGCTGCACGGTGCGCACCACGAACGGCAGGCCGATGAAGATCAGCGCGATCACGATGCCCGCAGGCTTGAACGCCAGCTGGATGCCCATGGGCTCCAGGATGCTGCCGACCCAGCCATTGCCGGCCAGCAAGGCGGTCAGCGAGATGCCGGCCACGGCGGTGGGCAACGCGAACGGCAGGTCCACCAGCGCATCGACGATCTTCTTGCCGGGAAACTTGTAGCGCACCAGCACCCAGGCGATCAGCAGGCCGAACACCAGGTTGACCAGCGCCGCCAGGAACGAGGCGCCGAAGGTGAGGCGGTATGACGCCATCACGCGCGGCGCGCTGATGGCAGCCCAGAATTGCTCCCAGGTCAGGGTGAAGGTCTTGAAGATCAGTGCCGACAGCGGGATCAGCACGATGATGCTCAGATAGAAAAGCGTGTAGCCCAGGGTCAGCCCAAAGCCGGGCAGCACGCGTTTGGGCGCGCGCCGTCCGGCCGGGGCTGCGGCCACTGCAGTTGCGGTGGTCATAAGTGCGGAGGTAGAGACGAAACGCGCGGGCTTACTTGGCGCCGGGCGTGTAGATCTTGTCGAACTGGCCGCCGTCGTTGAAGTGCACCTTCTGCGCTTCGGTCAGCGAGCCGAAGTACTTGGCCACTGTGAACTGCTTGAGCGGCTTGAAGGTGTCGGCGTACTTCTTGAGCACCGCTTCCGAACGCGGGCGGATGGCGTGCTTGGCGGCGATTTCCTGGGCTTCGTCAGAGTACAGGTAGTCCAGGTACGCCTTGGCCAGCTGGGCTGTACCCTTCTTGGCCACGGTGCGCTCCACCACGGCCACGGGGTTCTCGGCCACCACACTGACCGACGGGTAGATCGCATCGACCTTGCCGGCACCGAACTCGCGGTCGATGGAGACCACTTCGGACTCGAACGTGATCAGCACGTCGCCCTGGTTGCGCTGCAGGAAGGTGGCGGTCGCATCGCGCCCGCCCTTGGCCAGCACGGGCACGTTCTTGTAGAGCTTACCGACGAACTCGGCCGCCTGCGCTTCGGTGCCGCCCTTTTCGCGGATGGCGCCCCAGGCAGCCAGGTAGGCGTAGCGGCCGTTGCCGCCGGTCTTGGGGTTCACCACGATCACCTGCACGCCGGGCTTGATGAGGTCTTCCCAATCCTTGATGCCCTTGGGGTTGCCGTTGCGCACCAGGAACAGCATGGTCGAGGTGGTGGGCGATGCGTCGTGCGGGAATTTCTTGGTCCAGTCCTTGGCCACCACGCCGTTGTCGGCCAGGAACTGCACGTCGGTGGTCGTGTTCATGGTGACCACGTCAGCCGCCAGGCCGTCGTTCACGGCGCGCGCCTGGGCGCTGGAGCCGGCGTGCGACTGGTCGATCTTGATGTCCTGGCCGGTCGTCTTCTTGTAGTGGGCGGTGAAGGCGGCGTTGTAGTCCTTGTAGAACTCGCGCGCCACGTCGTACGAGACATTGAGCAGCGAGTTCTGCGCGGCGGCCATGCCGCTGGCGGCCAGGGCCAGGGAGGCCAGGAGAGTCTTGAGTTTTAAAGAGGTCATGGTCGCTTCGCCCGAAGGTGCTGGTACTGGAGATGCTCCATTGTGCGGAGCAAGCACTTAAAACTCAAAAGAATATATTCTTGTTAAATAATCAGCTATTGGCATATAGATTTTCTATGGCCGGTGGGCGGACGAAAGCCGCTGCTGGTGCATGGCGGGCGCCAGGACTGCGCTCGCAGCCCAAAGCCCCTCTAGCGCTTGCGGGACAAGCGCCAGCAGCTACAAAATTGATAGCTATCAGTCTACGGCGCGGCCGAAGACGCCTGCGCGTGCTGCGGGGCCGGCTGGGCGGCCTGGGCCCGGAGCGCGGGTTCGCCCTCCAGCGACTGGAGCAGCGCCCAGCCCAAAGGCCATTCGCCATGGCCGGATTCGATGTTGATGTGCCCCGCGTTCTGCATGCGCACGAATTCGCTGCCCCAGGCCCGCGCATAGGCGCCCGCCAGGCGGATGGGGCAGTACGGGTCGTTGCTGCTCGCCACCACGATGCTGCGGTACGGCAGTGCCGCATACGGCACCGGCGCAAAGTCGCTGAGCACCGCGCGGCGCTCCGGGTCCGCCGGGGCCACGAGCAGTGCGCCGCACACGCGGGCTGCCACCTCCGGGCTGATGTGGCTGGTGGCAATGCAGCCCAGGCTGTGCGCCACGATCACCACCGGGTGGGGCGCGGCGAGCACGGTTTTTTCCAGTTGGCCCACCCAGGCCGCGCGGGTAGGCGCGATCCAGTCGTCCTGCACCACGCGACTGGCATGCGGCAGGCGCTCGGCCCACAGGCTCTGCCAGTGGCCGGGGCCCGAGTCGCGCCAGCCGGGAACGATGATGATGGAGGTGGTGGTCACGAAGATCAGAGGGCCTGCCGCAGCGTTGCGCCGCGGCCCTGCCCTGTGGTTGTGGTTTTTGTCTTCTGCCGCTTACTTGTTGGGCTGCGGCGTGATGCGGAGGTAGGGGCGCACGGCCTTGAAGCCCTTAGGGAAGCGCTGCGCGAGCTCGGCCGGGTCCTGCAGGCTGGGCACGATGATCACGTCGTCGCCGTCCTTCCAGTTGGCGGGCGTGGCCACCTTGTGGCTGTCGGTCAGCTGCAGCGAGTCGATGACGCGCAGGATCTCGTCGAAATTGCGGCCCGTGCTGGCGGGGTAGGTGAAGGTCGTGCGGATGACCTTCTTGGGGTCGATGATGAACACGCTGCGCACCGTGACCGTGGTCGATGCGTTGGGGTGGATCATGTCGTAGAGGTCTGCCACCTTCTTGTCCGCATCGGCCAGGATGGGGAAGTTGACGGTGGTGTTCTGCGTCTCGTTGATGTCGCCCACCCAGCGGTTGTGCGAATCGACGGGGTCCACGCTCACGGCGATGGGCAAAACGCGGCGCTTGGCGAACTCGCTGCCCAGCGCGGCCGTCTTGCCCAGCTCGGTGGTGCAGACGGGCGTGAAGTCGGCGGGGTGCGAAAACAGCACGACCCACGAATCACCCGCCCATTCGTGAAAGCGGATGGTGCCGGCAGTGGATTCCTGGGTGAAGTCGGGGGCGGTATCGCCGAGTCGCAGGGTGGCCATGGGATGTGCTCCTTCAATGTCTGATGGAGCATTCTGCGAGTCGATCTTTAAAACCCAAACGAATATATAGCTCTTACTTAATCGCCAAAAGGTCTATAAAGCGGGCCCGCCAAAAGCCTGTCACCCTGCGAGCAGGCGTTGGAGGCGGTCCGGATAGTTGTTCAGGAAGTCGTGCGTCACCACGTAGTGCTCGGTGTCCTCGAATGCGACTTCGGACAAGCCGCCGCCGTCGAACTGGATGATCTTGGCGTTCGGGTAAGACAGCAGGATGGGCGAGTGCGTGGCGATGATGAACTGCGACTTGTCCTCGACCAACTGGTGGATGGCCGCCAGCGCGGCCAGCTGCCGATTGGGCGACAGCGCGGACTCGGGTTCGTCCAGCAGGTACAGGCCCTTGCCCTGGAATTTGTGGGTGAGCAGCGCCATGAAGGCTTCGCCGTGCGAGCGGGCATGCAGCGACTTGCCGCCATAGGAGTCCAGGTAACCCACCTCGTCCATGTAGGTGGCGACATTAAAGAAGCTCTCGGCCCGCAGAAAGTAGCCATCCTTCGGTGCGCGGTAGCTGCGCGCCAGCCGCAGCACCTCATGCAGGGACGACTCGGACCCCGCGGTGGCCAGCTGAAAGTTGCGGGTGCCGCCTTCGGGGCTGTAACCGAGGGCCAGGGCAATGCCCTCCAGCAGCGTCGACTTTCCCGAGCCGTTTTCACCCACGAAGAACGTCACGTCCGGGTGAAACTCCAGCCGGCCCAACTCGCGGATGGCGGGGATGTTGTAGGGGTAGGTGTCGTAGTCGATGGCGGCATCCGGGCGGATGCAGGCGCTCTGAAGGTAGGGTTTGGCAGACAGCATGCACCCCATGCTAACGGGCGCAATGACCGGCTGCGGCGGCGCCATGGCCTCGCCGCCCAGGCACACGCACAGGCACAAGCAGGCCCTGCATCCTGAACTTTGGAAAAAATTTTCAAATTTTTCAGCGCCGCTTAACCCCATTCGCCCGCCCCGTTCGTTTCACCCAGCACCAACAACCCCTTTGATGGAGCTGCCATGACAACCGGTGCATTCCCCCTCCCCGTAATCACCCACGCCGCACTTGCGGCCCTGACTGCCGTGCTGACGCTGGCCAGCGCGCCGGCACATGCCGTCGGCCGCCTGGCCGACATCACCATCGTGGACCGCGACACCGGGGCCACGCTGCCGGTGCATTACGCCAAGGGCGAGTACTGGGTGGCGGGCCGCCCGGGGGCGCGCTATGCCGTCACGGTGCACAACCGCAGCGGGGAGCGCTTGCTGGCCGTGCCGTCGGTGGACGGTGTCAACGTGCTCAGCGGCGAGACCGCGGCCTGGGACCAGCGCGGGTACGTGTTCTCGCCGTACGAGCGCTACCAGATCACCGGCTGGCGCAAGAGCAGCAGCGAGGTGGCAGCGTTCGAATTTTCGAGCATCGCCAATTCCTATGCCGGCCGCACCGGCCGTCCAGCCAACGTGGGCGTGATCGGGGTGGCACTGTTCCGCGAGCAGCAGCCGGTGGCCGTGCCGTCCATCACGCCCGAGCCCTACCGCCAGCGGCGCGAGGCACGCGACAGCGCCGAGCTGCAGCGCAGCATGCCCTCTGCCGGTGCCCTGCCCCCGCCGCCTGCAGCGGCGGCGCCTGCCCCGACCGCTGAGGCCGACTCCTCCGCTGCGGGGACATCCGCACTGTCGGAGCAGCGGTCCGCCAACAGCAGCGTGGCCAAGTCGATGCCGGCACCCTCGCTCCGGCTCGGCACCGCCCATGGCCAGCGCGAGACCTCGGTCGTGTCGCACACCACCTTCACGCGCCTGCAGGACCAGCCCAACGAGGTGATCAGCATCCGCTACGACAGCCGCGCCAACCTGGTGGCCAGCGGCGTGATCCGCGAGCAGCCAGCGCGCGTGCCGTCGCCCCGCGCATTCCCGCAGTCGGACAACGTGTCGTATGTGCCCGACCCGCATTGAACGGCCCGCGGGCTGCAGCCTTCGCATGCCGGCCTGCCACGCGACGCGCCGGCGGTGAATGGGCGCCTCGCATAATGCGCGGGTGCCGACCGCCCCCTCTTCCAACAACACCGACGATACCGACGAAACGCTGATGCAGCGTTTTGCCGCAGGAGACATGGGTGCCTTCGACACGCTGTACGGCCGGCACGAGCTGGCGGTGTGGCGGTTCGTCTATCGCAGCGTCAAGGTCCAGGCGGTGGCCGACGACCTGCTGCAGGATGTCTGGTTTGCCGTGGCGCGCAGTGCGGGCGGCTACCAGGCCACCGCCAGGTTCCGCACTTGGCTGTTCACCCTGGCGCACAACCGGCTGGTGGACCATATTCGCACCGCCAGGCAGCATGTCAGCCTGGATGCGAGCGACGATGCCGGACCCGGCCTGGCGGACACGCTGGCCGCCGACTCCGGCTTCGGACCCGTGCGCCAGCTGCAGTCCCGCGAGCAGGCCGCCGCCCTGATCGCTGCGGTGGAGCAGTTGCCCTTCGAGCAGCGCGAGGCCTTTTTGCTGCAGGCCGAAGGCGACCTGAGCGTGCAGGAGATTGCACAAGCCACCGGTGTCCATTTTGAAACGGCCAAGAGCCGCCTGCGCTATGCGCGGGCCAGCCTTCGCCAGCATCTGCAGGAGTTTGCATGAGCGCGCCGGACCACGACGAGCTGACCGAGCGGTACCGCCAAGCCAGCGCCCAGGACGATGCCCGCCCCGGCGCGCAGGTCCGCGATGCCGTGCGTGCGCATGCCCAGATGCTGGCGGCTGCTGCTGCGGCCTCAGGCTCGGCGTCTGCCGCTGCAGCGCCGTCGCCGACCACAGCCGCACCGGGGCGCGCCGCCGCGAACCAGTCGTACTGGAAGCTGTCGGCCCTGGCCACGGTGGCGGTGATGGGCCTGACCGGTTTGCTGCTGCTGCAGTTTCAGCGCGGAACGCCCGAAGAACGCGAAGTGGCATTCGGGGAACGCCAAGTGGCGGCATCGCCCCCCGCGGAGTTGCCGGCGCGTGAACCTGCAGCACCAACCACCTCGCCACCCACCGCGCCACCCACCGCGCCACCCACCGCGCCTTCTGCGGCGGCGGATGCCAACGTTGTCCCGGCGCCTCCACCGCCCACGGCAGCGCCCTCTCAGGCAACGCAGGACCGCGCTGTGGACCAGCAAAGACGTGCTGCCCAACGCGCAGCCCAAGAACGAGTGGACCCGGCAGAGACACCCCCGAGGCCGCAGGCCAAGTCGGCCCCTGCCCCTGCGGCCACCGAGGCCGAGTCCGCCCGGCGAGAGCCAGGCAGCAACGCAGCAGCACCCCGGCTGCCCGCGCCCGCGCCGCTGGTGACCGATGGCGCTGTGGCACCGCAGACCGCGCCTGCGCCAGCGCCTGCGCAGTCGCCGCAACCGTCACCGTCGCCATCTGCAGGTCCGCCCCACCCGTCCGCCGCGCCTGAAGCATTGCGCGAGCGGGCCACCGCGCAACGCATGCCTGCCGCCCGGGATGTGGCGCGATCTGCCGAGGCACCTGCGCCGGCAAACGCGTCCGTGCCCGCACCGGCGCCTGCCGCCCAGGCAGCCCCCGCAGCGCCTCCTGCCCGTAGCCAGCAAAGCAACAATGCGGCTACCGCGGGCGTTGCGGCCGGTGCCGCAGCAGCCAAGCCCAGCGCCGCCGGCGAGCACCGCGACGCGTTGGCGCAGGCGTTGCGCCAGGCAGCGCGTGAGGGCCGCACCCAGCGCGTGGAGCAACTGGTGCAGCAAGGCGCGCCCATCGACGCCCGCGACGACACGGGCAAAACGGCGCTGATGCTGGCCGCTGCCAACGGTCAGGCGGACACCGTTCAGCGGATCATGGCCCTGGGTGCCAATCGCGCACTGGCAGACCAGGAAGGACTGACTGCCGCGCAGCAAGCACGGCGCCTGGGCCACGTGCGCATCGCAGACCTGATCGACGCGGGGCCCTGACTGGCTCCTAGAACCGCACGGCCTCAAACGCTGGGTGCAGCTCGTCGATCCAGTGGTCCAGCTCTTCCGGCGGGACCGCCAAGTGGTCCATGCAGGCCTGGCCGTGATCCTGCCATTCCCGCGTGGGCGGCAGGTTGTCGTGGTGGTTGACCAGGTACTCGGCCAGCATCCCCAGCGCCACCAGATGGCGCACCGTGGGGTTGAAGCGCTCGTCGCCCAGGCACGCAAAGTCGTGGTGCAGCCAGATGGCCTGCGCCACGTCGCCGGGCAGATGCCAGGTGCGGGCCACGATCGCGCCCATCACCGCGTGGTCGGTGCGGTGGTTGGCGTTTTCGGTCTGGGTGAAGGTGCGGTCCCTGCGGGCCAGTGCTTCGGTCACGGTGGAGCCGTAGCCGCGCACCGCCTTCACCAGCACCGGCATGCCCACATGGCAGAACAGCCCGAAGCTGTAGCCCAGGCCGGGGTCGAAGCTGTAGAGCTGGCGGCCGATGTGCTCGCAGGCGATGGCGCGGCGCTGCGAGCTCTCCCAGAAATGGTCGAGCAGCGGCGAGCGCACCAGCAGCGCGTTGCGGGTGATGAAGGCCGACAGCAGCTCCACCGACGGGTGCAAGCCCAGCACCGTGAGCGCCATGCCCACGGTTTGCACCGGCTGCGCCAGCGCGTGCAGCGGGCTGTTGGCCAGGCGGATCAACGCCGCTGCCATGGCCACGTCGGAAGAGGCCAGCTGATCGAGCGCATCGGCGTCGATCTCCGGCTCGGCCATGATGGCCTGCAGCCGCAGGAGCGACTCCGGGCACGGAGGAATCACGATGGCCCGCACGGACGGGTGCATGCGCACCTGCCGGATGTGCTGGTCGATGGGGTGGGCTGAAGTCAAGGCGCGTACCGGGCAGCGCGCACGGTTGTGCGCGGCGTCCCACTCAGTTTCAATTGGTTGCATTGTGGCGCCAAAACTGGGCGCTGGCACGAACCTCGGTGTCAGGCAGGCGCTGGACCGGGGGCGTGGCCCTATCGTGGCGCGGCTGCAGAAAGGTCCGCCGCACGCTGGTACAGCGCCGCCACATGGCCGCTGGCAAAAACCTGCTCGCCCACCCGCACGAAACCACACCGCTCGTAGTAGCGGCACAGGCCAGGGTTGCCTGCGGAGCAATCGAGCCGCAGCCAGCCCCTGCCTTGCGCCGACACATGGCGCAGCGCCCAGTCGATGATCCCGTGGCCGATGCCAACGCCGCGCCAGGCGCTCTGGATGGCCAGGCCGTGCAGGTATCCCGCCACGGGCGGCTGGGGGCCCCAGTAAGTTGCATCGTCCCACTGGATGCACGCCGTGCCGATGTCCTGCCCCGCGTGGCTCACCACATGCATCTCACCACGCTCGATGGCGCGTGCCACGCGGCGGGCGGAGTCGCCGTGCGACCCCCAGGCCAGGTCTCCACGCTCGACCTTGTAGAGCGTGGCGTCGTCCATGATGGCGATGAGCGATGCGGCGTCGCTACCGCACGCCTGGCGGACCGAGATGCCCGCCCAGTCCACGGCGCCGAGCCTTGCCTTTTCCAGGTCCACGTGCGCACCCATCAGATGTTGGAGCCGTCCACGCCGTCCATTGCTTGCCGTGTGACCTGACTGCTGCGGCCCGGCATGGCCTCGCCCAGGTAGTCCAGAAACCGGCGCACCGCGGGCGACAGGCCGCGGCGCGACGGAAAGACGGCATGCACGATGGCGGGCAGCGGTGCCCAGTCGGGCAGCACGCGCACCAGGCGGCGGGCACGGATCTCGTCGTAGCACATGTAGTCCGGCATCCAGCAGATGCCGGTGCCGGCCATGGCCGCGATCTTGAGGGTGAGCAGGTCATCGGCCACATAGCGCGGCGCGTGGTGCACCACCTGGTGCACGCCGCCGGGGCCGATCAGGTTCCAGGTGGAGCGCCCGTCGGGCGCCGACATGGCGATGCTGTCCAGGCGCGACAGGTCTTCCAGCGTTTCAGGGGTGCCCTGGCGGATGAGCTGCTCGGGGCTGGCCACCAGGATCTGCGTGGCGTGGTCCAGCCGCTTGACCACCATGCTGCCGCTGTCCTCCACCGACGGACGCACCCGCAGCGCCACGTCGACGCCCTCCTCCACCAGATTCACCGCGCGGTTGCTCACCATGATCTCCACGCGCACCTCCGGGTAGGTGGCCAGGAACTTGGGCATCAGCTCGGCCAGCACGGTCTGCGCCAGGGTCACCGGACAGCTCACGCGGATGGTGCCGCGCGGCGCTGTCTGCACCTGGGCCACGGTGTCCGCCGCCGCCTGCGCCGACTCGCGCATGGCCTGGCAATGGCGCAGGTAGGCCTCGCCGACTTCGGTCAGCGACAGCTTGCGGGTGGTGCGCTGCAGCAGGCGCACGCCCAGGTGGGTTTCCAGGTCCGACACGCGCCGCGACAGCCGGGACTTGGGAATGCCGAGGGCCCGGCCAGCGGCTGCAAAGCCCCCGCGCTCCACCACTTCAGCGAAATACAGCATGTCGTTGAGGTCTTGCATAAAGTTCATCGTTCCACTGATAGAACAATCTATCGCAAGTTCAGTACCTTATCAACATTTTGATGAATCCCCACAATTCATTCCATGGCCACACAGCGTGGCACCCACCCAACGGCGATCCAACACACTCCCAGGAGTTCTCTCATGCAACTGCTTCACATCGACTCGGCCATCACCGGCGAACAATCCGTCTCCCGCGAGCTGACCGCCCGCACCGTGGCCGCCTGGAAAGCTGCCCACCCCGGCACCACCGTGCAATATCTGGACCTGGCAGCCCAGGCGCCTTCGCACCTGTCGGCCCATTCGATGGGTTTTCGCACCGGCCAGGCCGCTGCCACCGACGTGGAGCGCCAGGAGAACGCGCTGTCCGAAGCGCTGGTGAGCCAGTTCCTGGCGGCTGACGTGGTCGTGATCGGTGCGCCGCTGTACAACTTTTCGATCCCCAGCCAGCTCAAGGCCTGGATCGACCGCCTCGCCCAGGCCGGCCGCACCTTCAAGTACACCGACAAGGGCCCTGTGGGCCTGGCCGGCGGCAAGACCGTGATCGTGGCATCGAGCCGCGGCGGCGTGTACTCCACCAGCGAAGGTGGCCAGGCCATGGAACACCAGGAGAGCTATCTGAAGGTGGTGTTCGGCTTCTTCGGCATCACCGACGTGCGCTTTGTGCGTGCCGAAGGCGTGGCCATGGGGCCTGACGCCAAGGCTGCAGCCCTGGTCAACGCCGACCGCGATGTGCAGGCGCACACGGCCGCAGCGGCGAATCAGGCCCACGCCACACAAGCCGCCTGACGCACACCGCGCGCCGGGCGAGCGTTGCCCGGTCGCGCCGATGGTTACTAGACGCAAGCAGGCACTGGCCACAGCTGCGGCTTACCGGCTTGCTTGCGACACAGACAGACAGCCCCAAACGCATTGACCACAGACGCTCAAGGCCGTTGGCCAGAGCGTTCTGTCGGACGCCCTCGATCAAACAGTCGGTTGTGACGTCACGCAGATCCGCGTGTCACTGCATGAACCAGCCGTGGCTGACCACCAGCGACTGCCCGGTCAGCGCGTTCGTCGGGAAGCCCGCGAACATCAGCGCGACCTGCGCGACGTCATCGGTGGTGGTGAACTCGCCGTCCACGGTCTCCTTGAGCATCACGTTCTTCACGACTTCCTCTTCGGTGATGCCCAGGGTCTTGGCCTGCTCGGGGATCTGCTTTTCCACCAATGGCGTGCGAACGAAGCCGGGGCAGATCACGTTGGCGCGCACGCCGTGTTTCGCGCCTTCCTTGGCCACCGTCTTGCACAGGCCGATCAGGCCATGCTTGGCCGTGACGTAGGGCGCCTTGAGCATCGACGCCTCCTTCGAATGCACGGAGCCCATGTAGATCACGCTGCCGCCGCGGCCCTGCGCATACATGTGCTGGAGGCAAGCCTTGGTGGTGAGGAAGGCACCGTCCAGGTGGATCGCCAGCATTTTCTTCCAGTCAGCGAAGGTGAATTCCTCGACGGGATGCACGATCTGGATGCCAGCGTTGCTGATCAGGATGTCGATGCCGCCGAACGCAGTCGCCGCCTCTTCGACCGCTGCATTCACCTGGTCTTCGCTCGTCACGTCCACGCCGACGCCGATGGCCTGTGCGCCCGTGGCCTTGAGTTCTGCCGCTGTCGCATCCGCAGCTTCCTTGTTCAGGTCGGCAATGACGATCTTGGCGCCCTCCTTCGCGAAGACGATGGCGATCTCCTTGCCGATACCGCTGGCCGAGCCGGTGATGAAAGCGACTTTGTCTTTGAGCTGCATGAGGTTTCCTTGTGTGGAGGTTGGGGAGAGGGGAAAAAAGGGAAAAGGGAAAATCGGGTGGATGAAGAAGCTACTGCTTCGCCGCCAGATAGTCGTATTCGACGGTACCCAGCGCCAATGTCATGTCTGCAATGAAATGCACGGCGGACTCGATGTTCAGCACCGGCAGGTCGGCCACGGGCGCCAGCGCATGCGGATGCAACGCCAGCGAGGCTGGTGCGGTCCAGGCGCCGTGCAGCGTGACGTCGACCATGTGGTAGCGCACCAGTTCGCAGATGCGGGCCGTGCCGTCCACGTGCGGAATGATCTTGAGCAGGAAGTTGGGCTGGGCAATGCCCGCGAGAACCGGGCCCGGCTCCAGCGCCTTGTGCTTGAACCCCATCGTCGCGCTGGCCACGCGCACCTTGCCGTAGTCCAGCGTGCCGACCACCACGTCGGTCTCGTAGGCGAATGCGGGCGACGCCAGCTTTTTCGGAAAGCCCCACAGCTCGCGCCCGCCAGCGATGGGCGGGTGGTCGTTGAGGTACATCGAATGCACGTAGGCACCCTGCTCCACGCCCGCGGCGGAGCGCAGTTGCACGGGGATGACCTGGCCGGATTCCGTGTAGTCGCCGAACCCGGTGGAGTCCGGCATGCGGATGAACTCGTACTTGACCAGCGGCTCGACCACCTCGAGCGGCTCGGGCACCACCGCACGCAGGGCATCGAGGTCGGTGCGGTAGGTGATGACCATGAACTCCCGTCGCATGAAGCGGTAGGGGCCCGGCGGAAATGCCGGGCTGGTCAGCGGCATGGCAAAAGCGCGTTGCCTGACGTCGTCGATCTTCATGGAGCGGATTCCTTGCTGTCGGTTGAAGGTCAATTCAATGGGCACTGAGCGAGTCCCGCGTGCGCCATCGCCATCGCCATGGCCATCCGCGTTGCCGAGGACTCGTTCGTTCTGCGTCGTCTGGAGGCACTGCCAGTCTTTGCGCCAAGACTTAGGCCCCGCTTAAAGCGACCCGGCAAGCCCGCCCCCTCACAGCGGCCGCCTGGGTTTGCGTGGCGCACTGCCCTGCAGGTCCAGCGCGGGGCGGCGCACGCGCTGCACGCCGGGCTCGCCGAGATCGAAGGTGGTCACGCCGTACTGGGTCTCGCTTTGCAGCCATTCGGGGTGCGACAGCGTGTTGCGCATGTCGCGCATGCCGGCCTCCCAATGCTCCGCCACCGATGTGCGCGAGAACTCATAGTCTTTCGAGTCGAGCTCGTAGGGCTTGTTGCGGTAGATGAGGTGCACGATGTCGATGGGTTTGTGCGTCATCTGCGCGCACAACGCCGTCACGCTGGGGTCGTCGTGGAGGTGCGGCGGCAGTTTGTCCATCAGGTCGGCCAGCGCCTGCTGCAGGTTCACGTTGGCCGACAGCGCATCGGTGTTCATCCGTGTGCGGCTGGAATACGTGATGTCCTTTTGCCGCTGTGACACCTCCGACAGTGTCTTGGGCATGGCGCCGCGCGCACTGAACAGGTCGACCTGCAGCACCACCAGCGGCCGGGTGCGCGGATGGACATCCAGCACATACTGCAGCGGCGTGTTCGACACGATGCCGCCGTCCCAGTAGTCCTCGCCGTCGATGTGCACCGCCGGAAAGCCCGGCGGCAGCGCGCCGCTGGCCATGATGTGCTCGGCACCGATCTTGTGCATCGTGTTGTCGAAGTAGACCGAATTGCCGGTGCGCACGTTCACAGCGCCCACGCTCAGGCGCATGCTGCGGTGATTGTTGATCCGGTCGAAGTCGATCAGCCGCTCCAGCGTCAGCTTGAGCGGGCCGGTGTCGTAGTAGCTGACCACCGGCGCCGCGCCTCCGAGCCACAGGGTCGGGTCCAGGCGCGGCTTGAAGAAACCCGGAATGCCGAACAGCACCGCCGTGGCCGCGCTCCATTGGTTGAGCGCCGTGCGGTCGCCCGCAATGCCGGGCACCTGCTGGCCAAAGCCCGAAGACACCTGCTGCCAGAACTCGCGCAGCCGCGCCACGCGGTGCTCCGGCGCATTGCCGGCGATCAAGGCGGCGTTGATGGCCCCGATCGACACGCCGGCCACCCAGTCCAGGTGTGGGAATTTATCGAACAGCACTTCATAGACGCCCGCCTGGTAAGAGCCCAGCGCCCCACCGCCCTGTAGTACCAGCGCCCGATCGGCGGACGCCATGTCGATACCTGAAGCAAGCCGTGGGGTGGATGCCAACGCTGATGGGGACCGAGGTGAAGTCGTCGCCATGGTTATCCGTCTGAAAGGTTGCCAGTGTGCGGCCATTTCTGATGGCGGCCTTGTCAGCGGGCTTCGTTTTTCCACGGCGATTCCATCGCAAACCGCTGTTTGCGCACCGACCATGGCTGGGCTGCAGACACCCGGCAGGCTGGCCCGGGCCGAATGCGACGCCCAACGAAAAGGGCGGCAACTGCCGCCCTTCTTCGGTGTGTTGACCGCCCGTTGCCCGCTTAGAAACCCGGCAGCACCGAACCCTTGAACTCGGTCTGGATGAACTTCCTCACTTCTTCCGACTGGTAGGCCTTCACCAGCTTGGCCACCCAGGGCTTGTCCTTGTCGGCTTCGCGCACGGCGATCAGGTTAACGTAGGGGCTCTTGGCGTTCTCTTGCGCGATGGCGTCCTTGCCGGGGTTCAGGCCTGCGGACAGCGCAAAGTTGGTGTTGATGGCCGAAGCGTCCAAGTCATCGAGCGAGCGGGGAAGCTGGGCCGCGTCGAGTTCGACGAACTTGAGCTTCTTGGGGTTGCTCACCACGTCCAGCGGCGTGGCCTTGAGGTCCGCACCGTCACGCAGCTTGATCAGGCCCTTGTCCTGCAGCACCAGCAGCACGCGGCCGCCGTTGGTGGGGTCGTTGGGGATGCCGAACTTGGCGCCTTCCTTCAGGTCTTCGAGCTTCTTGACCTTCTTGGAGTACAGGCCGATGGGGAAATTGACCGTGTAGCCCACGGGCACCAGCTTGTAGCCGCGGTCCTTGACCTGGGCATCCAGGTAGGGCTTGTGCTGGTAGCTGTTGGCGTCCAGGTCGCCAGCGGCCAGCGCGGCGTTGGGCTGCACGTAGTCGCTGAACTCGACGATCTGGATCTTCAGGCCGTCCTTCTCGGCGATCTTCTTGACCTGCTCGAAGATCTGGGCATGGGGGCCGCCCGTGACGCCGATCTTCAGGGGCTTGTCTTGCGCCATCACGCCGGTGGAGAAACCTGCGGCCAGGGCCAGGGCGAGAGTGGTTTGCAGCAGCGAGCGCTTGTTCACGGGAATACCTTTTCGTTAAGAGATGTTTCGCATATTAGGGTTTACCCAATAAAATCGGAACGAATAGGTTCTTATTTTTTTAGAACCTGCGGGCATAAAGGAGCCGCGCATGCATCGACTCGCACGCGCACTGGTTCGACCCAAGGATGTCGGTGTCGCCTCGGGCTGAGGCGAGCGCAACGGCTGCCTAAGCTCTGAGCGCGACGTTGTTCAGCTTGTCCAGGCGCTCGGGCCAGGTGCCGCCTACCGTGGCTCCCTGCAGCAGGATGCGCGTCCAGGCTACCCAGGCGTCCCACTGCACGCGCTTGTCCCACGAATTGCCCCAGGCGCTGAAGAGCTGCAGCGCGCTCGCGGCGGCCACTCGCGCGTCGTCCTGGCGCCCGGCCGACAGGTACAACTGCGCCAGCACCAATTGCGGCTCCCCCACCCAGGGGTTGTGGCGCACGGCGCTTTCCAGCACGCCGGTGGCCACGTCCAGGTCCACCAGCGGCTGGTCCTGCTGGATCACCGACCAGTACAGCGACGCGGCCGCCGCCTCGTCCGCGGGCGCCAGGGGCTGGGTGCAGCGGGCGAACACGGGGGGCATCGGCAGCAGGCCCTGCAGACCCGGGTGCTGCAGTGCGAGCGCGAGGCCATTGATCTGCGAGACCATGCGCCCAGTGGGCCGCATCGGGCCGGGCCACAGCGAAGCCGCCCAATGCACCGGTTGCGGGCGGTGCTGCACCGCCGGAAAGCGCGAGAAGATGTCGTCCTGCCAGCTGAACCACTGCTCGATGGTGTCGGCCATGCTCACGATGATGAACACCGCCACCTCGTAAGGCGTGAGCACGCGGTGCCCGCCGCCTTGGCCCGCGTCCTGCTCCAGCACCAGGCTACCGTCGCTCTCCAGCGCACCCGCCAGCACCTTCTGCACGAACTGCGTGCGCGACTGCGTGCAGAACAGGTACACCAGGTGCTCGGCCGACTCACCCGCGATCTCGCGCACGCGGGCCCGCTCCTTGGCGGGGTCGAACTTCACCAGGTCCACGAAGGCATTGCCGTACACGCTGTGCAGCAGGCCCAGCAGCCGCACATCGCGCGGCTGCTGCCACACCGTGAGCGACCGCGCCACGCCGACCAGGTGATGCCGGAAGGTGCCCGCCTTGTGCCAGTCCTGGCCCACATTGCGCGCGAGCACGGTGGGCAGCACCGGAGCGAGATCGGGGTCGCGCCCCAGCCACTCGTCGTCCAGCAGAGGTTGCACGCGGCTGAACAGGTCGGCGTCCAGCGGTTGGAAAGGCAGGTTCATGGCTTGGGTCTTCTGAAGTTTTTATGGGGAATACAACGTGCACACAGTATCAGGCGTGGCGGCTTTGGAGCGGCGGCGGCCCGTGCATGCACGCGGGCAAGGCCCCTGGAGCTGCCCATTTTTGCAAAAAAAAGCCTGTACCGCTTTACTGGCAAGCGCGAGTAGCTATGAAAAAAGGAGCAGTCATGCCCGACACCTGACGCCGTGTGGATGGCGGGAAGCGACATGCCACACGACCATTAAGGGCAGCGACACAGGCCGTGACGCAGTGATCATCCATTTTAATGGATTAAATTTCCATTAAACTGCCATCATGGACATCAACACCCGCATCGCCCAGCGCCTGCGCGTGCTGCGCACCGCACGCGGCTATTCGCTGGAGACCCTGGCGGAACGCAGTGGCGTGAGCCGCTCGAACATATCGCTGATCGAGCGCGGCCAGAGCAGCCCCACGGCTGCCGTGCTCGACAAGCTGGCCATCGGCCTGAGCGTGGCGCTGGCGTCGTTCTTTGAAGACAGCAGCGACAGCGACAACGCCGCAGCCCCCTCGCCCCTGATCCGAGCTGCCGACCAGCCGCGGTGGCAGGACCCGGCATCGGGCTACGTGCGCCGCCGGCTCTCGCCGCCCGCGCCTTCGCCGCTGCAACTGGTGGAGGTGGTGTTCCCGCCCGGCCAGCGCGTGTCGCTCGATTCCGCGGTGCATGACGCCGACATCCACCAGCAGGTCTGGCTGATCGAAGGCCGCATGGACCTGACCGTGGGCGAGACCACCTGGGCGCTGGCCGCGGGCGACTGTCTGGCCATGCAGCTCAGCCAGCCCATCGTCTTCCACAACCCCGGCGCGCAGGCCGCGCGCTACGTGGTCGCCTTGACCACCCTCCCCGCTTCTGCCCCCACGGCCCGGAGAAAGCCATGACCGACACCACCCTGCCGCCCTCCCCCGACACCGCCTCCGCCACCGAGGCGCCCGGCATCACCATCCGCCGCCTGGGTGGCGACGAGGCCGCCGCCTGCGCTGAGGCCCTGGCCGAGGTGCTGATCGACTGCGTGCAAGGCGGTGCGTCGGTCAGCTTCATGTGGCCCCTGCCGCACGACAAGGCCCTGGCCTTCTGGCGCGGCGTGGCCGATGGCGTGGCGCGCAACAAGCGCGTGCTGCTGGTGGCCGAGGATGCACAGGGGTGCGTCGTGGGCACGGTGCAGCTCATCACCGCCATGCCCGACAACCAGCCCCACCGCGCCGACGTGGCCAAGATGCTGGTCCACCGCCAGGCCCGCCGCCAGGGCGTGGCCCAGCGCCTGATGGCCGCCGTGGACGAGGCCGCGCGCGATGCGGGCAAGGCGGTGCTGGTGCTCGACACGGTGACGGGCGGCGACGCCGAGCGCCTGTACGAGCGCGCCGGCTGGCAGCGGGTGGGCGTGGTGCCCGACTACGCCCTCATGCCCGATGGCGCGTTCTGCGGCACTACCTTCTTTTGCAAGCGGGTCTGAGGGCCTCCGCCCCCGTGTCTACACGGCCAACCTGGCGCAGCGCAGGCCGAAAGAATTCGCCGGTCTCCATGCCACGGCCCACCGGCCACGGGCTTGCAGGCAGTGCCCGCCGGCTGACCTTTGGCCTCCGCCACCCGTGGCTGCTCAGCCGCTGGTACGGCCCTCAAGTGATGTAACCCTCGCGCTGCATGATCTTCTTCACGGCCTGGGCGGCATCGTTCAATGCAGCTTCGGCGGGTTGGCGCCCTGCGATCACGTCGTGGATGCTCTTGCCCAGCACATCGGTGTTGATCTCGTCCCACTGCGCAATGATGGGCCGCCAGTTGGGATTGGCGTCCCCGATGCTGCGCGACAGCATCTGGAACTCCGGGTACTTCCTGCCCAGGCTCTCGTCCGCCAGGGTGGACATGCGGTGCGGCACGCCGCCCAGGTGGCACACCGCCTTGTCCTGGTTTTTCGCGGTGAGCCACTGCATCAGCAAGAACGCACTGTCGGCGTTCCTGGCGTTGGTGGGGATGGCGAGGCCCAGCCCCCCGGTCTGTGAGGCATACCTGCTGCCGCGCGGGTGCCTGGCAAACGCCACCTTGCCGTTGACCTTGGACAGCTTGGGGTCGCGCACCGCGCCGAAAATCAGGGTGGAGTCGAGGTACATGGCGGACTCGCCCTGCAGGAAGGCGTTGATCATCTCGCTCTGGCCGAAATTGAGCGCCCCTGCCGGGCCGGTGTCGATGATCTTCTTGAGCAACTGCGCCGCGCGCACGCCCGCCGCATCATTGAAGC
Source organism: Acidovorax sp. NPDC077693 (assembly GCF_044542805.1). Taxonomy (NCBI): domain Bacteria; kingdom Pseudomonadati; phylum Pseudomonadota; class Betaproteobacteria; order Burkholderiales; family Comamonadaceae; genus Acidovorax; species Acidovorax sp. NPDC077693. The sequence continues at coordinate 72,754 of NZ_JBITVD010000016.1, read as the reverse complement.
GGGGCAGCCAGCTGTTCTCGAAGATGCCACCGTTGAGCGGGTTCAGGTGCAGCAGCCAGGCGTGCACGCACTGGTGCCCCTCTTTGCCCCGCGACGCGAGCGCTCCCATGCCCGCCTTGTCGTGGAGCACCGGCAGCATCTGTTCGAGCTCGAAGTACGACGTGGGCGCCTTGAGGTTGAGCTTGTCGAAGATGTCGCTGCGGTACGCCAGCACGGAGGTCTCGGCGCCATAGGGCAGTCCGTACAGCTTGGCGGCACCGCCCGCCAGGTATCCCTTCCAGCCACCCACCAGCCCGATGTTTTCCAGAAAGCTGGGAATGACGTCCGGCAGGTCGAAATCACCGAGTGCCAGCTGCGGGTTCTTGAGAAAGGGCTCGATCTCGCGGATGAAGTTCTTCTTGACGTACTCGCCCTTCCACATCACGACGTACGAAATCAGGTCGTAGCCGCCCTGGCCCTTGGCCATCTCCACCAACTGTTTCTTCTTCATCTCCGCAATCGGCAGCTGCTCGAACTCCACCAGGATGCCGGTCTCCTGGGTGAACTGCGGAAACAGCTTGATCGCAGCGTCGTAATGGTGGTGTTTGGGCAAGCACAGCACGACCTTCTGCCCACGGTAGCGCGCATAGATATCGGCGGCCCGCAAAGACGGCACACAGGCTGCCGGGACGGCGGCGGCGCACGCCGACCGGATCAACAAGGCTCTTCGCTTCATACGGCATTCCCCCCATTTACCTGCTTGTCCATGAATCTGCTCACTCGATGTCCAGCACATAGACGCCGGACGAGACGAAGGTGTCGCCCACCCGCTGCACATAGGCCTTCTTGACCATGACGCGCTGCGTGACGGGATTGAGGATGTGGTACGGCGCAGACCACCCGCTGTTGCGGTCCCGGGCCAGATCGCGGGAGTTCTTGACGATGGGCACGCCGTTGAAGTCCTTCATGTCGATCAGCGTCTTGCCCACGTTGGCGGGGTTGGCGCCGTGGGCCAGGTTGCGTCCGCCGAAGTCGTACACCGTGATGTACAAATCCCGGTCCTTGAAATTGGTGCCGCGGGTGAACTCGGCGTAGGCCTTTTCCGGGCCCACCTGGTGGATGAGGGCCACGGCGCGCCGCACCTGCTCCTCGGCCTCGCGCGCCGACCCGTTCAGCGTGAAGACGTTGACGGACTCGACCAGGCGGGCCGCCTGCAGGCGCAGCTGCTGCGAGGCGGCGGCCGTCTGCTCCACCAGCGCGGCGTTCTGCTGCGTGGCCTGGTCGATCATCTCGATGGACTGGATCACCTCGCCGACGTTCTGGCGCTGGGTGCGGCTCGACTGCGCGATCTCCGTCATGATGCTGGTGGCGCTGTGGATGGCCTGCGTCATGCCGCTCAGTTGCCTGGCCGCGGTGTGCACGAGGTTCGCACCGGTGGCGATGCGGTCGCTGCTGCCGGTCAGCAGCTCCTTGATCTCCTTGGCCGCATCAGCGCTGCGCTGGGCCAGCGACCGCACCTCGCTGGCCACCACGGCAAAGCCCCGGCCCTGCTCCCCCGCGCGGGCCGCCTCGACCGCCGCGTTGAGCGCCAGGATGTTGGTCTGGAACGCAATGCCGTCGATCAGCGAGATGATGTCCGCGGCACGCGCCGAGTCCGACGCGATCTGCTGCATCGTCTGCTGCACCGAGGCAAAGGCCCGGTTGCCGTGTTCGCCCGCCTGGGCCGTCTGCTGCGCAATCGTGTTGCCGGAGTCGGACTTGGCCCCCACGAGCGAGGCGCTGCTGGCCAGCGCGTCGATGGCGTCGGAGGTCTGCCGCAGCGACATCGCCTGGCGCTCGGTGCGCTCCGACAGGTCGGTGTTGGCCTGCGATATTTCGTCGCTGGCGATGGAGACCTCTTGAGCGCCCGCCCGCACCTTGGTGACCACCTTGGTCAGCGACTCCTGCATTTCGCGCATCGCCGTCATGAGCGGCGAGAACTCGTCGGCCACCGGGTCGTGGATCAGCGTGGTGAGGTTGCCCACCCGCACGTCGTCAGTGAACTTGCGCGCCAGCGCCACGCGCCGGCGCAGCACGCTGCCCACCCACCAAGCCAAGGCCAGCAGACCGGCCACCACCAGCGCGACCGTGATGCCCAGCATCTGCTGCGCGGCCCCGACGCTGTCGGCGATGGCGCCGGCTTCGGCCGACGCCGCAGCCTTGCCGGCCACCGTACCGAGCCGGTCGGACACCTGCCATGCACCCAGCAGCACCAGCGCGGCGAGCGTGGTCGACAAGGCAAAAAGTTTCTGCGCAATGCTCAGCTTCTGCGTGATTCTCATAAGGTCTGTGCGGTGACTGGGGGAAAGGTTCGGCGTCAGGCAAGCGGAGCACGGCGATCCGGCGGGGCGTCAGCCCTTGACGGCGCCGGCCGTCAGCCCGGTGATGATCTGGCGGGCGGCGACGAAGGTGAAGATCAGCGGCGGAATGGCAATGAGGCTGCCCATGGCCATCACCCGCCCCCAGTCCACCCCCATGTCGGTGATGAACAGCGATGCAGCCACGGGCAAGGTGCGGGTGTGGCGGTCGGTGAGCACCAGGGCGAGGATGAACTCGTTCCAGGCGATGCGGAAGGTGAAGATCGACGCCGCGGCCAGCCCCGGCGCCATCAGCGGCAGGAGCACCTTGGTGAACACCCGGATGGGGCCGCAGCCGTCGATGGCGGCGGCTTCTTCCAGCTCGACCGGCACCTGCAGCACGAAGCCGTACAGCAGCCAGATCGTGAACGGCAGGTTGACCGCCACGTACAGGAGGACCAGGCCCCACAGGCTGTTGACCAGATGCCATTCGTTCCAGATGAGGAACACCGGAATCGCCATCACGGCCAGCGGCACCGTTCGGAGCAGCAGCGTGGTGTAGGCCAGCGCATGCCGCCCGGGAAAGCGAAAGCGCGCCAGGCCATACGCCGCCATGCAGCCCAGGACCAGCGTCACGGCAGTGGAGATCACGCCGACGAACAGGCTGTTGTAGAGGTAGCGGTCGAACTTGTCTTCCTGCAGCACGGCGCGGTAGTTCTCCAGCGTGGGCGTGAAGAGAAAATTCAGGGGCTCGGAGAAGATGTTGACCTGCTGGCGCAGGCTGGTGGCGAAGATGACCGCGATGGGCGCGATGCACAGCAGGGCCAGGCCCACCAGCATGGCGTAGTGCGCGGTGACGAGGACGGGAGAGCGTTTCATGGACATGTCCGGCCTCGCTTACTTCTTGCCGTCCAGCGGGTTGGAAATGCGCAGCGCCGCAAACGACAGCCCGGCCACCACCACCAGCAGCAGCACGGAGATCGCCGCCGCCACACCGAGCTGTTGGCCCACGAAGGCGGTCTTGTAGATGTGAAGCGCCAGGATCTCGGTCGAATCGCCGGGCCCGCCGAAGGTCAGCACATAGATGACTTCCAGCACGCGGAAGGCATCGACCAGCCGCATCATCAAGGTGATGGCGATGACGTGCGCGATCATGGGCAGCTTCACCAAGGTGGTCATCTGCCACCAGTTGGCGCCGTCGATGCGCGACGCTTCGATCACGGCGCCATCCACGTTGGCCAGCGCCGCGACCATCATGATGAAAACGAACGGCGTCCACTGCCAGATGTCGGCAATCACGATCGCGGCGAACGCGAGCGTGGGGTCTGCCAGCCAGGTCAGGGGGGCGATCTTGAACAGGCCCAGCACGGCATTGATCAGGCCGAACTGCGCATCGAACATGTAGCGCCACGCCAAGCCCACGGCGATGGGCGCGATCATCATCGGCAGGATAAACAGGGTGCGGAAGATGGCCGTGCCGCGCACGGGCCGCTCCAGGGCCAACGCCAGCGCGATGCCCAGCAGCATCTCTGCCGTGACGCAGACGCCGGCGAACATCAGCGTGGTCCAGAGCGACGACCAGACCCGCGGGTTCTTGAAGGCGGCCGCGAAGGCATCGAGGCCGACCCAGCGGGCTTCGCTCCACGGCGTGCCCATGCTCCAGTCGTACAGGCCCAGCTGAAAGGCCGAGAGGACCGGGTAGAGGCAGGCCGCGGCCATGATCAGCGCGGCCGGCCCCACATAGAGGAGAGGAACCCAGGAGGGGGTGCGCATGCCGTACGCTCCTCAGACCTTGTAGCCGGCTTCGCGCATGATCTGAGTGACCGGGGCCACCAGGTCGTTGAGCGCAGCCTCGGCGGTCTTCTTGCCGGTCAGCGCCTCCGAGATGCCCACCCCCAGGGCCTGCACGTTGATCTTGTCCCAGACGGGAATGATCGGGCGCCAGTCGGGGTTGGAGTACTTGAGGGCTTCCTTGAAGGTGATGAACTCGGGGTACTGCCGCACCAGGTCGGCGTCGGCCAGCGTCGAGTTGCGCGTGGGCGCACCGCCCGCCTTGGTGACGGCCTTGTCCTGCGCCTTTGAGGTGAGCCACTGCATGAGCAGAAAGCCTGCATCCGCGTTCTTGGCATTCTTCGCAATGGCCAGGCCCAGACCGCCCGACTGCGATGCCCGGCGGGTGCCCATCGGATGCAGCGCCCAGCTCACCTTGCCCACGATCTTGGACTTGGCCGGATCGTTCACCAGGCCCGCGATGGACGTGGAGTCGAGGTACATCGCGGCCTGCCCCTGCAGGAACGCGGTGTTGCTCTCGCCCTGCCCGTACCCTGGAATGCCCGCCGGCCCGGTGGCGACCACCTCCTGCAGGAACTTGAGCGCCTCGACGCCCACCTTGTCGTTGAAGCGCACGCGCCACTGGTCGTCGAACACGCTGCCGCCCAGGGGGTTGAGGTGCAGCAGCCAGGCATGCACCGCCTGGTGGCCGGCCTGCCCGCGCGAGGCCAGCGCGCCGATGCCTTCCTTTTCCCGGATGACCCTGAGCAGCTGGCCGAGATCGGCATAGGTCTCGGGGACCTTGAGGTTGTGCTTGGCAAAGATGTCCTTGCGGTAGGCCAGCACCGACGTCTCCGCGCCGTACGGCAGGCCGTAGAGCTTGGCGCCCGGCCCTGCCAGGTAGCCTTTGGGGCCGCCCACCAGGCCCAGGTTTTCCAGGTAGACGGGGATGATGTCCTTGATGTCGTAGGCGGGGTCTGCGAGCGCGGGGTTCTGCAAGAAGGGGTCGAGCGGCCGGATCAGGTTCTTGGCGACGTATTCGCCCTTCCACATCACCACATAGCAGCCCAGGTCATAGTCGCCCTGCGGCTTGGCCATCTCCAGCAGCTGCTTTTCCTTCATGCGGCCCATGGCCAGGCGGTCGGTCTCGACCTTGATGCCGGTTTCCTTGGTGAACTCCGGCAGGATCTTCATCATGGCGTCGTAGTGCGGGTGCGACGGCACGCTGAACGTGACGGTCTGACCCGCATACTTGGAATAGCGGCTCTGCGCACGGATGCCGCTGAAAGGCAGGCTGGCGCCGAACACGGTGGCACTGGCACGTTTGACGAAGTCGCGTCTTTGCATGGTTGTCTCCTGGGGCATAAGGGGTGGTGCGCGTCGAGATGGGGTGAAAGCAGGTTCAAAGGTGCAGCGAGCGGCCGGATTCGGTGTCGAAGACATGCATGTCCGCGGTGTCGAAGCCCAGATCGATGCGCTGGTGCAACTGGCTCTGCGCATTGCCGGGCACCATCGCCGCCACGCGCTGCCCGGAGGGCGTGTTCATGTGGCCCACGACCTGGCTTTCGGTGCCCAGGTACTCCACGACATCCACCTGCAGGCTGAGCAGGCTGTTGTAGTCGCCCCGGGGCCGCAAGGCCTGGGGGCGCAAGCCCAGCGTGAGCGCCTGGTCGGGTCGCGGCTGCTTGGCCACCAGCCACTCGGGGGCCGCCCACGCGAACCCCTCCCCGCGCAGGATGCCCAGGCCCTGGTCCAGGGTGTAGCGCGCCTGAAAGAAATTCATGGTGGGCGTGCCGATGAAGCCCGCCACGAACAGGCTGGCGGGGCGCGTGAAAACCTCTGACGGTGTACCGACCTGCTGGATGCGCCCTTTGTCGAAGATCACGATGCGCGACGCCAGCGTCATCGCCTCCACCTGGTCGTGGGTGACGTACACCGTGGTCTTGGCCAGTCTTTCGTGCAGCAGGGCCAGTTCTGCGCGCATGTGGCCCCGCAGCTTGGCGTCCAGGTTGGACAGGGGCTCGTCGAACAGGAACACCTTGGGCTCCCGCACGATGGACCGGCCGATCGCCACACGCTGCCGCTGCCCGCCCGACAGCTCCTTGGGCTTGCGTTCGAGCAGATGCTCGATGTTGAGGATGCGTGCGGCTGCGTTGACCTTGTCGGCGATCTCGGCCTTGGACCGGCCCGAGAGCCGCAGTGCGAACGACATGTTCTCGGCCACGTTCATGTGCGGATACAGCGCGTAGTTCTGGAACACCATCGCGATGTCGCGGTCCATGGGGGCGGCGTGCGTCACGTCTCGGCCGCCGATCAGGATCTGCCCCTGCGTGACCTCCTCCAGCCCCGCGATCATCCGCAGCGTCGTGCTCTTGCCGCAGCCCGATTCACCGAGCAGCACGATGAACTCGCCCTCTTGAATGGACAAATCCATCTGCTGCACGACCGTCACATCGCCGAAGCGCTTGACGACATTGCGTAGTTCCAGTCCTGCCATGTGTTCTCCTGATTGCCTATCGTTGTTGGTGGGGCATGCGCGGCGGCGGGGGCGGCCCGAACTTCTGTTGCCACTGGTCGGCGGTGTAGCGTTTGACGCCCCAGCCCACGGGCGGCCGCTGGCTGGCCGGCGTGCCCGTGTCAGGGCCCCAGATGGCCTGGTAGGTGTCCATGCAGCGACCGCGGTGCTGCAGGACGGCGAACACTGCGCCCAGCACCAGCCACCACGCCACCAGCACGATCCACATCCACCGCGGGGCATCGACGGCAAAGAGGCCCAGCAAGATCGTGGCAACGGATGCCAGCAGTGCGATGTAGCCACCCGCCTTGTGGACATGCTCGAAGGTCACGCGCGTGGGCGTCATGTCGAAGTGGTCGCCGCGCATCTGCGCGCTGGTGGGCCCGCCTTTGGTGCCGCGCGCCCAGGCAGACGCTATCTGCACGATCACCAGGCCCAGCACGCCCCATCCCATGGCACCGTGCAGGGTCGCCACCGGGTGCGCCCCGCGGGCGTTGCCCCAGGCAAGCGCAACGCCCAGGAGCATCAACGCGAAGCCGGCGTACTGCAGCCCCCGGTGCGCGTGCCACCAGGCCTTGTTGTCGCGCACGGCAGGCCAGTTCTGGCCCGGCATGACCTTGAAGAAGCGCGCCACCAAAATGCCCAGGGGCAGCACGATGGCCCACGCCAGCACCATGACCCGCGCATGCCAGTAGGCCCAGCGGGCGATCTCGTGGTGCGTGGAGCCACTGATGGGCGTCAGCAGCCACTGCAGCAGTTCGTTCATGGCAAGCCTTCCGTGTTGCTATGCGTGCGAACGGCTGAGAACACGCGACACGTCGGGCTCGCGCTGCGTGGGCACGAAGCGCTCGAACTGCAGCGTCTCCATGTGGAAGTACCCGAGCAGATCGTTGTCCTGGCTGACGAAGGCGATGGGGCGTGTGGGGTGAAAGCTCAACGCGATCGCCCGGGCGTCCATCTGCACGTGGGCCATCTCCTGCAAGGTCGCAGGGTCCACGATGGACAGGCTGCGGGCCCCGTAGTTGGTGACCACCAGGCGGCCGTCGCGGTACAGGTACAAGCGCGTGGCATCGTCGCGCGACGGCGCCTGGTACTTGACCTGCATGGTGGCCGTGTCGATGGCGCACAGCGTGTTGCTCCAGCGGCATGTCACGTACAGGGTCTTCTCGTCCTCGCTCAGCGCATAGCCCTCGGGCTTCTCGCCGGGTGCGCAGGCGACGGGTGCCACCGTGGCGTCGTGCGGGCGGATCTTGGTCACGGTATGCGACAGCAGGTTCATCGCGTACGCCGTCTGGCCGTCGCGCGTCAGCGCGAACAGGTGGCTCTTGATGCCGCCGGTGCTGACCGCGCGGCGCGGCGCGGTGTCGGTGGCGGGGTGGTCCAGCACGACAAGCTGCGCGCGGTCTTCGCTCAGTGCGTACAGCCGGTCCTGTGCGTCCATCTGCATGCCGTGCAGCCGGTTGAAGGGCGCGATGTCGATGGTCCGGGCCAACTCGCGGCGGGCGATGTCCACCTGAAAGATCTGCGTGCCGCCGAAACCCAGGTGGCCCGACGTCTCGACACCGTAGTGGCCGATGTACGCGTACCGCTCCTGCGAGTCGATCACGAACTCGTGGGGAAAGTCTGGCAACTGGATGCTGGCCAGGCGCTCACCGGTGTCGATGTCGTAGTAGCTCAGGCAGTGGCTGCATTTTTCCACCAGCAAAAGGATGTTGTCGGTCATGGTCGGATGGCTCCGCGGGTATTGAGGACGATGCTGTAGAGCGATGTGCTGGCGGCAATGAACAGCGTGTCGCCGCGCACGCCCCCGAAGGTGAGGTTGCCGACCTTTTCAGGCACCAGGATCTTTCCCAGCAGCGTTCCGTCGGGGTGGTACACCTGCACGCTGTCCAGGCTGCTGGTGTAGATCCAGCCGCAGTGGTCGACGCGAAATCCGTCCGGCAGGCCGGGGGATATCTCGGCGAAGACGCGCGGGTTCTGGAGCGTGTGGCCCTTCACATCGAACACCACGATGTGGTGGTGGCCCGTGCCGTCGGCGCTCAGGGCTGCCGAGGTGTCGCTGACATACAGCAACTGCTCGTCCGGCGAGAACGCCAGGCCATTGGGCTCCTGCACGAAGTCGGATGCCGCGTGCAGCGTTCCCGCAGCGGGGTCATAGCAAAACACATGGTTGTGCGGCTGCTCGCGCCGCGCCTGGTGGCCTTCGCGGTCACTCAAAATGCCGTACGGCGGGTCGGTGAACCAGATGCAGCCATTGCTCTGCACCACGACATCGTTGGGGGAGTTCAGGCGCTTGCCCTGGAACTCGCGCACCAGCACCTCGTCGATGGTGTCGGCGCGGATCACGCCCTGTACCTGCGGGGTGCGGACAATGGCGCGCAGGCCGTGCGAGCAATGGAGCAGGTTGCCTTCGCGGTCCAGCGCATGTCCGTTCGTGAACTCGACCTGCTCGCGCCACACCGACATGCCGGACGCGGCGCTCCAGCGCAGGATACGGTTGTTGGGGATGTCGCTCCACAGCACGGATTGGTCCTGCGACAGCCAGATGGGCCCCTCGCTCCAGATGGCGCCCGTGCACAGCCGGCGCAGCGACGCGCCCGCAAACACCGGCGCCACGCGCGTGTCCAGGATTTGCAAGGAAGAAGTGGTGTCGTTCGCGGTCATGCGTGGATGTAGGTCGTCTTCACGGTGGTGAAAAATTCCTGGGCGTGCGAGCCCTGCTCGCGGGGGCCGTAGCTGCTGGCCTTGCGCCCGCCAAAGGGCACGTGGTAGTCCACGCCGGCGGTGGGCAGGTTCACCATCACCATGCCCGCCTGCGCGTGGCGTTTGAAATGCATGACGTGCTTGAGGCTCGCCGTGGCGATCCCGGCCGACAGGCCGAACGGGGTGTCGTTGGCCACCTGCAGGGCCTCTTCGTAGTCCTTCACGCGGATGACGCTGGCCACCGGGCCGAAGATCTCCTCGCGGTTGACGCGCATCGACGGCAGGCTGTCCACGAACAAGGTGGGCGCCATGAAGTAGCCCTTCTTCCCGCTGCCCGTGTGGCAGGCGACCGGATGACCGCCCACCGCCAGCGCCGCGCCTTCGGAGCGGCCGATATCGACGTACTCCAGGTCTTGCTCCAGCTGGCTCTGGCTGACCACCGGGCCCATGTCGGTGCCGATGGCGCGGGCGTCGCCGACCTTGATCTTCTGCACCCGCGCCTGCAGTGCGGCAATGAACGCGGGATAGATCCTGTCGGTCACGATGAGGCGGCTGGAGGCCGTGCAGCGCTGGCCCGTCGAGTAGAAGGCGCTTTGCGCACAGAGTTCGACGGCCTGGCCCAGGTCTGCGTCGTCCAGCACCACCTGGGGGTTCTTTCCGCCCATCTCCACCTGGATCTTCTTGCCCAGTTGCGCGCACACGGCGGAGATGCCGCGGCCCACGCCCACAGAGCCGGTGAAGCTGATGGCAGCGACGTCGGGGTGGCGCGTCAGGGCCTCGCCGACCAGGCGGCCCTGGCCCATGACCAGGTTGAACACACCGGCCGGAATGCCGCTGCGCAGGATGATGTCCGCGAGCGCCCAGGCGCAGCCGGGCGCCAGTTCGGCAGGCTTCAAGACCACGCAGTTGCCGAAGGCCAGCGCGGGCGCGATCTTCCACGCCGGAATGGCCATGGGAAAGTTCCAGGGCGTGATCAGGCCCACCACGCCCACCGGCTCGCGGGACACCTCCACGCCCACGCCAGGACGGACCGACGGGAGCATTTCTCCCGCCAGGCGCAGGCATTCGCCCGCGAAGAACTTGAAGATGTGGCCCGCGCGCGTGACCTCGCCAATGGCTTCGGGCAGCGTCTTGCCCTCTTCACGCGCAAGCAGGTTGCCCAGTGCCTCCTTGCGGGCATGGATCTCGGCCGCGATCTTTTCCAGCGCATCGTGCCGGGCCTGGACGCCCGACGTGCTCCATGCCGGGAATGCGGTTTTCGCCGCGAACACGGCAGCGTTCACGTCGCCGGTATCCCCCTGGGCGTATTCGCCGATCACGTCCGCCAGGTCGCTGGGATTCGTATTGGCCGCATAGGCAGCCGCGGGCGAGCGCTCGCCGTGGATGAAATTGTCGTAACGAAGCATGCAGTTCTTTCAGCGGGCCCAGCGCAAAACCAGGGGATCCAGGCGCCGCGCGATGTCCAGCAGTTGTGCGCGTACCTGGGGGTGCAGGGGTGGCCAGGGGTGGCGGGGGGCATCGCACGCGATCACGCCGCCCTCTTTCATCAAGGCCTTGGCGGCCAGGAAGCCGGCCTGGCGGTTCTCGTGGTTGATGAGCGGCAGCCAGCGCTGGTAGTGCGCAAACGCCGCGTCCTTGTCTCCGGCGCGGTGCGCCTGCAGGATGGGCCGGATACCGTCGGCAAAGCCCGCGCCCGTCATGGCACCGGTGGCGCCAGCCTCCAGGTCGGCCAGCAGGGTGATGGCCTCTTCCCCGTCCCAGGGGCCTTCGATGGCCTCGCCGCCCAAGGCGATCAGCTCGCGCAGTTTGTTGGCGGCACCGGCGGTTTCCATCTTGAAGTAGCAGACCTGCTCGATGTCCTGCGCCATGCGCGCGAGAAACGCGGGCGACAGCGGCGTGCCGGCCGCCGGCGCGTCCTGCACCATGATGGGAATGCCGATGGCGTCGGACACCTGGGCGTAGAACGCGTGGATCTGCGACTCGCTGAACCGGAAGGTGGCGCCGTGGTACGGCGGCATCACCATCACCATGGCGGCGCCCATGTCCTGCGCGCGGCGGCTGCGTGCGGCGCAGATCGCGGTGCCGGTGTGGGTGGTGGTGACGATGACCGGCACGCGGCCTGCCACATGCTCAAGCACGGTGCGCGTGAGGATCTCCCGCTCTTCATCCGAGATCAGGAACTGCTCTGAGAAGTTGGCGAGGATGCACAGGCCGTCCACGCCGGAGTCGATCATGAAGTCCACGCAGCGTTTCTGGCTCGCAAGGTCCAGGCTGCCGTCTTCATGGAAGGTGGTCGGCGCCACAGGGAAGATGCCGCGCAAGCGCGGGCTGGAGAGTCCGGGCATGCTGCTCACTCGGTGATGTCGAACTGGTCCAGGTAGTCCGTCTTGAGCGTCAGGCCCAGGCCCGGCACGTCGTCCTTGAGCTGGATGAAGCCGTTTTCCGCGATGGGCTCTCCGTCGAAGATGTACCAGAACAGCTCGTTGCCCACCTCGACGTCGAAGATGGGGAAGTACTCGGCCATGGGCGACGCCAGCGTGCTCATGGTCAGGTGGTAGTTGTGCATCTGCCCGGCGTGCGGGATGACAGGCACGCTGTAGGCCTCGCACAGCGCGTTGATCTTGTGGGCCGCAGTGATGCCGCCTACACGGTTGGTGTCGTACTGCACGACGCTCACCGCCTTCTTGTCCAGCAGTTGCTTGAACCCGTAGAGGCTGAACTCGTGCTCTCCGCCCGAGATCGGGATGCTGGTGAGCTGGTTGAGCTCGGCATAGCCGTCGATGTCGTCCGCGATGACGGGCTCCTCCAGCCAGCGGGGCTCGAACTTTTCGAGTTTGGGCAGGATGCGCTTGGCGTACTCGACGTTCCAGCCCATGTAGCACTCGAGCATGAGATCGTTGTCATAACCGATCACCTCGCGCACGGCCTCGACGGACTTGAGGTTCTCCCTTACGCCCTGCTGCAGGTGCGCCGGGCCGTAGCCGAAACGCATCTTGAACGCCGTGAAGCCCTGGTCCAGGAACTTCTGCGCTTCCTGCTGCATGTCTTCGAGGTGGGTGCGGTACAGCTTGGAGTAGTAGCAGGGGATCTTCTCCTTCGTGCGCCCGCCCAGCAGCTTGAACACGGGCTTGTTGACGCTCTTGCCCAGGATGTCCCAGATGGCCAGGTCCACGGCCGAGATCGCGGCCATGGTGACGCCCTTGCGGCCCCAGGCATGCGTGGCCCGGTACATGCGCTGCCAAAGGTATTCGTAGTCCCAGGGATCCTGGCCCACCACCAGCGGCGCAAGGTACTGGTCGATGATGGCTTTGGCGATGCTGGGCGCCAGGGCCACATTGCCCAGACCCACGATGCCGTCGTCGGTTTCGATCTCGACCACCGTCCACGCATGGAAACGGAAGGTGCTCATGGTCTCCTGCGGCGCGTAGAGCAGGTCCATCGCGTTGGAGCAGAAGTTGCCTTGCGGCGGCACGGTCTTGCCCTTCCATTGGAAAACGCGGGCGCGGACGGATTTGATTTTCATGGTGCGCGGTGTCCTGGTGGTCAGTGGTTGGAGGTGGCCTGGTCGCGGGCCTGCGACGCGCTGTGCCCCATGCGGGCGGCGATCTGAAACGCGTTGCGCGTGGCATTGACATCGGCCATGCCCTGGCCGGCAATGTCGAAAGCGGTGCCGTGCGCCGGGGTGGTGATGGGCACCGGCAGCCCGCCTTGCACCGTCACGCCCTTGCTGAATCCCATGAGCTTGATGGCGATCTGGCCCTGGTCGTGGTACATGGTCACGATCGCCTGGTAGAGGCCGTCGCGGGCCTTGAGGAAGATGGTGTCCGCCGGGAACGGGCCCTCCACCGGAAAGCCGCTGTCCCTGAGCTGCCGCACCGCGGGGGCGATGATGTCGATCTCTTCCCGCCCGCACATGCCGCCGTCGCCGCCATGCGGGTTGAACGCAGCCACCGCCACCCTGGGCTCGGGGTGGCCGCTGGCCTGCAGCGATTGGTAGATGAGCCGGGCGGCGCTGACAATGCGCTCCTGGCTCAGCATGCGGGCCGCATCCTTGAGCGGGATGTGCGAGGACACGCGCGACGTCCACAGGTCACCCAGGGTGTTGAATTCGCAGAAGTAGCCCTGCACGCCGAGGTACTCGGCGAAGTGGTGCAGCTCGTCTTCATGCGCCAGGCCGCCCAGCTTCATGGCGTGCTTGTTCAGGGGGGCGAAACAGATGGCATCCACCTCGCCCGCCTGCGCTCCATCCATGCACCGGTCCAGCACCTGCAGCACCGAGGCGCCGCAGTCGGCGCTGGCCTGGCCGAGCTGCACTTGCTCCGGCTTGATCGTGGCGACGCTCAGGAAAGCGGGGCGACTGCTGTCTGCGCGGCTTCGCACATCGGACAGGCCAGCGATTGCCTGCGTGGCGACGTTCACCCCCGCGACGCGCTGCCCCTCGATCCACACCCAGTGGTCCCCCACCACGACGATGTTGGCCTGCTCTGTGACGCCGGGTGTGGCCAGCAGTTTGGCGATCAGTTCGGGGCCTATGCCTGCAGGGTCTCCGAGGGTGATGGCAACGACGGGCTTGGTGGACTTCATCATGTACGGCATGTACGCAGGGGTTACAAAAAGCTTCAGTCAGCGGATGGGGGGCGAATATAAGAACAAATACTATTAACGTATATTGAAAAGTTGCACTCGACAGATAACCCATGGCTATCATTTATGATTTATATGTACTATTTGGTACATACAAACTTTTGTGCTGTCAGACATGCCTGAAACCACCCAGCTTCTGGTCTCCCAGATCCTTAACCGCCTGCGCATGCGCCAGGTGGCATTGCTGCTGAGCTTTGCGGACCACGGCACGCTGCGCCGTGCGGCCGCAGAGCTGGGCATGAGCCAGCCGGCGGCCACCAAGATGATTCAGGAACTGGAGTCGGCGCTGGGGCAGCGGCTCTTCGAGCGCGATGGCCGCGGCCAGAAGATGACGCAGGCCGGCGAGAAGGTGCTGGGCTTCTTCCAGGGCATGCGCGGCTCGCTGGAGTCGATGGTGCGCGAGCTCGACGAGCTGCAGCTGGGCAGCTCCGGGCGGGTGTCGGTCGGCTGCATCATGGCCCCGCTGCCTACGCTGCTTAACCAGGCCATCATCGCGCTCAACAAGACCTACCCGCTGATCACGATCCACGTGACGCTGGACACCAGCGACCGGCTGGTGGAGATGCTCAAGGACGGCTCCATCGACATCGCCGTGGGCCGGGTGGCGCCCGAGCACCGCGCCGACTTCATCTTTCAGCCCCTGGAAAACGAAACGCTGTCGGTGGTGGTGGGCGTGGACCACCCGCTGTCCACCAAGAAGCATGTTCCGTTCGACAGCCTGCTCGAATACTCCTGGATCCTGCAGCCCTCCGGCAGCCCCATGCGGGACGTGCTGGAGCAGGAGTTCCGCGCCATCCATGCTCCATTGCCGCGCGGGCTGGTGGAGACCGCATCCATCCTGACCACCATGCGCCTGATCGCGGACACCACGATGATTGCGGTGATTCCCCTGTCGATCGCCGACATCTACGCGCGGCACAATCTGCTGTGCATCCTGCCCTGCCACATCAAGCACAAGATGGGCGCCTTCGGCTCCATCATCCGCAAGGACAGACCGCTGCCGGAGGCGGCGCGCTACTTTCTGTCAGAGCTGCACAACACGGTGTGAGGGCGGCGGCGGTGCCGCCACGTTGGCAAACGTGTCCAGCGCGCGCCACACCGCCAGGATGGCCGGGTCCTGCGCGTCGGCGGACCGGCGGGCGAGCCCCAGTTCGCGCAGCAAGGGCGGGTGCAGCGGGCGCACCTGCAGCCCCGCGCCGTCCGGCTCGCCATGCTGTCCCGCCACGCCCGGCTGCTCCAGCGGCAGCACGGCCACGCCATGACCAGCCACCACCAGGCTGCGCAGCGCCAGCGGGTGGTTCAACTCCATGCGGGGCCGCGGGTTCAGGCCGGCCTGGGCGAACCAGCCGGCCGTGAGACGGTACATCTGCGTGGCCGGGCCGAACGACATCCAGCGCTGATCCGCCAGCCACTGGGGCGTGACCTGCGGCGGCGCGGGCCACGCCGCAGGAACCAGCGCCACCATGGGGTCGCTGCGCCAGGCGTCCACCTGCACCCCGCTGCCCGACGCCTGCGGCAGGGCCACGATGGCCAGGTCGAGCGTGCCTGCCACCAGGCGGGCCATGGACTCGGCAGAACTGAGCACATCCAGCTTCACGTCCACCCCGGGGCTCTGCTGGGCCAGCCACTGCATCAGCGGCGGCAGCAGGCCCGCGCTCACGCCGGCCGTGGTGGCCAGGCGCACCACGCCCTGCAGCCCCTGCGCACGCCGGTGCACCTGCTCCACCGCCTCGTCCGCAGCGGCCAGCAGCCGGCGCCCCGCGTCGACCATCACCTGGCCCGCGGCAGTCAGGCTGGCCTGCCGCCGGCCGCGCACCACCAACGTGGCCCCCAGGCGCGACTCCAGCTCACTGATGTGCAGGCTCACGGTGGGGGGCGCCAGGTGCAGGGCCTGGGCCGCCGCGGCCAGCGTTTTCAGGTCGGCGATCGCTATCAGCGTCTGCACTTGGTCGAGGTTGAGGTTTCGCATCAGAAATCCTGAATTCAATCATCATTGAACTCAACTTTACAGAAGTCTGCTTCAAAAAGATCATCACGCATCCAAACAAAATGCTGCGCCCCCATGCTCACCAACGACATTTTCTTCGTCGTGCTGCTGTCCGCGGCACTCAATGCCGGGTGGAACAGCGCCATCAAGGTGGGCGGCGACCGGATCACCGCCATGGCGATCACCACGCTGATGGGCAGCGGGTTGTCGCTGCTGGCGCTGCCGTGGGTGGACCTGCCGGCGTCGGCCAGTTGGGCGCTGCTGGCCCTGTCGATCGCGGTGCACACGGCCTACCACTTCGCCCTGCCCGTGGCCTACAACCACGGGGACATGGGGCAGGTGTACCCCATCGCCCGGGGCTCCGCGCCGCTGATGGTGATGCTGGGCGCCGCAGTGTTTGCGGGCGAATGGCCCGGCATGGGCGCGGTGTGGGGCGTGACGTGCCTGTGCACAGGCGTGCTGTCGCTAGCGCTCATCCGCAGCGGCACGGGGAGCGGCCGCGCCCAGCGCAAGGCCGTGGGCTATGCACTGCTGACGGGGGTGCTGATCGCCGCCTACACGGTGATCGACGCCATGGGTGCGCGCCAGGCGGGTTCGGCCATCGGCTTTGCAGTCATCCTCACGCTAGGCGACGGCATTGCCACGGCGCTCATCGTGCTGCTGTGGAAGGGGCCCCGCACCTTCTGCGTGGACCGCGCCATGCTCTGGCGCTGTAGCGCCGCGGGCACCATGCAGATGGGGGCGTATTGGATTGCGGTGTGGGCGCTGGCAAGGGCCCCCATGGGCGCGGTGTCGGCCCTGCGCGAGACCAGCGTGCTGCTAGTGGCGCTGATCTCCACCTGGCTGCTCAAGGAGCGCATGGGCCCGGCGCGCATCATGTCGGCCGTGCTGGTGTGCGCAGGGCTGCTCATGGTGCGGCTGTCGTCCTGAGCCACCAGCTACAGGCCCGCTGCGGCCTCACGGACTGCTGGCCGGGCGCTTTGCCGCCGCATCCCTGGCGCCCGGTTTCGTACCAGCCCTGGCCGCTTTCTTCGCACCAGGCCCGGGCCCTGCGCCGTCTCCCACGTCCACCCCCGCCAGCGTGCCCGACTTCGCCAACGCCTCAGCCAGAAACTTCACGAAGGTCTGCACCCGCGTCGAGAACTGGTGGCGCTGGGGGTACACCGCGTACACGTCGGCCGCAGGCGTCTGGTAGTGCGGCAGCACGGGCTCCAGCAGGCCCTGCGCCAGGTGCCTGTTCACGTCCCACTCGGCACGCATCACGATGCCGTGCCCCTGCAAAGCCCACAGCACGGCGATCTCGCCGTCGTTCGTGGTCAGGTTGCCCGTGATCTTGATGGACTCGGTGTGGGCCTTGCTGCCCCGCCCGGTGGTCAGCCGCCACAGGCCGTAGGCCTCGTCGCCCTGGCGGATGCCGATGCACTGGTGGGCCATCAGGTCCCGCGGCACGCGGGGTCGGCCGTGGCGCTCCAAGTAGGCGGGGGCGGCGCACAGCAGGCGCCGGTTGGGTGCGATGCGCCGGGCGATCACGCGGCCGTCGGGTGGCTCGCCGAACCGCACGCACACGTCGTAGGCGTCGTCGGTGATGGGTGGCGGGTGCACCGACAGCTGCAACTGCACATCCACCTCGGGGTACAGCCGCACGAAGTCGGAGATGGCCGGCGCGATGTGCATGCGCCCGAAGCCCAGCGTGGCGTTCACGCGCAGCAGGCCCTTGGGGCTGGCGCGGGACTGCACGATGAGCTCATCCAGCGCGTCGATCTCGCGCAGGATGCGGCGGGCGTGCTCCAGCAGCAGTTCGCCCTCGGGCGTGAGGCTCATGCGGCGCGTGGACCGGTTCACCAGCACCACGCCCAGGCGCCGCTCCATCTGCGCCAGGTGCTTGCTGACAGCGGCGGTGGAGACGCCCATCTCGCGCCCGGCGGCACTCAGGCTGGGGCTGGCCGCCAGGGTGGAGAAAAAGCCCAGCTCTGCGGGCTGGATGGTGCTGGAACTCATCGGCTAAATCTTCAACCCAGGGTTAACGATGGATTCACTTTATCGCCGTTCCTGCGCCGCGTCCAGGCCTACAGTCCGCTCCATCCCTTCAGCCACCCACCGCGTTTGTTCAACGCCCTACCACCATGACCACCTACGCAATAGCCACCATTCCCGGAGACGGCATCGGCAAGGAAGTGATTCCCGCCGGCCAGCGCGTGCTCGAAGCACTGTCCACCCAGCACCCCGGCCTGCAGTTCGAGTTCGAAAACTTCGGCTGGGGCGGCGACTGGTACCGCGCCCATGGCGTGATGATGCCGGCCGATGGGCTCGATGCCCTGCGCGGCAAGGACGCCATCCTGTTCGGCTCGGCCGGCGACCCGGACATCCCCGACCACATCACGCTGTGGGGACTGCGCCTGAAAATCTGCCAAGGGTTCGACCAGTACGCCAACGTGCGGCCCACGCGCATCCTGCCGGGCATCGACGCACCGCTCAAGCGCTGCGCCCCCAAGGACCTGGACTGGGTCATCGTGCGCGAAAACTCCGAAGGCGAATACTCCGGCGTGGGCGGCCGCGTGCACCAGGGCCACCCGATCGAGGCCGCCACCGACGTCTCCATCATGACCCGGGTGGGCGTGGAGCGCATACTGCGCCACGCGTTTCGACTGGCGCAGTCCCGCCCCCGCAAGCTGCTCACCGTCATCACCAAGAGCAACGCCCAGCGCCATGCGATGGTGATGTGGGACGAGATCGCCGCGCAGGTCAGCCAGGAGTTCCCCGACGTGAAGTGGGACAAGGAACTGGTGGACGCCGCCACGGCCCGCATGGTCAACCGCCCCGCCACGCTGGACACCATCGTCGCCACCAACCTGCATGCCGACATCCTCTCGGACCTGGCCGCCGCGCTGGCCGGCAGCCTGGGCATCGCGCCCACCGGCAACATCGACCCGGAGCGCCGCTACCCGAGCATGTTCGAGCCCATCCACGGCTCGGCCTTCGACATCATGGGCAAGGGCCTGGCCAACCCCATCGGCACTTTCTGGTCGGTGGTGATGCTGCTGGAGCACCTGGGCGAGACCGAGGCCGCCCGGCAGGTGATGCAGGCCATCGAGCAGGTCACCGCCAACCCGGCCCTGCACACCCGCGACCTGGGCGGCTCGGCCACCACGGCGCAGGTGACTGACGCGGTCTGCGACCTGCTGGCGCGGGCACCGCTGCAGCGCGCGGCCTGAGGCGCGGCACGCCGTAGAGCCCCTGGCAAGGCGACCGTGGGTCACCACCCGCCAGGGGCCACGTCGTTGCAGGCGGAACGTTCATCAGAGGCCAGCCGCACTCGCGCAGACATGGCCAGCGAAGCCATGCGCGCCCCACAGGTCCCCACCACAGGCCCCCACCACAGGCCCTGGTACGGCCCGGGTACAGGCCCAGCACAGCCACAACAAACACAACGGAGACAACCATGAACCCCATCGCCCTTCCCCGTTCCACCACCACGCACCGGCAAGCCCGGGCTGCACAGCCGCACGCCCTGCCCTCACGCCGCAGCCTCATGGCTGGCGTCGCCATCGCGGCAGCCGTCTGGTGCTTGTCGGGCACCCAGGCCAGGGCGCAAACGCCAGCGTGGCCGACCAAGCCCGTCACGCTCGTCGTGCCGTTTGCCGCAGGCGGCACCACCGATGTGCTGGCGCGCGCACTGGGCGAAAGGCTGGGCGCGGCCCTGGGCCAGCCGGTGATCGTGGAAAACCGCGGCGGCGCGGGCGCCACCATCGGCGCCGACTACGTGGCCAAGGCCGCGCCCGACGGCCACACGCTGCTGATGGGCGCGGTGCACCACACCATCGCCACCAGCGTGTACAAGAAGCTCGGCTACGACTTTCAAAAGAGCTTTGCGCCCATCACCACCGTGGCCCTGGTGCCCAACGTGCTCGCCGTGGCCGCCACCACGCCCGCCAAGGATGTGAAGGAACTGGTGGCCTTGATCAAGGCCGCGCCTGACAAGTTCTCGTACGGCTCCAACGGTGCTGGTACCGCGCAACATTTGATCGGCACGCAGTTCGCCGCCGCCATCGGCCAGCCGCTGCTGCACGTGCCCTACAAGGGCAGCGGCCCGCTGACCACCGACCTGCTGGGTGGCCAGGTGTCGATGTCGTTCGACACGGTGACCCCCGTGCTGCCCCACATCAAGGCCGGCAAGCTGCGCGCGCTGGCAGTGACCACGGCCAGGCGGTCTTCGTCGCTGCCCGATGTGCCCACGCTGGCGGAAAGCGGCTTTCCGGGGTTTGACATCGGCACCTGGTTCGGCGTGCTGGCCCCCGCCCGCACACCGCCCGAGGTGGTGGAGCGGCTCAACGCCGAGATGGTCAAGGTGATCCAGTCGGCCGACTTCAAAAAGCGCATGCAGGACATCGGCGCCGAGCCCATCGGCAACACCCCGGCGCAAATGGCGCAGCAGATCGCGAGCGACACCGCGCGCTTTGGCAGGCTGGTGACGGAACACAAGATATCGACGGACTGATGCGCTGAGGCCTGGGGGCGCCCGTTGGCGGGTGCCAGGGCGGCAACCATGCACTGCGCCAACCCGCTCCGCCGTGCCGTGCCGTGCCGTGCAGTGCTGCACGCTCGTAGCGAGAGGTCGCGCGGCGCGAAACGGTTTCGGCGAGGCTGCTTGCGGCCCCCAACAGATGCGCCTGCCGCTGCATAGCGCGGCAACTTAGCGGTTCAGCGATTCAACGCACGCAGCAGTCCAGCGTGCTCCACCGCCAGGTCGGGCGACTGGTCGAAGTGGTGAAGGTACCGCGCACCAAACTCTCCAGGCTGATCCCGGCCGAGCCGCAGCAGGTCGCGCACCCGCTGAGCGACCACCGTGGGGGCGACGCTGTCAATGCCCTTGCCTTGCGCATCCAGCGCCTCGTCCAGCATCACGATCAACCGGCTCAACGGCTCCAGCCACCGCATGGACTCGTCGTACGCCATGAGCTGCAGAAACTGCCCCGCAGACTGCTGGCCGTGTTGCTTCTCATAGTCGCGCCGCTCCAGTTCCACCAGGGTGCGGTGCAAGCCCAGCAGGGCTGTGCGCAACTGGGCGCATTCGTCGGACGGGGCGTGGTTGGGGGTGGTCATGGGCTGGCGATCAGGAGTCGAGGGATGGGCGATGGTAGTGGCTCGGAAACGGTCTGGGAGAGAAGCAGCAGCCCTTCTGCCTAAAAATGCCTCTACCGCCCTCGGCGAAAGCGCCACCAGCTATAAAAACCATAGCGAACGTGCCGGGACCAGAGTTGGGCCTGCCCCCACCTGTCAGTCCCAACGGCGTCTTCAAATAGCCAAGTGTTGCTGCCCGGCCCAAAACCGGCTTTCAGCATTTTTTGCGCACGGCCCTCCCCTAGAATCGCCCCGCGAGTTTCGGCAGGTCAGCTGTCACTCGCAAGCAAGTAAGCAAGCAAGAGGGGGGCAGGAACGGGCCGTGCCCGCCGTCGGCGGAGACTGGCACGCACTCCTGCCTGGATTTTCAATTTCAACATCAAGACATATGAAAAATAGAAACCGTTCGTGGTTATCCAGAGGCGCAAGTGCTCTGTTCATGGCGGCTGCCGTCTTCCTGACGGGTTGCGCATCCGTCTACGTCGATACCGCCACCAAGGAAGTTGCGGATGCGGACATCAGGCGCCCAGCCACCGCGATACCCGCCACGCTGGTCTTCGACTACCAGAACAGCGGCACGCCCAACACGCGGGCCACGCAACTTTTGAAGGACCAGGTCACCGCCCAGGTGAAGAAAACAGGCATCTTCGAGATCGCCGCTGGCGAAGCCACAGGCAAAACAGCCTTGCTGACCATCACCATCAACAACGTGCCCATCACCAAGGATGCGGCGCAGCAAGGCTTTGTGACGGGCCTCACATTCGGCCTGGCAGGCAGCGCGGTCACAGACGGCTTTGTCTGCACCGTGACCTACGTGCCCGCCGACGGAAGCTCCACACTGGTCAGCACAGCGCGGCACGCCGTTCACACCACGATCGGCAATGCCTCGGCGCCGGCCAATGCCGTCAAGTCCGCCAGCATCGAAGAAGGCCTGCGCACCATGACCCGGCAGATCGTAGCCAACGCATTGCGCGACCTGTCCACCAACCCGCAGCTCAAGTAACAGCCCAAGGCACCACCATGAAAACCACACTCATCAAGCTCTTCGCTCTGGCATCCGTCGTCCTGTTCACAGGGTGCGCCCAACTCACCATGGGCGCTCCGCAACCCACCGCCGAAAACACCGCCAACCTGCGCCGCGCAGACCTGGCTGAAACGCGTGTGGGCTCGTTCACGCTGGACGCGGCCAAGCCTGCGACCATCGACAAGGGCCACTCGATGCGCGGTGTCAACACCTTGCAAGCCCCCACCAACAGCTCCTTCGCCGAGTACGTTCGCGAAAGCCTGAGGGTGGAGCTGGCAGCCGCCGGACTGCTCAACCCCCAAGCCGCCGCCGTCATCTCCGGCGTGCTGCTGGACACCCAGCTGGAGCCCGACATCGGCACCGGCAAGGGCTTGATCAAGGTGCGCTTCACCGTCATGCGGGGCACCGAAAAGCGCTACGAGAAGGACCTGACCGCCAAGGCTGAATGGGAATCCTCCTTCGTCGGCGCCATCGCCATTCCTGCGGCAGCGCAGAACTACGAAGGCCTGTACCGCAAACTCGTCGGCCAGCTGATCGCCGACCCGGATTTCCGCAAGGCACTGGCCAAGTAACCAGCGCGCGGTGGCGCCAACGACCGCCACCGCCCCCCACTGAAAAGGCCTTCTCTGCCACAAGCGGAGAAGGCCTTTTCTGTTGGCAAGGCAGAGCGTCGGACGGTCGGGCACGTGGCCCGGACACCCACCGCGGCGAGGCCCCGTTACTGCGCCGGCATGTGCCGGGCCAGAAACCGCAGCACCGTGCCTCATACGCAGCGGGCCCGAACGCTGCAGGTCCACATGCCCGGCCCCTTCCACGCGCCACAGCTCCTTGGGTTCAGAAACCGCGCGCGGGCCAGCATCTGCGTTCTGTCTGCCCGCACGCCGTGCAGCAGCTGCACGGCCCCCTTGCCGGGCCGTCCTGTGGCCAGCCACCCCGCCACGGCCTGCCCGGCGGATGTGTGGGCCAGAAACGCCCGCACCGGAAAATCGTGCGGGGCGAGGCCGATCTTCCGATGAGCAGGATGACTGAGTAACTCGCCCACAGCCACAGCTGCCAGGGCGAAAGTCGCCACCCCTGCGATACAGGCGAAGACAAGGCGTCGGACCCGCATGCCTGGGATGCCTACAAGGTGGCTGGCACCGGCCCCACCCTCACCGGTGGCTCAGCCTGCGCACCGCCCAATCGCCCAGGCTCTGCACCGCCTGCACGAAGAAGATCAGCACCAGCACCACGGCCAGCATGATCTCGGGCAAGAAGCGCTGGTAGCCGTAGCGGATGCCCAGGTCGCCCAGGCCGCCGCCGCCGATGGCGCCGGCCATGGCGGAGTAGCCCGTCAGGCTCACGAAGGTGATGGTCAGGCCGGCGACGATGCCGGGCAGTGCCTCGGGCAGCAGCACCTTCCAGACGATCTGGCTGGTGGTGGCGCCCATGGCCTGGGCGGCTTCGACCAGGCCGTGGTCGACCTCGCGCAAGGCCGCTTCGACTAGGCGCGCCACGAACGGCGCGGCGGCGATGGTCAGCGGCACCACGGCAGCGGCCGTGCCGATGGACGAACCGGTGATGAAGCGGGTGAACGGGATGATGGCCACCAGCAAGATGATGAATGGCGTGGACCGCACGGCATTGACCAGCCAGCCCACGAGCTTGTTGGTGGGGCCGTTTTCCAGCACGCCGCCGTGGTCCGTCAGCCGCAGGAATACGCCCAGCGGCACGCCGATGAGGCCGCCGACGATGCCGGAGATGCCGACCATGATGAGCGTCTCCCACAGCGAAGACGCGAACAGGTCGAGCATGGCGGGGGTGAAGTTGTTGAACATGGTTGTTTCCTCTGCTTTCAGCCTGCCACAGCGACTTCTTCGACCTCGACACCACACGCGCGCAGGTGCGCCACGGCGCCGGACAGGCGCTCGGCCTCGCCGCTGGCGTACACGGCCAGCGAGCCGAAGGTCTCGTCCTGGATCTCGTCCACCTGGCCGTGCAGGATGCTCATGTCCACGCCGAACTCGCGGATCAGCTGCGACAGGATGGGCTGGTAGGCGCTGTCACCCGCGTACGACAGGCGCAGCAGCCGGCCGGTGCGCCCGGCGCCCAGCTGGCTGGCGAGCTTGCGCACGTGGCCGAGCACGCTCGCGGGCAGCTCTTGCGGCAGGATCTCGTCGATCAGGCTCTTGGTGATGGGCTGCTGCGGGCGGGTGAAGACCTCCAGCACGCGGCCCTGCTCCACGATGCGGCCGGCCTCGATCACGGCCACGCGGTCGGCCACCTGCTTGATGACCTGCATCTGGTGGGTGATGAGCACCACCGTGAGGCCCAGTTCGCGGTTGACCTGGCGCAGCAGGTCGAGGATGGACCGCGTGGTCTCCGGGTCCAGCGCGGACGTGGCTTCGTCGCTCAGCAGCACCTTGGGCCGGCTGGCCAGCGCGCGCGCAATGCCCACGCGCTGCTTCTGCCCGCCGCTGATCTGCGCGGGGTAGCGGTCTGCCAGGGCCGACAGGCCCACCAGCTCCAGCAGTGGGTTCACGCGCTCGCGGATGGCCGCCTTGTCCATGCCGGCCAGCTCCAGCGGCAGCGCGGCGTTGTCGAACACGGTGCGCGACGACAGCAAATTGAAGTGCTGGAACACCATGCCGATGTCCCGGCGCGCTTCGCGCAGTTGCGCATCGTTCAGCTGGGTCAGGTCGCGGCCGTCCACGATGACCTGGCCGGTGGTCGGGCGGTTGAGCAGGTTGATGACGCGCACCAGCGAGCTTTTGCCGGCGCCGCTCTTGCCGATGATGCCGAACACTTCGCCGGACGTGATGTGCAGGTCGATGCCCTTCAAGGCCTCGACCGGGCCTTGTGAGCCCTGGTAGGTTTGGGTGATGCCCCGTAAGTCGATCATGAAAACGCCAGAGCGCCGCACAGGCTGTTGTCAACCCGCTGCGGCGCCCATGTCAGTGAAAAAAGGGATGCAGGAAATGTATCGGCGAAGCCTCATATCTCAAACGATCAAAAAATCGATTGGTTAGACCTGCTGCTTATATAGTGAGTGGTAAGGAACCCATCATGCTATCCAATCAATAGCACCTACCGCTGACCAGACGCGCGACAGCGGCCATTTTTACCCCACTACCCCTGCTTGCCGCCTTGGCGCGGTAGCGGGCAACGCCCCTACTTTGGCGCCTGTTCGCTGGACCCCATCACCGCCAGCACCTTGGTCACGAGCGCCTGGGCATCAAACGGCTTGACCAGCAGTTCCATCTGCGCTCCCAGGAACTGCGGATTCATCGCGGCCTGCTCGGCGTAGCCGGTCATGAGAATGACCTTGATGGCCGGCAGCTTCTCGCGCGCGTAGTCGGCCACCTGTCGGCCGTTGGGCCCGGGCAGCCCCACGTCAGACAGCAGCAAATCGAAGTGCACGGCACCCGACAGCAAGGCCATGGCCGCGCTGCCCGATGCGGCCTCCATCACGTAAAAGCCGTTGTCGCGCAGCAGCTCCACGGCCAGTGCGCGCACGGTGTCGTCGTCTTCCACCACCAGGGCCGAGTCCGGGCGGCGCGGGCTGGTGAGCGGGGTGGGCGGCTCTGCACGCTCGGCCGCCACTTCGTCGCGGGACCGGCAAAAGTACAGCGACACGCGCGTGCCCTGCCCCACGGTGCTCTCCAGCACCGCCATGCCGCCGGACTGCCGCATGAAGCCGTAGATCATCGACAGCCCCAGACCCGTGCCCTGCCCCAGCGGCTTGGTCGTGAAGAACGGGTCGAACGCGCGGGCCATCACATCGGCCGGCATGCCGGTGCCGGTGTCGCTCACCGCCACGCGCACGTAGTCGCCAGCGTCCAGCCCCGGCACCGACGGCTCGCCCGAATCGCCCGAAACGCCCAGGTGCACGTTGTCGGCTGCAATGCGCAGGGTGCCGCGGTCGGGCATGGCGTCGCGGGCATTAATGCACAGGTTCAGCACCGCGTTGTCGAACTGGTGAACGTCGGTGTACGCCGTCCACAGGTCCGGCTGCAGCGACATCTGCAGCGTGATGTTCTCGCCGCAGGTGCTGCGCACGATGGTCTCCAGGCTGCTCAGCGACGCGCCCAGGTCCACCGCCCGTGAGTCGAGCGGCTGGCGGCGCGAGAACGCCAGCAGCCGCTGCGTGAGCGCCGCTGCGCGCTTGGCGGCGGCCAGGCCGGCGTCGATGTACTTGCCCGCCTCTTCCTCGCGGCCCTGGGCAATGCGCTGGCGGATGATCTGCAGCGGCAGGACGATGCCCTGCAGCATGTTGTTCAGGTCGTGCGCGATGCCGCCCGTGAGCTGCCCCAGCGCCTCCATCTTCTGGCTCTGGCGCAGTTGTTCTTCGGCGCTGCGCAGGGCCTCGGCCTGGGCGCGCTCCTCGGTCACGTCGCGGCCCACGGCCTGCACGAAGCCATCGGCCGGCGCGGCGGTCCACGCCACCCAGCGGTCCGTGCCGTCACGGTGGCGGTAGCGCAGCGTGCCCTGGCGCTTGGGCGCGCCCTTTTGCAGCGAATGGAGCTCGCGCACCAGCGTGGGCTCGTCCTCCGGATGCGCAAAGGCCTGCACGGGCCGGCCCACGGTTTCTTGCTCCGTCCAGCCCAGCACCGAGGTCCAGGCCGGGTTCACCGCCACGATGTGGCCGTCGAAGCGCGTCACCATCAGCAGCGCGTCCGAGCCCAGCCACAGCCGGTTGCGGTCGGCCGTGCGTTCGGCCACCTGCTGCTCCAGCGACGCAGCGGCCTCGCGCAGGCGCCGCTCTGCCGCCACCTTGCCGGTGGTTTCGATCACGGTGTCCATCATGGCGACCACGGCGCCGTTGTCGTCGCGCACCGGGCTGTAGCAGAAGGTGAAGTACGCCTCTTCGCTGTAGCCGTGGCGGTTGATGGTGAGCGGAAAGTCCTCCACAAACGTGGACTCTCCCTGGAACGCCTTGTCCACGATGGGGGCGATCACGTCCCACACCTCGCTCCACACCTCCTGCACCGGGCGACCCAGCGCGTCGGGCTTGTCGCCCAGGATGGTGCGGAATGCATCGTTGTAGAAGCAGTAGCGGTGCTCGCCCCACATCAGGCACTTGGGAAAGTCCGACGCCAGCACCATTTCGACCGCAAACAGCAAGGCACGCGGCCAGCCTTGCACCGGGCCGAGCGGATGGCCCGACCAGTCATGGCGCCGGATCTGAGCGCTCATCACGCCCGAGGCGCGCGGGAAGCCAACGGGTGCAGGCAAAAGGGAATCGGTCATGGCAAAAAGATGGCGGCCCGGTGTCTGACTCTTGGTGGGGTATCCATGGTGGTACGGGGGGCGTGCGGGCTGCGTTCAGGGGCGCCGCAGGCACGCCGCGTCGGGCGGGCAACCCGCCGCACGCAGCCTCTTGGGAGTCTACAAGCGAAACCGCTCCGGGCAGAAGTCCCTGGAAAGCCTGCCCGAACGCGAGGCTCAAGCCGGCGCGAGCCGCCCTTCGGACGCCTCAGGCGCCCGCAGCCGCCGCGCCCCGTGCCTGCACCCGGCGCGACACCAGCAGCCCCAGCACGAACACCCCCAGGGCCGCCACCGAGAACACGGGCGGCAGCCAGCCCCGGTCGACGCTGAACGCCACGATCAAGACACCCGTGGACTGGCCCAGGAAGAGCAGGCACGCGAACATGGTCACCGCCGTGCCCCGCGCCTGCGGTGCCATCTGCGTGGCCTGCACCTGCAGCGTGTTGTGCAGCATGTAAAAGCCGATGCCCGCCATGAAGCAACCCAGCATCGCCCAGCCCACCGCCGGGGCCCAGGCCAGCGACAGCAGGCCCACGGCGATCAGCGTGGCGCCCGTGAGGGCCAGGCCCCGCTCACCCAGCGCGGCCAGCCAGCGGCGCGCGAACACGCTGTAGATCAGGCCGCCCACGCCGTACAGCACCATCACGCCCCCGGCTGCGGCGGCCGACAGGCCAAAGCCGTCGACCATGCGCGCGGGCACGAAGGCCAGCGTGCCGAACGCGAGCGCCCCCTCGATGGCCACCACCGCCAGTACCCATCGCACACGCTCGATCCGCAGCAGGGCCAGGGTGCCCGCCAGGTAGTTGGCCAGCGAGAAGGCGGGTGCGCCTGGCACCGCAGCAGGCCGCAGCGCCCCGCTGGCCCGCGCGTGGCGCAGCAGCAACGTGGCGGCGGCAAAGAACAGCACGGCCAATGCGCCCAGCGCGGCGCGCCAGCCCAGGGTTTCGGTGGCAAAGCCGCCAAACCACTGGCCCGCCATCATCCCCGTGACGGTGGCCACCATGAGGCGCGCCAGGGTCTCCTGGCGCTGCTCGTAGGCCACCTCGTCACCGATCCAGGCCATCGACAACGGGATGATCCCCGCCGCCGCCGCACCCATCGCGGCGCGCGCCACCACCAGCAGCGTGAAGCTCTGCGCCAGTGCGGTGACGGCACTGAACACCGCGCAGGCCGCCGTGGCGCCGATGATCACGCGCACCTTGCCGATGCGGTCGCCCAGCGGGCCGTACACCAGCTGCAGCACGCCGTAGGCCACGGCGAACGCCGCGATCACGGCCGAGGCATCGCCGGTGGTGATTTGGTATTCGAGGGACAGTGCGACCAGCATCGGGTCGCACACGCGCATGGACGCCATGCTGCAAAAGGCCGCCAGGCTGATCAGCCGCAGCATCGTCGAGGAAGAGGTCATGGGACCCGATTGTGGTGCGGCTGGGGCGGGTGCGCTGGTTCAAGGCGCTATGCACCCCAGGGCTTGAAGGTCGGGACCGCGGTTTGATCGATGGCTTGAACCCTTCGCGGAGCGGTTGCGTTGGGCGCGGCGCTTCGACAGGCTCTGCGTGAACGGCCGCGAGTGGCCTCGGCCGCTGCCCCTTTACCGTTCGGGCTGAGCTTGTCGAAGCCTCGCAGTGCGCCCCACCAAGCCCCGCCTGAAAAGCGAGGAGGCCTGCTTCACGAAGAACGCGTTGCAGACGTCTCGCTCAGCCCTTGCCCACGTTGAAGCTCGTATCGAAAGTGCCCCGCACATCGAGCCGCTGCTTGATGAGCCCGGCCGCCAGATAGAAGTCTGCCGTCTTCTGCTGGTCCGCCAGCACCTGCGCGTCGATGTCCTGCCAGCGGGTGGCACGGCGGTCGAACTGCAGCTGTGCCGCGTCGGCCGGAATGCCGACGATGCGGGCTAGCGACTGGCCAAAAGATTTGGAGTTCTGGTAGGACCACACCTGCGCGCGCGCCACGCGCTCCTTGAAGTCCTGCAGCACGGCGCGCTTTTCGGCCAGCGCCGCGTCGGTGGCGGCCAGGAAGGACAGGCCCGTCCACAGCCCCCGGCCGCTGACCAGCACGCGCGCATGGCCGCTGGTTTCGGCCAGCGCGGTGTAGGGCTCCCACGTGGCCCAGGCGTCCACCGAACCCTGCGTGAGCGCGAGCTTGGCGTCCGGTGGCGGGATGAAGCGCAGTTGAACGTCGTCGGCCTTGAGCCCGGCGGATTCCAGCACCTTGAGCGTGACGAAGTGACCGATGGAGCCGCGGTTGGTGGCGATGCTCTTGCCCTTGAGGTCGGCCGCCGTCTTGAGCGGCGAATTGGGTGCCACCAGCACGGCGGTGCCGTAAGCGTCCGACCGGTTGGCCGCAAACGCCTTGATCCGGCTGCCCGCGGCCAGGGTGAACAGCAGCGGCGCATCGCCGATGGGCCCGAAGTCCACGGCGTTGGCGTTGAGCGCTTCGGCCAGCGGCGCGGCGGCCGGGAACTCGCTCCACTTGATGTCGTAGGGCAGGTTCTTCAGTTCGCCCGCAGCGTCGAGCAGGGCCTGCAACCCGCCCTTCTGGTCGCCAGCGCGCAGCAACACGCGCTGCTGGGCGTGGGTGAGCACGGGCGAGAGGAACGAACTGGCGGCGACGGAGGCGGTCAGCAGATGGTGGAATTGGCGGCGCTGCATGGTGTGAGTGATGGGAAGGGTTGCAATATCGAAAAGACGCTTGCGGCCATTGCACCACCCGGCCCCCGCATCGCCAACGAAGCCTTGCGACCATCCATATGCGGTTTTCGCATGCAGGCACTGGCCGCGTGCGGACCCTGCCCGCCCGCGCGACCTGGCATCAGTACCCGCGCGCCCCGTCCACCACGTCTTGCAGCGGCTCCCCCGCCACATGGCGCGCCAGGTTGGCCACGAATTTGCGGGCCGTGAGCTGCGCCGCGCCCTGCGCCGCCCACGACACATGGGGCGTGAGCCGCACGCGCGGGTGGGTGTACAGCGGGTGGCCGTCGGGCAGCGGCTCGGGGTCCGTCACGTCCAGCGTGGCGCCCGCCAGGCGGCCGCTGTCCAGCGCATGCAGCAGCGCCTGCTGGTCCACGAGCGCTCCGCGCGCAATGTTCACCAGGTGCAGCCCGGGTCTGGCATGCGCCAGGGTGGCGGCGTTGATGAGGTGGTAGGTCTGCGCGGTGATCGGCAGGGCCAGCACCAGGTGGTCCGAGGCCGCGAGCAGCTGCTCGATGGAGGAGGCGGTGCGCACACCATCATCGCCCTGCACATCCGCCCCGCCGCGGCGCAGCACCGTGACCTGCATGCCGAAGGCCTGCGCCAGCCGCGCCACCTCGCGCCCGATGGCGCCGTAGCCCGCGATGCCCAGCGCCCGGCCCTGCAGCGTGCCGGGCAGGTGCTGGTCCACCCGCGCAAAGGTCTCGAGCCACGGCCCGGCGCCCGACACCTGCAGCGTGTCCCATGCGCGCTGGTGCGTCAGCAGCGCGGTCAGCACGTACTCGGCAATGGGCACGGCCGCCACGCCGCGCGAGCAGGTCACCTGCGGCACCTGCAGCAGCCAGGGCGGAAAGAAGTCGATGCCGGCGGACGCCACGTGCACCCATTTCAGCCGCCCGGGCCAGCCTGCGGGGGCTGTGGCCGGCGCATGGCGCCAGCCGTTGCGCGGGCCGGTGAAGAGGATGTCCACGTCGGCAGCGCGCTGCCAGGCGGGCACGTCGGCGTCGTCGGCCGCCAGCACCACGGGCAGGCCCGCGCCCGCCACCAGCGCGTCGGCCTCGGGCCCTGTCTGGTTGAGAACGACCCAGCGGTCGGCATCAACCTTGGCGTCCGTGTCGTCACGTGCATCGACGTTCCCGCTGCCAGGGTCGTGCGCAGCCAGCACCGCGCTCATGCGGCCCCCACGGCCAGCGCCCGGCGGCCCGCGGCAACATAGGCGCTGTCATCCTGCGGCGTGTGCACCCGGCCGCACAGCACATCGCGCAGGTGGCGCTCCAGCGGGTTCTTGCGGGCAAGGCCGTGGTTGCTGGTCAGCTCCAGCGCGGCCTGCACGGCCTTGATGGCGTTGCGCGTGGCCAGGGCCTTCACCAGGCCGCTGTCCACGGTGGGCACCAGCGTGCCGGCATCCAGGTCGTGGGCCAGGCTGGCGATCAGGCGGTCGTTGGTGAGCAGCAGGCCTTCGATGCGGCCCACGGCCTCTTGCGCGCGGGGCAAGGTCGCCAGCGGCGCGCCCAGGCTGGCGGGCACGCGCTCCCGCAGGAACTGCACCAGCCAGTCGCGCGCGGCGCGTGCCACGCCGGTGTACAGCGCGGCCAGCATCACCGTCATCTCGGCCTGCATGGCGGGCTCGCCGCGGGCCCAGTCCTGCGGCAGGCGCAGGTCCAGCGCGTGTGCGTGGGGGATCAGCACATCGTGCAGGTGCACATCGTGGCTGCCGCTGGCGCGCAGGCCCAGGTGGTCCCAGGTTTCCTCGATGCGGATGCCGGGCAGCCCCGCTCGCACCAGGAAGGCGCCGGTGCGCGGCGCGGCCTCGTCCGTGCGGCCCCACACCACGTACCAACGCAGTATGGGCGCGCCGGTCGAATACACCTTGTGCCCGCTGATGCGCCAGCCCTCGGCCGTGTGCCGCGCCACCGTGGCCGGCAGCCCGCCGCGCGCGGGCGAGCCCAGCTCGGGCTCCACGCGCAGTGCGTTGATCAGCGACACCTCCTGCACCGATTCATTCACCAGTTGCTGCGCCAGTGCCTGCGGCCAGGGCGAGCCAGGGCGGCCCATGCCGCGCTGCTGGATGTACTGCATGGTCAGCACCAGCGCCGTGGCCGGGCAGCCCTGGCCGATGGCGCCGATCACCTCGGCCAGCTGCGCGGCCGACGCGCCCTGCCCGCCCAGTGACCGCGGCGCGGCCAGGGCCAGCAGGCCGGCCTGCTGCAGCCCGTAAAAGTTGGCGTGCGGAAAGCTCGCGTCGCGGTCGTGCACCGCGGCGCGCGCACCGAACTCCACCGCCAGCGCGCGTGCGGCCTGCCCCCAGGTCAGTGGCGCATTCACTGCAGCACCTCGGGCTGGTCGCGCACGATGATGTCGAACAGGCTCTTGAACGCGAACTGCGCACCACCCGGCCCGCCGATCTGCGAATGCGTGCGCTGCGCGATCTCGTGCGGGATGGGCTTGGGGGTGCCGGCGGCTTCGGCCAGCAACTGGGCCTGGCAGGCGTTCTCCAGGGCGATGTACCACCACGCAGCGGCCTCCACCGACGGGCCTGCGGTCAGGATGCCGTGGTTCTGCAGGATCACGGCCTTTTGCGCGCCCAGGGCTTCGCCGATGCGAAAACCTTCGTCGGTCTCCAGCACCACGCCGGTGAAGTCGTCGAACAGCGCGTGGTCTTCATAGAAGATGCACGAGTCCTGCGTGAGCGCGTCGAGCTTGCGGCCCAGTGACGACCAGGCCTTGCCGTAGGTCGAATGCGTGTGCGCGGCGGCCACGATGTCAGGCCGCGTCTCGTGCAGCGCGGCGTGGATGGCAAAAGCCGCGCGGTTCAGCGGGCCCTGGCCCACCACGATCTCGCCGGCAGCGTTGACCAGCAGCAGGTCGGACACCTTGATCTGCGAGAAATGCAGGCCCAGCGGGTTGACCCAGAAGTGGTCCGTCCACTCCGGGTCGCGCGCGGTGATGTGGCCGGCCAGCCCGTAGTTGAAGCCCTGCTGCCCAAACAGCCGAAAGGCCACGGCCAGGGTCTCCTGCCGGTGGCGGCGCTCGGCCTCCACCGTGGGGCGCGCCACCGGGGCGTCGAACCAGTCCTTGCGCTGGGGCGCGGGGTTGAGGGCGAGCTGGGCGGTGGGCAGGGGTTTGAGGACGGCGGACATGGCGGTAGCTTTCGGTACGGGGTGGGGGTTGGAATGCAGGACCCCGTCCACCTTAGAAGCGCCCCGCCGCCATGCCAACGAAGAAATCCGCGTGACCACATACGGTTTTGTCATGAACCAGCGCCGTGCCGCGACCACCGCGGCCACCGTGTGCACCGCGTGCATGCTTGCACCCCGCTGGGTGCTGCGTTTCACGCATAACGATGCTACGCAAAGGTCTTTGCGCGCAGGCCGGGCTTGGCGGAATCTCGCTGCCCAAGCACGCAACCCCTCTGCTGCTGCCCACCGACCCATAAAAGGCCCGACCACCATGCATCGCAACTGCACCCCCACACTCAACCGCCGCCACCTCATCCAGGCCGGCCTGGGCGCCGCCGCCTGGGCCGCCACGGCGGGCGTGCCCGCGCTGGCCGCCCCTCCAGCCCCCGACCTCTCCAGAGTGACCCTGCGCATCGGCACCTACAAGGGCCTGTGGCGCGCCCTCATCGCTGCGTCCGGCCAGGGCAACACGCCCTACCGCATCGAATGGCGCGAGCTGAACAACGGCGTGCTGCACATCGAGGCCCTGAACGGCGACGCGCTGGACCTGGGCTCGGGCAGCGAGATCCCGGCCCTGTTCGCCGCGCGGCAAAAAGCCCAGGTGCGCTTCATCGCCGTGGTGCGCGAAGACCTCAACAACCAGGTCACTCTGGCCCGCAAGGACGCACCCATCCAGCGCATCGCCGACCTCAAGGGCAAGCGCGTGGGCTACGTGCGCGCCACCACCTCGCACTACTACCTGAGCCGGCAGCTGGCCGAGGCGGGCCTGTCGTTCGCCGACATCAACGCCATCAACCTCACGCCGGCCGACGGGCTGTCGGCCTTCGACCGGGGCGACCTGGATGCCTGGGCCATCTACGGCTACAACGGCCAGCTGGCGCGGCTGCGCTACGGCGCACGCGTGCTCAAGACGGGCCAGGGGTACCTGTCGGGCAACTTCCCCATCTACGCCAACCCGCGCGCGGTGGAAGACCCCGCCCGCCACGCCGCCATCAGCGACTACCTGCAGCGCCTGCGCCGCGCCTACCTGTGGGCCAACGGCAACTACCTCGACTACGCCCGCGCCCAGTCTGCCGAAACCCGTGTGCCGGTGGGCGACCTGATCGAGCTGTGGAACAACCGCAGCAGCGACTACGACCTGCGCCCCGTGGACGACGGCGTGGTCAAGGGCCACCAGGCCGTGGCCGATACCTTCCTGCAGCTGGGCGTGCTGGACGGCCCCGCGCAGGTCGCGCCCCTGTGGGACCGCAGCTTCAAGACCGTGCTGCAGCCCCTGGCCGCAGACAAGGCGGCGTGAGCCTGGGCGGTGGTGGCCCCGGCGTATGGAGCGGCGGCCCCAGCGTGCCATTTTTTGCATGGCGCTGGCGCCGGTTGCGCTTAGGATGCGCCCCTCATTTGCACCGAGGAGCCCATCCACATGAACAAACGCCACTTCATCACCGCCACTTTGGGCACCGCCAGCCTGTGGTCTGCCACCGGCGGCAGCAGCCACGCCGCACCGCCAGCCAAGGCCGCCACCGGCCCCACGCTGCTGACTATCAGCGGCGCCATCACCAAGCCCAACCGCGGCGCGCTCGACCCTGCCATCGACCAGATGATGGGCAAGCACGGCATCCAGTTCAGCAACGCCCATGCGCTGGACGCCGCCGCCCTGCAGCGCATGCCCGCCATCACCATCAAGCCCACGCTGGAGTACGACAGCAAGCCCCACACCCTGACAGGCCCCCTGCTCACCACCGTGCTGGCCGCAGCCGGCGTGGCCGCAGGCAGCCCGGTGCAGCTGGTGCTGCGCGCGGTGGACGGCTACAACGTCACCCTCAGCATGGCCGACGCGCAGGCGTACCGCATGATCGTTGCCACCCACATCGACGGCCAGCCCATGGCCCTGGGCGGCCTGGGCCCGCAGTGGGCGGTGTACGACGCCGACGTGCTGCCCGCCTTCAAGGACAAGCCGGTGAAGAAACGCTTTGGCCTGTGCCCCTGGGGCCTGTATCACATCGAGGTGAAAAAGGCTTGATGCTTGATGCTTGACGCCTGGCGACTGGGGCCACCGACCTCTTGGCCTGTGTGGCGCAGTCCAAAACAAAGAGCGGCTCCATGGCCGCTCTTTTTTTGATAGCTACTAGCGCTTATCCAGCAAGCGGTAGAGGCAATTTTTATCCAAAAATCAGCGCACACGCCCCGCCATCCGCACCGCCAGTGCAGCCAGCGACCCCACAGTAGCCAGCGCCACGACGCCCAGCCAGCCCCACTGCGCCAGCGCCAGGCTGCCCAGCGCGGCTCCGGCCGACATGCCGATGAACATGCCGGTGAACAGCAGCGCATTGAGCCGGCTGCGTGCGGCGGGGTCGATGCCGTACACGATGGTCTGGTGCGCCACCAGCGTGGCCTGCACGCCGAAGTCGAAGCCGATGGCACTCACCACGATCAGCGCCAGCTGCGCCTGGGCGGGCAGCAAGGGCGCCAGCGCCATCGCGGCAAACGATGCTGCCGCCAACCCGGCGCCATAGCGGGTCACGACCTCGGGCCCGCGCTTGTCGGCCAGCCGCCCGGCCAGCGGGGCAGCCAGGGCACCCGCCGCCCCCGCCAGTCCAAACGCCCCGGCTGCGGCCGTACCCAGGTGGAACTGGCTGTGCAACATGACGGCCAGCGTGGACCAGAACGCGCTGAAGCCCACGGCCAGCAGCCCCTGCGCCCAGGCCGCCCGGCGCAGCGCACCGTGCTGGCGCCACAAGGCCACCATCGAGCCGATCAGCGCGCCGTAGCCCAGCTGCGTGGTGGGCGCAAAGCGCGGCAGCCCGCGCCACACCGCCACCGTCAGCAGCGCAATCGCCACAGCCGCCGCCACATACACCGTGCGCCAGCCCCACTGCTGCGCCACAAAGCCGCTGACCACGCGCGACAGCAAAATGCCCAGCAGCAGCCCCGTCATCACCGTGCCCACCATGCGCCCGCGCTGCGCGGCCGGGGCCAGCGTGGCGGCAGCAGGCACCACGTCCTGCGCCACCGTGGCCGCCAGGCCCACGGCCAGGCTGGCCGCCAGCAGCGCGCCCATGCCGGGCGCCAGGCCACTGAGCAACAGTGCCAGCATCAGCGCCACCGACTTGATGACGATGATGCGGCGCCGGTCGTACCGGTCGCCCAGCGGGGCCAGCAGCAAGATGCCCAGCGCGTAGCCCAGCTGCGTGAGCGTGGGCACGAGGCCCACCACCCGGCTGTCGGCCTGCATGTCCGGCCCCAGCACGCCCAGCATGGGCTGGCTGTAGTACAGCGACGCCACGCTCAGCCCCGCCGTGGTAGCCAGCAGCAGCAACAGCGGCGCGCTCACCGTTGCCTCGGCCGGCGGCTGCCCCGGCGCGGTGCCGACGGCAGGGCTTGCATGCACGTTTTGAATGGAAGACATCTCGACACCTGTTCAACTAAAGGAATGGTGCGATTGTTCTTGGGTTGCAGCGCACTGGGTAGTGGGCTGGGCTGCAGATTTGTTATACGCTTGGCGTATGACCATCGCCCTGCCACCAGGCGCCGACCGCATCGAGCTGATGCAGACCTTCATCCGCATCGTCGAAACCGGCAGCCTGTCTGCCGCCGCCCAGCAGCTGGGCACCAGCCAGCCCACCGTGAGCCGCCGCCTGCAGGCGCTGGAGCGCAGCCTGGGCATCAAGCTGCTGCAGCGGTCCACCCATGTGATGAAGCTCACCAAGGATGGCGAGCGCTGCTTTGACCACGCCAAGGCCCTGCTGGAAGACTGGCGCGCCATGGAGGACGACCTGCGCGGCACGGCCGACACCCCGCGCGGCACCCTGCGCGTGCTGGCGCCGCACGCCTTCGGGCAAGACCAGTTCATTGCTCCGCTGATGGCCTACCTGCGCCGCTACCCCGAGGTGGATGTGGAATGGATGCTGCACGACCGGCGCCCGAACTTCATCGCCGAAGGCATCGACTGCGCGATCCAGGTCGGCGCGGTGGACGACCCCTCCGTCGTGGCCGTGCGCCTGGCCGAGGTACCGCGCATCGTGCTGGCGTCCCCCGCCCTCATGGCCGGGCGCGCCACGCCAGCGCATGCGCAGGACCTGCAGCCGCTGCCCTGGCTGGCGCTGAGCACCTTCTACCGGCGCGACGTGACACTGACCCACGAGCCCAGCGGCGAGGCCCACACCTTCGGCATCACGCCGCGCCTGGCCACCGACAGCCTGTACGCCCTGCGCAGCGCCGCACTGGCCGGGCTGGGGGCGTGCATTTCATCGGCATGGATCGTGGATGGCGATGTGCGCCGCGGAGACTTGCTGCACCTGGTACCCACCTGGCACGCGTCGCCGCTGCCGGTGTACCTGGTGTACCCGTATGCGCGGTTTTATCCGGCGCGGTTGCGGTTGTTTCTGGAGGCGATGCGGGGGGCGATGCCGGGGCTGGTGGGGATGCGGGCGGTGGGGGTTGGAGTGCAGGACCCTCATCGGCCACGATGAGGCGTCCAGGCAGGTGTCGGCAGGCGCTTGTAAGTCCGGCAGGCGCTCAGGGTTCGCCGGCTTCGTTTTTTTTCTTCTTCTTGTCTTGGTCGTAATGCCACTTGATGGCGAAAAACATGCCCGTGCCGAACACGAGAACCTTGAACACGATGAAGACTACAGGGACCCAATCCATCTTTGATCACTTCCTGGCGGTTAACTCACACTATGGGTCGTGATCGTAGCAAGCCAGGCAGCCATTGGGTTGGGACATTTTGTCTCACCGAGGCTCGCTCACGCCGCGCCTTTCCACACCCCCACATCCGTGATCCCCGCCACATCCACCCGCACCGGCAGGATTCCATCCCGCGCCGACCGGTCCGCCACCGTCTGCAGCGCAGTCACATCCGCCTGCGTCACCGGCCGCGCCGCAATGGCCGCGCGCCCCGTGATGATGCGCGACGCCTCGATGGGCAAGCGTGTGAGCTGCGTGTAGACCTGCGCATACGCCTCGCGGTTGGCCAGGGCCCAGTCGCCGGCGCGGGCCAGGCGGTCCAGGTACTGCACGATGGCGGCGCGCTTGGCGGGGTCGGCCAGGGCAGCCTCGGTGGCGGTGATGAATCCCAGCGCGGTGTTGATGCCGCGCCCGTCGCGCAGGATGCGGCCGCCCTGCTGCAGGGCGATGGTGTAGTAGGGGTCGAAGATGGCCCAGGCGTCGATCTGTTTGGATGCAAAGGCGGCAGCCGCGTCGGTGGGCAGCACGAACTTGACCGTCACTTCCTCGCGCTTGACGCCCGCCTCTTCCAGCGCGCCGTACAGCTGGTACTGCGAGATGCTGCCGCGGGCGGACGAGACGATCACCGTCTTGCCGCGCAGGTCGGCCACGCTGCGCAGCGGCGAGTTGCCTTGCACCACGATGCCCAGCGAGTCGGGCTGGCCGACGCGGGTCGCCACGATCTTGAGCGGGGTCTTGCCCACAGCGGCGGCCAGCACAGGCAGGTCGCCTGCCATGGCGGTGTCGACCGCGCCGCTGCGGTGCGCTTCGAACAGCGGTGCCGCCCCCTGGAAGTTGGCCCAGCGCCAGGCAAACGGTGCGCCGTCCAGCGTCTTGGCGGCTTCGAACAGGGCACGCAAACCGCCCGCCTGGTCGCCCAGCACCAGCGATGCGGCCGGTGCCGGAGCCGGTGCCGGTGCCTGCGCCTGCGCCTGTGCGGCCGAGCCCAGGCCCAGGATGCCGGTGGCGCCCACCGACAGCGCTGCCGCCTGCTGCAGCCATTGGCGGCGCGATGTGCCGGGGCGGCTGGGGTGGCCAGCGCTGCCTGCGCCGTCACTGCCGATGCCGTGGCGGTTGCCCGCTGCGTGGTCGATGCGGCCGCTCATCACGCCGCCTTGCGCAGGGTGTGCGCCGCGTGCTCGCCGTCGCGTTCGGCGACTTTGGCGCGCACCAGGGGCAGCAGCTCGCGGCCGTAGTCGATGGCATCCACCAGCGGGTCGAAGCCCCGGATCAGGAAGGTGGTGATGCCCAGTTCGTAGTACTTGAGCAGCGCGTCGGCCACCTGCTCGGGCGTGCCGACCAGGGACGTGGAGTTGGACCGCCCGCCGATCTCGCGCGCCACCGCCGTCCACAAGCGTTCGTCCACGCGGTCACCGTTGGCAGCATCGGCCAACAGGCGCTGCGCGCCCTCGCTCTGCTGCGGGCCGACACCGCGTGCGTAGCCCTGCTGCACGCGCAGGCGGCGGGTGTCGTCCAGAATGCGGTCGGCCTTGGCCCAGGCTTCTTCTTCGGTCTTGCCCAGGATGGGCCGGAACGAGATGCTGAAGTCCACGTGCCGGCCGTTCAGCGTGGCCTCGGCACGCACGCGGCGCACCAGGTCGCCGGCCTGGGCCAGCGACTCGCCCCACAGCGCGTACACGTCGGCGTGCTTGCCCGCCACCTGCAACGCGGGCGCCGATGCGCCGCCAAAGTAGATGGGCACGCGCTGGCCCTGCAGGGGCTTCACTTCAGACACGGCGCCCTTGGCGCGGTAGTAGGTGCCTTCGTGGTCGAAGGGTTTGTCTTCGGCCCACACGCGGCGCAGGATGGTGAGGTACTCGTCGGTGCGCGCATAGCGCTCATCATGGCTCAGGAAGTCGCCGTCGCGCTGCTGGTCTTCGTCCGAGCCGCCGCTGATGTAGTGCACCGCCAGGCGGCCGCCGGTGTAGTGGTCCAGCGTGGCCAACTGGCGC
Source organism: Acidovorax sp. NPDC077693 (assembly GCF_044542805.1). NCBI lineage: Bacteria > Pseudomonadati > Pseudomonadota > Betaproteobacteria > Burkholderiales > Comamonadaceae > Acidovorax > Acidovorax sp. NPDC077693. The sequence continues at coordinate 32,891 of NZ_JBITVD010000016.1, read as the reverse complement.
GCAGCCAGCGTGGGGGCCACGAAGCCTGGGCGGTGGGCCAGCAGCAGGCCGATCTTCTCTGTGACCGACGCCGCATAGGTGGCCGTGAGCAGCGTGTCGGGGCTGGACGAGCTGGCGGGCACCAGGATCCGGTCGAAGCCCGCGTGCTCATGCGCCTGGGCGAAGGCACGCACGTAGGCCGGGTCGATCGCCGGGCCCTTGCGCGGGATGGTTTCAGAGACTTCGTGCGGCTGGATCATGCCGATGAACTGGACGGGCATAGCGGGCTCCTGGGCGTTGGATGGCAAACGGGTTGGGTATGGGTTGCAGCCCATGATCTGCGCGGGGGAGCAGTGCACCAACGAAGAAAAACGCGTTTGCAAAGTCGCAGGCTGCATACAGGGCGTCTGTTGCGGTACGACGGGAGCGACGGGCGGTTAGAGTGGCGGACAGGTTGCCCGGTGGCCTCAGACCGTCCGTGATCAGTCGCGGCCCTGATGGCTTGCATCGCACCCGCTTTCCATGAAGTTGCTAGAACCCGCGCAGTACCAGACCAAGGCCGCAGCCGTGTTTGCGGATGTGGCCGCCCAAGTGGCGGCCATCCTTCCGCTCGCCCGCATCGAACACATCGGTGCGTCGTCGATTGCAGGCGCCATCTCCAAGGGCGACCTGGACATCTGCGTGCTGGTAGCACTGCAGGACCACGCACGCAGCGTCACCACGTTGGAAGCTGCAGGCTATGTCGTCAAGACAGACACGCTGCGCACGCCCGCGCTGTGCATGTTGCTGGCGCCCAGCGCTTCCATGGACGTTGCTCTGCAGGTGGTGGCCGTCGGGTCGGAGTTCGAATTCTTCCTGCACTTTCGCGATGCCTTGCGCGCCAACCCTGACCTGGTGGCGCAGTACAACCAGCTCAAACAACGTTTCGCAACCGAGGGCATGGATCGCTATCGCGAGGAAAAGTCGCGGTTCATCGCTGGAGTCCTCCAGGGCGCGGGCACGACCGCCACGCCGAGCTGATCCGCCGCCGTCGCACGATCACTGCGCCACAGGAGACACGCACATGCCGTCCAGACCCACCACAGCCACCCAGCCCGCATCGACCCTCATCGACCAGCGCATCGCCGACCTCACCGATTGGCGCGGCCCCGTGCTGGCCCGCATGCGCGCGCTCATCCACGAAGCGGCGCCCGATGTGGTGGAAGAGTGGAAGTGGATGGGCACGCCCGTGTGGTCATTGGGCGGCATCCTGTGCACTGGCGAGAGCTACAAGGCGGCTGTGAAGCTCACGTTCCTCAAAGGCGCGTCGCTGCCCGACCCGGCGCAGCTGTTCAATGCCAGCCTGGATGGCAATGCACGGCGGGCCATCGACATCCACGAGGGCGACACCGTGGACGCCGACGCTTTCAAGGCGCTCATCCGCGCGGCGGTGGCACTCAACGCCGCCAAGCCCGCAGGCAGGAAACCTTCTGCCGACACAAAGGCAAAGTGAAGGCGCGTGTACAGCGCCTGGGGAAAGCCGATGAGGTGACAGCCCGTCGCAGCCTGCAACGCCCCGCGCAGTAACTGCTACGTTTTCGATAGCACCTTGCGCTTTATGGACAAGCGGTAGCTGGCAATTTCTTCTGTTTTTTTGGTGCTTGCCCTGCGTTGTCGTTGCGAGAAAACGGGTCTGTCAGGGTTGATCCCATAGCCATGCGTGCCCAAATAACTGTATATTTATACAGTCATTCAACCAGGAGAACGCCATGGACACCCTCGAAGCCTGCTACACGGTCACTCTGCGCGACTACCCCGAAGAACTGCCTGCCCAGCAGCGGGCGAACGCCGAGCGGCGCTATGCCAAAGAGCTGGAAAAGCAGTTCGGCGGCCCCGAGCAGGTAGCTGCAGCCCTCGACACCATGTCGAGCCTGGAAGAGTCCCCCCCAGAGATCGTCTCGCCCGGCGACCTCACCCTGCTCAAGCACTGGGGCCGCGCCAGCGTCGCCGCCAAGCAGGCGGGTTTTCGGGACCTGGGCGAAGCTGATGGTGCGTACTTTGAAGTGCGCGTGGCTTGACTTGCGCCGACAGCGACGACCGCAGTGGCAACGCTGGTCGGCCCAGCAGTTGCAGTCGCATCCTTAACTTGCGTCACCTTCAGCCGCGTCTTTAATTCGGTCGCGCGGACGGGCACTTTTTAGGCTGCGATGCAGGGGCCGCACAGCCACACAGAATCGACCCCGTTGGTGCCTGCGTCGATTCGTGTCCAGCCTTGTTTCGACTCCCGCCGCAGCCCTGTTCCAGCCTTGTTCTTGACCGCGGTCAAGACTTAGCGGCGCTACAGGCTTTTGTCCGACAGGCCAGCGAATCGATGGATGGCGAATCAGGTGTGCAGGCGGCTCAAGAATTTGTTCAGCGGGCCCTGCCCCGCCTGTTCAAAGACATGACAAGGAGCACCTCATGAACCCCATCCTCCACCCTACCGCCGACACCACGGCACATCCAGCGGCCTCCAACACCGACACGCACACGGCGGTCGACGCAGACCTGGCAGCCCAGGCCGTCCCTGGCCACGGTGTTCCATCACAGGACCCCGACCCCGCCGCGCAGCACGCGCTGACCGACAGCGAGTCCCGCCGCGAATCGAAATCTGCCCTGATGGGCGGCGGCGTGATGGCAGGCGCCGCTGCAGGTGCTGCCGTGGGTGTCGCCGTGGCCGGGCCGGTGGGCGTGTTCGTTGGTGGTACGGCGGGCGCGATTGCCGGTGCCCTTGGCGGCGCTGCCGTGGGGCAAGTGGTGGAACCTCAGCCACCCGTTGGGACCGCCGATGAGGCAGCGCGGCCACGGTCCATCGAAAGGCCCTGAACACGGCACCGGTCCACCGAGCCAGCCCCTGTAAAGCCCGCGCAACGCGGGCTTTTTTTATGCGCACGGCTGAAGGCTCAAGCAGGACGAATGCGGCACATGGCAAAGAATCCTTAAGCGTTGCAAGGCACTACAGGGCCGATGACATGCAACCAACGTTGGAGCTTCAATCCAACAAATCCAATGCGCAGTTGAGCGCCGACAATCAGTGCTGGTATGCGGCCTCTGGCTGACTTGGCCCACCGTGCCTACTTCTTCGTCTGCTCATACAACGGTCCGAAGCTCAGCTTGGTCGCCGTGCTGCCCTTGCGCGCCGACACTTCCGGCGCCAGCTCCCGGGCAGCATCGTCAATGGATTTCATGATCTTGACGGCCTGCACCAGTTCATCGGCGCTTCCTGTGCGCTCCGCGGCACGGAACATGCCAAACGCCATGTTCAAGGCTTTCTGCTTCTCGCTCAGGTCGGTGTGGGCGGTGCGGCTCACGTCGTAGGCCGTGCTGTCCGCGAGCCCTTCGATCAGATGGGCAACGTCGCTTTTCAGCAAGGTGAAGCAAGACTCTTTGCGGGTGGGGTCGGTTGCTGCCTGATAGGCATCAAGCGTGGGCAGAGAGGCCAGGATGCGGGTCGCCAATTCCTCCTGCAACGCTTTTTTTGCGGTGTCGTAAGTCTTTTCCACCTGCTTCGGGTCTTCGCCGGATTTCGGCACGGGCCTCGGCCCGGCCGCCGGAAGGCCATAGGCCTGCAGTGTGGTGTCCAGGATGGGACCACTCAGGCTCCCCGTGGCCTGGCGAAGCACGGCGGTGATCCCGGCCTCGCCAGTGGCCGAACTGAGTTGCTGCAGCCGCTGATCTTCTGTGTGGTGCAGTGCCGCCGTGGAGGAGCCCGCGCGCTGGTTCTCCAACGCGTCGCCCAGAAAGAAGTTGCCTTTGCAGACGAACAAGAAATTGTTGAGCTTGCCTGCTGTGGCCAAGCCACGCTGGTGGTCGTCCTTGATGGGCGAGACGTCGCCCATGGCGTCAGCGAGCCGGTCCAGGGTGGCGTAGTTCTGTTGATCGGTCTTGGAGATTCGCAACACGGCCTGCACGGAGGACTGCATGGTTTCGTAGGCCACCACGTGGCGCAGGTCCTGCGCGTGGCCTTCGCCGTCCTTGCGGGAAATGACTCTGCCGGTCAGGGGGGTATCCCACCTGGGCCGTTCGAGCCTGCTGCAAAGCTCTTCGGTTTTGGGCTTGTCGCGCAAAGGCGTGGCCCGGGTGGCGTCCAGCGACTCGCGCAGGGCCCATTGCAGCGCTGCACTGCTGCTCATGGGGTCGGTGGATGCCTTGACCGCACTGCCGGACGAGGACATGAGCAGCGCTTTCTTGGTGCTGGCTTCGGTGGTGGGATCGCCCCCCTCGTCTCCCCGGGCACGCTTGGTGCCTTGCGCAGTAGACGCAGTAGGCGCAGCGCCGCCGTCCGCAGGCAGTGGCGGAAAGCCATCTGGCACAACCAGCGCCATGTGGAACACCGTTGTCGACGCGGTCAACCCAGGGTCGGCCAGGTCGCCGCCCAGTTGCGTGCCGGGCATGTCGTGCGGCAACGTGCCCGGCGTGAACAGGCTGGGCACGCCCTGGGGCAAACCGCCCTGCGACGGCGACAGCGGCGCGATGAAAGGCTGGCTGACGGAGGGGAAATGACTGGACATGGTCAGCGTCTCGATGGCTGTGCGTGAATGGGATCAGGCCCGCAGGTTCATGAACTGGCTCGACAGTGCGGGCGCGGGCACCTCGGCGGCAGCGCCTGCCCTGGCAGCCGTGGCCTCCAAGCCCCACAGTCGCTGGGCGAGCGGGCCCGCGCGGGCCGCCAGATTGGCGATGACGTTGGCCAGCAACGTGCCGTCCAGGCCGTGGAGCGGAAGCCGGTAGCACAGGTACAGGCTGCCGTCGCCATTGGGGTGCGCGGCCACCGCGGCACCGTCGCCCTCGGCCAGGAACATGTTGTACTGCAGCGCGGCCATCACAACGGATTGGCGGGCCGCTGGGTCGGATGGCAGCGAGCCCAGGCCCGTACTGCAGACCACGTGGCGTGCATGCGCGGGCACGTCCACCACCACGGTGGCCTCCCCCGCGGTGAGCACGCCCCGGCCTTCGGCGGTGAGTGCGAAAGCTGCGTGGCCCACCAGCTCTCGCAGCTCGGCCTCCACGCGTTGTTGCTCCGGCGTCAAAAGGGTCATGCGGTGAGGCTCCAGGGTGGCGAATGGTTAAGGTGGCCGCAGTGGCAAGGCATACATCACGCCCCCCAACGGAGGGCCTTGCCGCCAATATAGGCGCGCCTGCCCAAGCAGCCCAGCAAAGAATTGCAACGTGGAATCGCGCCGCCAAGCCACCTCCGCACCGATGGCCGCCTGCAGGACGCGGGCCTGCGCGCGTGCAGGCAAGTGCACGATCGCGGTGCGAGGGCCAGACCATGGAGAATCGGCCACCGCTCCCATCATCAACAACCCGGCCAAGCACCATGGACCATAAAACGACCAAGCAACCGCCCCTGGAGCACACCCGGCACAACCCATCGACATCGGGCGAGCCGATGTCCGTGCTGATGGTCTGCATGGGCAACATCTGCCGCAGCCCCACGGCCCACGGCGTGCTGCAGAAAATGGTGGCCGACGCAGGCCTGGCGGACCGCATCCGCGTGGACTCCGCCGGCACGCACGGCTACCACGTGGGCGAGCCGCCCGACCAGCGCGCCCAGGCCCACGCAGCGCGCCGCGGGTACGACCTGTCAGCCCAGCGCGCGCGCAAGCTCACCCGGCGCGACTTCAGCGACTACGATCTGGTGCTGGTGATGGACGACCACAACGAACACGCCGCCCGCGCGCTGTGTCCGCCCGGCAGCGAAGACCGGCTGCGCAGGCTGACGGACTTCTGCACCAGGCTTGAAGCCCACGAGGTGCCCGACCCGTACTACGGGGGCGCCGACGGGTTTGAGCATGTGCTGGATGTGGTGGAGGATGGGTGCGAGGGTGTGATGCGCTGGTGGATGGCTCAGCGCTGAAGGGAAGGTCGGCAAAGTCCACGGGCTTCTTGTCGCAACACGCGCTTGAAGCGGTGGTTGCGGTTGTCGCAGACATACCCCTGGGCCACCAACATGCTGCGGATGCGTTGCGTTGCGTTGCGTTGCGTTGCCATGCGCGTGCTGCAGTGCTTCCGACTCACGCACCAAGCCGTGTCATCGCCGTCCTGAGGATCAGCCAGACGCCGCAAACCCGCTGACCCGGGCCACCTCGCGCAGGCCCTGCCGCGCGGCCGGCTGGCCGCTGATGCTGTCGGCCAGCACCACGCTGGCGCCGCCGTGCAGTTGGGCATACAAGGTGTAGATCTCTTCGCGCGGACCGTTGCCCAGGCTCTGGGTGTAAGCCAGGCGGATGGCCAATTGCTGCACCTGGTCCGCAGGCACCTGCTGGAACGACGTGCGCAGGCCCAGCAGCCTACGCTCCGTGCGAATGCCCTGCTGCGCGTTCAGGTAGCTGCTGCGCCGGTTGCCCACCGCGAAGAGCGCCCACGCCACCGCCATACCGGCCGCCAGAAAAGCCGCCAACCGCAGGGCGGGCGGCGCTGTCGCGGACACGGCCAGCAGCAACGGCACGCCGACAAGGCACACCGTGAGGATGAGGATGCGCTGCGCGCGCCACATGCGGCCTGCAGGCTGCTCCAGCTGCGCACCGCCCCCCGCGACGGCCTGCATGGAGCAGACGGCACCGAAAGGATCGGCGCCGGGCATCCGCCCTTCATCGTCCGCCAGCGCATGCGTGCCTTGACTCTGGCCGGCGGGTGCAGGGCCTCGGTCGGCCGCATCGTCCGCATCGACCATCGGCAGCAGAAACTGCGCACGGTATCCCTGGGCCTCGTGCTCGTCGTGGATTTCAAGCCGCCACAGGATGCCCGGCTCGGTCGATGCAGGCAGGCCGTGCGGTACCTGCAGTCGCCATTGCAGGCGCAGCATGCCACTGCCCTCGTCGCTCACCCGGGCCCGCGCGCTGGCGCTCCACTCGACCTGCTCGGTGGTGTGCACTTCGTCGTTGATGCGCGTGGTGCGGTTGCGCAGGCATTGCAGCCGCGCCGCATAGCGCAGGCTGGGCCCATAGGACGCCCGGATATCGACATGGGCCATGAATGGCTCGCCCTGGCGGGCCGGCAGCGGGCTGAGGACCAACTGCGCATCGCCAAAGCGCTGGCGCATGCGGGCGCGCTTGTACAGCGCCCGCAGCAGGCCCGCGGTGACCAGCGGAAACATCAGCACGACCCAGGCGGCCGGTTCGCCTTGCCAGGCCCGGGGCAGCACCCGCAGGCACATCCACACGCTCAGCGGCAGCGCGATGGCCGCAAAACCCGCCAGCAGCATCGTCTCCAGTTTCTGGTGGGCGGAGATGGGCCCACCCAGGCTGCCTTCCACCGGCGCAAGGCCTTGTATGGCACCGCCGGCCACCGTCGTGGCGTAAGTGCTGGCGTTGGCGCCCCTGCGGTAGTTGCGCAGCGCCCAGGCCATCAGCGTGCCGCCCACGCCACCGAAGGCGGCGACAAAAATCATCCAAAAACCAAGCAGGTTCCAGCGAATGGTGCGGTCCAGCACCGATTGGGCGGGCTGCGCCAGGTTCACGTATGCGGTGACAGGCTCGCCCGCCTGCAGAGCCTGCTGCAACCGCACCCCCAGGGCGTAGTGGAAGTGGCCGATATCGTCGGCGCCACCGTTGATGGCGGGCCGCGATCCGGTACGGCGCACACCACCCACTTCGTAGACGTACTCGGCACGCACGCTGTAGGTGGTCTTGCGCCGGGCGCTGCCATGGGTTTCGATGGCCGCGTCCACCAGCCTTGCGGGCACCGGCTGCCAGGACCGCATGCGCCAGCCGTCATACAGCGTGGGCACGATGGCCGCGAACACAAACACCAGCGCCACGGCAGCCAGCGACAGCCCGAACAGTGCCAGCACCAGCCAGGCACGAGGCGACGCATTCTCGCGGTTCGAGGTGATCGTCTGCGGCATGGCGGTGTACCCGGTGCGTGGATGGGGTGGTGTGGACAAGCGCAGTGTAGAAAATACCCATCCGTACCGGCGGGCATTTCCACACGGCCCGCCGTGGGTCATGTGGCACGGTTACCACGCAGCGCACGCAGGTTGGCGCATGCATACTGCCTTCGGACCCTGCCCTGCCGACCCTGCCCGCTTTGCCCGCTTTGCCCGCTTTGCGCGGCATGGCAATTGCATGCTTTGAAAGCCGATGAACCAAGAGCCCAACTTTCTTGCGAATGTCCGTGAAGAACTGAAGAACGGCCGGCGCTGGCTGGACCGCACCATCGTGCTGGCCTGTGCGTGCGCGGCCGGGCTGTGCGTGGTGGCCTTCACGCTGATGGCCGATGCCGCGTTCGAGCTGTTCATGCACATCTACCACTGGCGCGGCGGCTGGGCTGTGCTGGTGTGGATGCCGGTCGTCACCGTCGCAGTCGTGTGGGCCACGCGGCGCTGGGCGCCGGGTGCGGCGGGCTCGGGCATCCCGCAGGTGATGACGGCCCTGGAGCCTGCGCTCGACGCGAACCAGCGCGGGCGCTTTGTCTCGCTGTGGCTGTCGTTCGCCAAGATCGTGCTGGCCAGTGCCGGTTTTCTGGCGGGCCTGTCCATCGGGCGCGAGGGGCCGTCGGTGCAGGTGGCAGCGGGCGTGATGCACCATGCGCGGCGGTGGTTCGACCCGCGCTCGGGCATCACGGCCCATGCGCTGCTGGTGGCGGGCGGGGCCGCCGGCATTGCGGCGGCGTTCAATGCGCCGCTGGCGGGCGTGGTGTTCGCCATCGAGGAGCTGTCGCGCAAGATGGAATCGCGCAGCAGCGGCGTGATCATCACGGCCATCGTGCTGGCGGGGCTGATGGGCGTCTCGGTGTTCGGCAACCTGAGCTACTTCGGCCGCATCCAGGTACCGCGCCTGGACTGGGACGCGCTGGTGCCCGGCCTGGCCGTCGCCCTCGCCTGCGGCGTGCTGGGCGGCCTGTTCGCCAAGCTGCTGGCGGCGTCGCTCACCGGCCGTACCGAGCGCATGTCCCGGCTGCGGGCGCGCTTTCCGCTGCGTTTTGCCGCGTGCGGCGCCCTGGTGGTGGCCGTCATCGGCCTGGTCACCGGGGGCGCCACCTTCGGCGCCGGGTCCGAGGCGGTCAAGCACATGCTGGCCGGGCAGGCCGACGTACCAGCCCTCTACGTCACCCTCAAGTTCATCGCCACGTGGCTGTCGGCCTGGCTGGGCGTGCCGGGCGGCATCTTCGCGCCGTCACTGTCCATCGGCGCGGGCGTGGGGCACAACGTGTCGGTGCTGCTGGGCTCGGACATCGGCCCTGCCCTCATCGCGATGGGCATGGCAGCCTTCCTCGCGGCGGTCACGCAGGCCCCGCTCACGGCGTTCATCATCGTCATGGAGATGGTGGACGGCCACGCCATGGTGCTCAGCCTCATGGCTGCGGCGATGCTGGCCAGCCTGGTCTCGCGCATGCTGGCGCGGCCTTTGTACGAAACGCTGGCGATGGCAATGCTTCACAACCTGGCCCCACCTCCGCCTGCAGTGGACCCGGCACCGCCTGCGCCTCGGTAACCTGGCCGCAGGACGCGCATCCAGAAGTCAGCCCGCAGCCCAGAGGCGCAGGCCGCGCCGACGCAGCAGCAGCAGCAGCAGCAGCACCAGCCGCAGCGCCACCACCGGTCAATGCGGAAAACCGCCCCGCAGCAGCCGCACCGGCTCTGCATCCATGCGGCGAATGAGTGCCTGCAGTCCATCCGCCGCTGGCGCCGCAGCGCTGGCGCCACGGCTTGCTGGCGAACCGTCATCAGGCGCTGCCGCCGCGCTGGAGCGGCAGACCAGGTCGTCCTCCGACCACGCCGCCTGGCCGGGCGCACTCCGGGCGCGCAGCCAGCCTGCACGGTCGACGATGAGCTGGTAGCCCGGCAGTTCGCCGGTCGGCACGCCCAGCACCAGGGCCAGTGCCTGCTGCGCGGCAGCCACCGCGTCTGGGCCGCCCTGCGGCTGGCACTCGGCATCGGCCCCCGCGGGCAGACCCGCGACCAGCGTGACCAGGCGCGGGTCATCGGCCACGGCAGGCGCACCCTGCGATGCGGCCACCACGCGCACGCGCTGGCCTGACAGGTCACGGCTGTGGCGCACCCGCCCCTGGCGGCATGCCACGGCCATGGCGGGCAGGCGCACAGGGCGGTCCCAGGTGCCAGACTCTCGCAGCATCTGTCCGGCCGCATGGGCCTGCAGGTAGTCCAGCACCTCCCAGATCTGATCGTCGCGCAGCGCTTCGCCCACGCCGGGCATGGTCACCACACCGGCGCGGTTGTGCATGCCTTCGCGCACACGCCAGAAGAGTTCTCCGTCCAGCCGCTTCCACAGCAGCGCGCCGTTCAGGTTGGGCGGCCACTGCGCCAGTTGTGCGGCGTCCGGGCCTTCGCCGCGCCCATCGGTGCCGTGGCAGCGCACGCAGTGCTGCTGGTACACCGCCTGCCCGCGCACGATGCCGGTGGCTTCAAAGCCGGTGGGTGACTGGTGCAGGCTGGTGGGCACGGCAGGCGCCAGCAGCAGGTGTGCCTGCGGCCACGGGGCCAGCACCAAGAGCGCGATGGCAGCGGCCCACAGCGGCATGCGGGCGCGCCGCCAGGGCAGCGACAGCCCCAGGGCCAACACCGCGGTGCCCGCGCACAGCAGCGACAGCAGCACGCGCCGGGCATGGCCGGCGTCCACCACCAGCATCTCCGCGGCGATGCGGTGGGCGAGCGGCCAAGCCGGCTGTCCATGGACATCGGGCGCCAGGCCCAGCAGGTGCAGCAGCGCGCGCAGGCCCTGCTGCGCGGCATGCAGGCCTTCGAGCAGGCCGTTCAACAGATCGGGAGACAAGGGAAAAAACCGGCGCTCCGTGGTTACCAGCTCGCGTCCAGCCCCAGCAGCGCCAGCGCCTCGTGGCGCAGTGCGGCCAGGCGCGGGTCGCCGCGGTGGCGCGGGTACGGCAGGTCGTTGACCAGCACCTGCTTCACACGGGCCGGCCGGTCGGAGAAGACCACCACGCGCTGCGCCATGAAGAGCGCCTCTTCCACATCGTGCGTGACCAGCAGGGCCGAGAACCCCGTGCGCTGCCACAGCTGCACCAGCTCGGTCTGCATCGTCAGCCGCGTGAGCGAGTCGAGCTTGCCCAGGGGTTCATCCAGCACCAGCAGGCTGGGGTCGTTGACCAGCGCACGCGCCAGCGCCACGCGCTGCGCCATGCCGCCCGACAGCTGGTGCGGAAAGGCCTTGGCAAAGTCCTGCAGGCCGACCAGGGCCAGGGCTTCGTCCACCCGGTGGCGCTGCGCCTTGAGGATGCCCCGCGCCTGCAGGCCCAGGGCCACGTTGTCCCACACCGTGCGCCACGGGAAAAGCGTGGGGTCCTGGAACACCACGATGCGCGACGGGTCGGGCTCGGTGATGGGTGCGCCGTCCTGCAGCAGCTCGCCCGTGGTGGCGGGCTCCAGGCCCGCCACCAGGCGCAGCAGCGTGCTCTTGCCGCAGCCGCTGGGGCCCAGCAGCGCGACGAATTCGCCGGGCGCAATCGACAAGTCCAGCTCGTCGATGACATGCAGCGGGCCGGCGGGCAGGTCGAACCAGTGGCTGACATTGCGCACGTCTATCCGTGCGCCTTTACTTTCGGGCACGTCTATCCGTGCGCCTTTACTTTCGGGCACGTCTATTCGTGCGCCTTTACTTTCGGGCACATCGATGCGTGCGCCTTGACCTGCAGGCACGTCGATGCGTGCACCCTCCGGCACGGTGGGGGTTGCCACGGAACTCACCATTTCACCACCCCCTTTTGCCACGACAGCACGCGGTCGCGCAGCACGAACAGCAGCGTGATCACGCTGGAGAACAGCAGCGCCATCACGATGAGCGCCGCATACATGTTGGGGTACGCCGCCCAGCCCTGCGCCCAGGTGAGGTACCAGCCCAGGCCCGCTTTCACACCCAGCATCTCGGCCACCACCAGCGTGGAGAACGCGGCCCCGAGGCCCATGAACAGGCCCACGAACACCTGCGGCAGCGCTGCCGGAATGGCCACGCGCAGCACCAGGAACCAGGGCGATGCGCCCAGGGTGCGTGCCACGTCGTAGTAGTTCTTGTGCACCCCCGCCACGCCCGACCAGGTGAGGATGGCCACCGGAAAGGCCGTGCCCAGTGCGATCAGAAAGATGGCGGTGGACCAGCTGGACGGAAAGAAATAGAAGCTCACTGGCAACAGTGCGGTGGTGGGCACCGGGCCCAGGATGCGCAGCACCGGGTGGATCCAGTAGCTGGCCTGGCGCGACCAGCCGATCAGCACGCCGGTGACGAAGCCCGCCACAGCGCCAATGGCGATGCCCAGCGCCAGCAGACGAACCGAGGCCACGGCGCTTTCCAGCAGCCGCGCCCAGTCGGTCACGTACACCTCGACCAGGCTTTGCGGCGGCGCAAAGAATGGCGGCGGCAGCGTGCCCAGCTTGGCGGTGAAGACCTCCCACACCGCCAGACCGACGGCAATGGCCACCAGCCAGGGGCCTGCAGGCCGCAGCCGCTGGCCCACCGCACCCAGCACGCGGGGCGCCAAAGCCACCACCGCCAGCGCCAACGCAATGACTGCCGCACCGGCTGCGAACTCTTCGGTAAACGCCCATTCGCTGAAGCCCGCCGGCTTGTTGGGCCAGACATAGGTCAGCACGGCCAGCGCCGCCCAGGCCACGGCGGCGGCCAGCCCTGTCCACCAGAAACGCTGGAAGGCATGGGCCGCCTTGAAGTCGGGCACGGCGGCAGGCCGGGCACTGATGGAGGCATGCGGTGATGCGCCGGGCGCAGGCAGGGGTGGTGGCGATGGCTTGGGGCTGATGCCCGGTGGTGCGCCCAGGATTTGGTCGGCAACAGTGCTCATGTCAGGTCCAGTGGTGTGGGTTCATCACGGTGAATGCTTCTTCGCTGCAGCGGTGCGATATGGGCGCGGCCCATGCCAGGGCAGCCGGGCAAGGGCCGGCGCGCAGCGACTCAGGGGGGTGCTCCCTGCTAAGCCAGCACGTCTGCGTGCACGTGCGCCGCAAAGCGTGCCGGGTCGGTCGAGGGCTTGAGCACGTTCACCAGCTTGAAGTCGCGCGCGTAGAACTCGATCTCCTGGCGCAGTGCCGTGCCCACCGGGTGGCTGCGGTGCGTGAGCGTGCCCAGCACGGCGCGCAGGTCTTCCTGCGGCACTTTGGAATACGGACTGAAAATGCGCGCGGTCTCGTTGGGGTTGTCGGCCACGAAGTCCGACGCCTCGATGATGGCGCGCGTGAGCGCCGCTGCCGTGCCCTTGTCGTTGCGCACCATGGCGCCGCTCACACCCAGCACGCAGCAGGTCTTGGCGGCGTACTCGCCCGACAGGTTCGAGGCCAGGTCCACCAGTCCCTTGGTGCGGCGCTGGATGAGCAGCAGGTTGGGGTCCCCGTCGGCAATGGCCTGGGCCTCGCCTTTTTCCACGGCCAGGCCCAGCATGTCGCCGGGGAACTGGCGCCAGGTCACGTCTTTTTCGGGGTGGAGGCCGGCCTTGGTCAGCAGCACGGCAAAGAAGTTCTTGCCCGGGCTGTTGAGGTCCGACACGGCAATGGTCTTGCCCTTGAGCTTTTGCAGGCTGGTCACGCCCGCCGCCTCATACCCCACCAGGCGCGAGCAGCCGCCGTGCGAGCTGCCCACCAGCTTCACGTCGAAGCCCGACTCCAGCGGCTTGATCCAGCGGTGGATCATGCCCACGCCGGCATCGGCCTTGGACGTGGCGATGGTCTCGAGCAACTGGTCGGTGGAGCCCGCAAAATTGATGAGCTCGACCTTGAGGCCGTGCTTTTCAAAAATGCCGCGCTCCACCGCCACGGGCGCGGCCGACAGGCAGATCGCGTTGGCGTTCCAGGCCAGCTTCACCTCGCGCAGCTTGCCGGCCGCCAGCACCTGGCTGCCCACCACGCCGGACGCTGCCACCACGCTGGCGCCGCCGGCCACGCGCAGCAACTGCCGGCGCGACCACTGCGTGCCTGCTCCCCCCAGAATAGGGCCCTTGTCGTTCATGCTCTGCACCTCGTGTAATGAATAAGACCACGGTGACCCGCACCGCACTGCCCGCATTGAAGACGGCGCGGCCCGCAAAGAGAACGAAGAAAAACGGAGATGCATATGCAAAAGATTCCGCACACCCCGATGCCCGGCGCTGGTGCAATACCACCCATGAATGCCGTCGCCTCTACCGCCCTGCCGCTGCCCGCGTCCACCGCAACGCCCGCAGCACCCGACACCGCCCGCCTGCGCCACTTCGTGCAGCAACTGGCCGCCCTGGTGGACAGCGCGCCGCCCGAGCCCGACCTGCTGGCACGCGGCGGCGCGCTGCTGGGCGCACTGGTGGCACACGACGACTGGCTGCCCGCTGCCTATGCGCAGCCCAGCCCCGAGCGCTACCAGCAGTACCTGCTGCATGCCGATGCGCTCGGCCGCTTCTCGGTGGTGAGCTTTGTGTGGGGCCCCGGCCAGGCCACGCCCATCCACGACCACACGGTGTGGGGCCTGATCGGCATGCTGCGCGGGTCCGAGGACTCGCAGGCGTTTGCCCGCACCGCCGACGGCCGCTGGGCGCCCCAGGGCTCGCCGCACCGCCTGCATCCCGGTGACGTGGATGCCGTGTCCCCCACCATCGGCGACGTGCACCGGGTGAACAACGCGTGGGAGGGCCAGACGTCCATCAGCATCCATGTGTATGGCGCCAACATCGGCGCCGTGCAGCGCAGCGTGTACCTGGAAGACGGCACGGCCAAGCCGTTCATCTCCGGCTACAGCAACGCCACGCTGCCCAATATCTGGGACCTGTCCCGCAACCCCGCCGCTGCCGCCTGACCTTCCAGCACAGATCCAGCCCTCCAAGACTTTGCCCATGACCGCTCCCGCCCTGCCCCAGACATCCGTCCTCCAGGTCCGCGAGGCCCTGCTCGCCAGCCATGAAATCGCCTTGCTCGACGTGCGCGAGGAAGACCCCTTCGCCCAAGGCCACCCGCTGTTCGCCGCCAACCTGCCCGCCAGCAAGATCGAGCTGGAGGCGTTCGCGCGCATACCGCGCCGCGACACCTTCATCGTGGTCTACGACGATGGCGAGGGCCTGGCCGAACCTGCTGCGCGCACGCTGCAGGCGCTGGGCTACACCGAGGTGAGCCTGCTCGCACGCGGCCTGCAGGGCTGGCGCGACGCGGGGGGCGAGCTGTTCATCGACGTGAACGTGCCCAGCAAGTCCTTCGGCGAACTGGTGGAGGCCGAGCGCCACACGCCCTCGCTGGCGGCTGAAGAAGTGCAGGCGCTCATCGACGCCCGGGCCGACGTGGTGGTGCTGGACGCGCGCCGCTACGACGAGTACCACACCATGAACATCCCCACCGGCGTGAGCGTGCCCGGCGCCGAGCTGGTGCTGCGCGCGCAGGCGCTCGCGCCCAACCCGGCCACGCAGATCATCGTGAACTGCGCGGGCCGCACGCGCAGCATCATCGGCACGCAGTCGCTGGTGAACGCGGGCATCCCCAACCCCGTGGCCGCCTTGCGCAACGGCACCATCGGCTGGCTGCTGGCCGGGCAGACGCTGGAGCGCGGCGCCACGCGCCGCTTCGACCCCGCCGTGCATGCCGACCGCACCCGCGCCCCCGCACAGGCCCGCAACGTGGCCGACCGCGCCCGCGTGCAGCGCGCGCAGGCCGCCGACCTGGCCCGCTTTGCGGCCGAGGCCCGGCGCACCACCTACCTGCTGGACGTGCGCACACCCGAAGAGTTTGCCGCGGGCCACCTGCCGGGCTTTCGCAACGCCCCCGGCGGCCAGCTGGTGCAAGAGACCGACCACACGGCCGCGGTGCGCGGCGCGCGGCTGGTGCTGGTGGACGACGACGGCGTGCGCGCCAACATGAGCGCATCGTGGCTGGCGCAGATGGGCTGGGAGGTGTGGGTGCTGGACGGCGCGCAGCCTGCCGACTTCACTGAAACCGGTGCCGTGGCCAACGCCGTGCCCGAGCCCGAAGGCCCCATCCGCTGGACCACGCCCGCGCAACTGGCCGCCTGGCTGACAGACGAAAGCCCCGGCCACACCGCCGTGCTGGACCTGACCACCAGCGCCAACTACACCCTGCGCCACATCCCGGGCGCGTGGTTCGTGATCCGATCGCAACTGGCGCAGGCCGTGCAGTCCATTCCGAAGGCGCAGCGCTACGTGCTGACCTGCGGCAGCAGCCTCCTGGCCAAATTCGCAGCGAAGGACCTGGAGCGTCTGACGGGTGGTGCCGAGGTCTTTGTGCTGGAAGGCGGCACGCTGGCCTGGATCGCCCAGGGCCTGCCGCTGGAACACGGCGAGACGCGCCTGGCCTCCCCCCGCATCGACCGCTACCGCCGGCCGTACGAAGGCACGGAGAGCCCACGCGAAGCCATGCAGGCGTATCTGGACTGGGAGTTCGGCCTGGTGGCGCAACTGGGGCGCGATGGCACCCATGGGTTCCAAGTGCTGTGAGGGTGACGGTGACGGTGACCGCGTACGTTCGCTACAAAATCAATAGCTGCCAGCGCTTTCTGGTCAAGCGGTAGCAGGCAATTTTGATCTGAACTTCGGGTTGCAGCCCCGCTTCAACCCGGCAGCGATTCGTAGCGCCACTGCACCTTCAACTCCAGCGACTCCCCCTGCGCCAGCGTGCGCAGCCCCGGCTGCCCGGGCTGGTGGAACGCGTCGATGGGCTGGGTGATGGGCTCGAAGCAGAACGCCGGGCCCTGCGGCGGGCGGTAGATCAGGCAGTAGTGTTCCGACGCGCCGCCGTCACGTTCGAAGTCCGGCATGCGGGCCGTCAGTTGCAAACCGCGCTCGGGCCACTCGATGCGGGCCGTGCCGCTCCAGCCGGTGTAGGCGTTGTCGATCAGGCTGCCGTTCGCAGGGATGCCCTCGCTCAGGTTCCAGCTGTCGGGAAACTGCGTGGTGTGCTGGGTCGGTATCGGGTCGCTGCCGCTGAGCCACACGGCCTCCACCGGGGCGGTGATGCGCGTGGCCGGTGTGCGCGGGAACCACGGGTGCAGGCCCAGGCCATACGGCATCGGCTGGGTGCCCAGGTGCCGCACCCGCAGGCTCTGGTCCAGGCCCCCATCCACCAGGCGAAAGGTCTGCACGCAGTCGTAGTCGTACGGGTTGCCGTCGAAGCGCTCGGAGCGCAGCGCCATCTCCAGCGTGTCGCTGGCCGGTTGGCTGATGGCCCAGGGCTGCAGCCAGCCGTCGCCATGGATGGGGTACGGCTCGCCAGTGCGGTTGGGCTGCATGGCATGGAACTGCCCGCCGTGCGAGAACCCGCCGCCGCTGATGCGGTTGGACCAGGGCACCATCGCGAACGACGCCAGCTTGTACAGGTCGGGCGTCTGGCCGTCCCAGGGCCGCCACAGGTCGATGCGCTCGGGCGACCCGCGCGGGTCATCGACCTGCCAGGCCGCGACGCTGCCGCCCAGGGTGGGCACCAGCCCCAGGTGCTGGTTGGCGTGGTGGAGCCAGACGATGGGGTGCGTGGCTTCGGTCATGGGCAGGCTTTCTTGAAAGGGAGACGTTGAAGGGTGCACAAGGCAAGGCAGAGGAACTGCGGCCCGCTTGCCATGCTGCGCGATGCGATGCGGTGCGATGCGGTGGGGTGCAGGGCTGCACGCCGCCGCCTCGGTCAACCGCCGAACAGGTGGGCGGGCAAGCCCGCGCTGTCGACGGATACGGCGAACAGCGCCCCGGCCAGCGGCTCTGCCACCAGCTGTGCAGGCGTCAGGCCCCCGCGCGCGGAGGTGATGAACAGCGTGCGCAAGTCGGCCCCGCCGAAGGCGCAGTTGGTGACCTGGCTCACCGGCAAGGCCACGCGGCCCAGCTCGGCCCCCGTCACCGGGTCGTGGCAGGTCACGCACGAGCCGCCCCAGTGCGCAATCCACAGCCGCCCCTGCGCATCCGTGGTCATGCCGTCGGGCACGCCGTCCTCGGGCAGCCAGCGCATCCACAGCATCTTGTTCGTCAAGGTGCCCGTCGCGGGGTCGGCGTCGTAGCGGTAGGTGCAGCCTTGCACGGTGTCGTTGAAGTACATCGCCAGGCCCTGCCCCGTGCCCGACCACGTGGGGCCATTCGTCACGGCAAAACCGTCGTCATGGCGGGTGCAGCGGCCATCGGGGTCGTAGCGGTACAGGGCGCCCGTGGGGGCCTCGCACGCAAAGTCCATGGAGCCCGCCCAGAAGCGCCCTTGCGCATCGCACTTGCCGTCGTTGAAGCGGTTGCCCGCGCGCTCCAGTTCGGGCTGGTGCACGTAGCGGGGCTGTTCATCGGAGGCCGGGTCGAAGAGCGCGAAACCCCGGCGCAGCGTCACGATGAGGCCCGGCGCATGGGCGCGCTCGGCCAGGGCAGAGATTTCTTCGGCAAAGGTCCAGCGCCGGTATGCGTCGCTGGCCGGGTCCCAGCGGTGGAGGTGCCGCGCGAGGATGTCCACCCAGTACAGCGCCTGTTCGCGCACGGACCACATCAGGCCCTCGCCCAGTTCCGACTCCAGCGCCTGCACGCAGCGCACCGTGCCGATGGTGGGCACTGGGAAAGCCGCAGCCTGTGGCGCGGCGGTGGACATATTGAGCTGGCTCACGCGTTGTCTCCGGTGATTGTTTTTGGCCCTGTCTGCTGCAGGGCTCTTGACGGTCGGCATCTTATCAACGCAAACTGATGCCTGTAATTTATATTTTTATCATCCATCGATACCAATATTGATATGTCATCAAATTCGACCCCCACAGCCGCCGTCCCGGGGGCATCGGCCCTGCTGCCCGACGGCCTGTCGCTCTTTCCCAGCCTGCGCGGGCGCTCGGTGTTTGTCACCGGCGGCGGCAGCGGCATCGGCGCCGCCATCGTGGCCGCGTTCGCCCAGCAGGGCGCGCGCGTGGCCTTCGTCGACGTGGCCCGGCAGGCGAGCGAAGACCTGGCGCAGCAACTGGCAGACGCCGGATTCGCCCGCCCCTGGTGGCGCGTGTGCGACGTGCGCGACATCGACGCCCTGCGCGCCGCCATCCAGGACGCCGCCACGGAGCTGGGCGACTTCCACACGCTGGTGAACAACGTGGCCAGCGACGACCGCCACACGCTCGAGTCGGTGACGCCCGCGTACTACGACGAGCGCATGGCCATCAACGAGCGGCCCGCGTTCTTTGCCATTCAGGCGGCGGTGCCGGGCATGCGCAGGCTGGGGGGTGGGTCGGTGATCAATCTGGGCTCTACCGGTTGGCAGGGCAAGGGCACGGGCTACCCCTGTTATGCGATTGCGAAGTCGTCGGTGAACGGCCTCACGCGCGGGCTGGCCAAGAGCTTGGGGCAGGACCGGATCCGCATCAATACCGTGTCGCCGGGGTGGGTGATAACGGAGCGACAGATCAAGCTGTGGCTGGATGCGAAGGGGGAAGAGGAGATTGCGCGGAATCAGTGTTTGCCGGACAAGCTGCGGCCGCATGACATTGCGCGGATGGTGTTGTTTCTGGCGTCGGATGATGCGGCGATGTGTACGGCGCAGGAGTTCAAGGTGGATGCTGGGTGGGTCTAGGGTTACCCCCGCCCGTTCAGGTTGAGCTTGTCGAAACCGGGGCGCAGCGACCCACAGCCGTTCGGGTTGAGCTTGTCGAAACCTGGGGACATCGATCCACGTCCGTTCGGGTTGAGCTTGTCGAAACCTGGGCGCATCGGCCCACAGCCGTTCGGGTTGAGCCTGTCGAAACCTGGGCGCTGCTCGCAGGCTCGCTGATGGGCAGCATGCCTTTGTTGAGGCGGAGGCCGGGAGTCGCCCGGCGTGCGAGTAACTTTCTTTCGCGTCGCCGAAAGAAAGTCACCAAAGAAAGGGCGACCCTACAGCCTGCGTCCCCACTCGCCCTGCGGGCGAGTGGGGCAACCTGCGGTGCTCGGTCGTGGGGTGCGCTGCGGAACTCGCTGCGCGCTGCCGCGCTACGCTCAAACATCCGCAGCGAGTCAGTTCACGATGCGTGTGTCCTTCGGCACACGCTCACCCCACGCCCTGCGCTCCTCGGCGCATCCTGAAGGGATGTGGGAGAGGACATCCACACGGGCCATCGCTGCGCTCGGCCTGGCGGTCGCGGCGCGAAGCGCCTGCGCGTTCGGGGCCGAGCAACGCGATGGCCCGTGTGGCTGTTCGGATGTTCGGCTGCCCACCCCCTGTGGCTGCGCCTGCGGCGGGGCGGTTGCGGGGTGGCATGCGCGTCGGAGCGCGCATGCTTCGTGCTCTAGCTCGCCGCAGCTGTTTGAACGGAGCGCGCAGCGCGCAGTGAGTTCTGCGGCGCACCCCGCAACCGCCCCGACGCAGGTTTGCCCCGCAGCGCAGCGAAGGGGTCGCAGACTGGGGGTCGCCCTTTCTTTGGTGACTTTCTTTCGGCGACGCGAAAGAAAGTTACCGCGCCGCCGGGCGCGCACCCCGGCTCCCGCCCTCAACACAGGCACACCTCTCAAACCAGCGAGCTCGCGAGCAGCGCCCAGGTTTCAACAAGCTCAACCCGAAGGGATGGAGTTGCGGACGGGCAAGGTTTCGACAGGCTCAACCCGAACGGGCGTGGATCGATGCGCCCAGGTTTCGACAAACAAGCTCAATCCGACCGGACAGTGATGACGGACAAAAAAGGCTTCCACAGGCTCAGCCCGAACGGCCGGTGAGCGCACACAACGCCTCTCACTCACCCACCTCCAGCTTCCTCCCATACTGCACCAGACTCGTCTGCTTCAAGGCCCTCATCATCACCTTCGCCGCCGGCGACAACAACCGATCCGTCCGCGTGATGATCCCGAACGCATCCATATGGCAAGGCATCGCCATCGGCAACACCGCCACGATCCCATGCGACGCGTAGTAATGCGCCACATCCGCCCCCACCACCGCCACCATGTCGCTCTGCTGCAGCATCCGCGTCATGAACAACAGGGCCGCTGTCTCCACCACATTCACCGGCGGCGCCAGGCCATCCTGCTGGAACATCAGGTCGAACCGGTGCCGCAGCACACTCCCCGCGGGCGGCACGATCCAGCTGGCCGACAGCACATCGCGCAGCGTCAGCCCGCTCAGCGTCGACAGCGGATGCCCCGGCCGGGTAATGGCGCAGACCAGCTCCTCGGTCAGCGGCTCATAGCGCAGGTTGCTCTTGTCGTGCTCTTCATACAGGCGCCCCACCACGATGTCGAGCTTGCCCTGGTCCAGGCGCTCCAGCAGCACCGGGCTGGTTTCGATGTCCAGCGAAATGCGCAGGCTCGGGTGCTCCTGCTTGACCAGCGCCACCGCCGCCGGCAGCAGGCTCAGGCCCGGCGAGGTGATCGCGCCGATGCCCACCTGGCCGTAGTGGCCCCGCTTGAGCGCGCCGATCTCGTCGTGCGCCTGGTTCAAATTGGCCAGCGCCATGCGCGCGTGGCGGATCATGGTCTCGCCGTACCAAGTGGGGCGCATGCCGCGGGGCAGGCGCTCGAACAGGGGCACCTCCAGCACATCCTCCAGGTCCTTGAGCAGCTTGGACGCCGCAGGCTGCGTCATGCTCAGCACCTGGGCCGCGCGGTGGATGTTGCCCTCCTCGGCCAGCGCCACCAGCAGCAGCAGCTGGCGCGTCTTGAGGCGGGCGCGGATGAACCAGTGGTTGTAGGTACTCATGGGGAGGGGCGCCGCGAGGCGTGGTGGCTGGGGTTTTCCAGAATGCGGTTATCGATATGTATTTTGACGAAAAAATGATTGGATTGATATCAAAATCATCCATAGACTTCGCCGCAACAGTCACAACGGCTCTTAAAGACCCCCATGAAGTTCGGCGACATGCAGCAGAACCCCCGGCACCTGATCAACGGCCGCTGGGAAATCGGCACCACCACCGGCGTCAGCACCAATCCTTCGGACACCCGCGAAGTGGTGGCCGAATACGCCCGTGCCGACCGCAACCAGACCGAACTGGCCGTACGCGCCGCCGCCGATGCCCTGCCCAGCTGGAGCCAGAGCAACCCGCAGCGCCGCGCCGACGTGCTGGACATGATCGGCAGCGAACTGCTGGCCCGCAAGGAGGCCCTGGGCACGCTGCTGGCCCGCGAAGAAGGCAAGACCCTGCCGGAGGCCATCGCCGAGGTCGCGCGCAGCGGGCAGATCTTCAAGTTCTTCGCTGGCGAGGCACTGCGCATCCAGGGTGAACTGATGCCGTCCGTGCGCCAGGGCGTGCAGGTGGACGTCACCCGCGAACCCGTGGGCGTGGTGGGCATCATCGCGCCGTGGAACTTTCCGTTCGCCATCCCGGCCTGGAAGATCGCCCCGGCCCTGGCCTACGGCAACACCGTGGTCTTCAAGCCCGCCGAGCTCGTGCCCGCCTGCGGCTGGGCGCTGGCCGAGATCATCAGCCGCAGCGGGCTGCCCGCCGGTGCCTTCAACCTCGTCATGGGCAGCGGCCGCGAGGTCGGCCAGACCCTGGTGGACCATCCGCTGGTGAACGCGCTGAGCTTCACCGGCTCCGTGGCCACCGGCGACCGCATCCTGCGCTCGGCCTCGGCACGGCGCGCCAAGGTGCAACTGGAGATGGGCGGCAAGAACCCGCTGATCGTGCTGGCCGATGCCGACCTGGAGCAGGCCGTGGACTGCGCGCTGCAGGGCTCGTACTTCTCCACCGGCCAGCGCTGCACGGCGTCAAGCCGCCTGATCGTGGAAGCGCGCGTGCACGACGCCTTCGTGGCCCGCCTGCGCGAGCGACTCACGGCCCTCAAGGTCGGCAATGCGCTGGAGCGCGGCATCGAGATGGGCCCGGTGGTGGACAGCACCCAGCTGGACCAGAACCTCAGCTACGTCGATATCGCCCGCACCGAAGGGGCCGAGCATGTGTGGGGCGGCGAGCACATCGAGCGCGCCACGCCCGGCCACTACATGAGCCCCGCCCTCTTCCTGGCGCGGCCCGAGCACCGCATCGCCCGCGAGGAAATCTTCGGCCCCGTGGCCTGCGTGCTGCGCGCCGACGACTACGACCATGCGCTGTCGCTGGCCAACGACACGCCTTACGGCCTGTGCGCGGGCATCTGCACCACATCGCTCAAGCACGCCATGCATTTCAAGCGCAACGCGGCGGTGGGCATGACCATGGTCAACCTGCCCACGGCGGGCGTGGACTTTCACGTGCCCTTCGGCGGGCGCAAGGAGTCGAGCTACGGAGCGCGCGAGCAGGGCCGCTACGCCGCCGAGTTCTACACCACCGTCAAGACCGGCTACATGCTGGCCTGAACGAATCAAACAGAGTCAAAGAAGAGTCACCGAAGAGTCAAGAGAGACGAGAACAAGACGCACGATCGATCCCGCAACGCTGTCATCAGCCAACCAACCACTAAAGAAAGCAGGAGACAAGATGATGATGAACGACAAGAAACTGAACCGCCGCACCGTGGCGATGGCCATTGCAGCCGCCCCCATGGCCGCCATGCTGCCATCGGCCGCCTGGGCGCAGAAGCCCATCGTCCTGGGCTTCAGCCAGGTCGGCGCCGAAAGCGAATGGCGCACCGCCAATACCGAATCCATCAAGTCGGCCGCCAAGGAGGCCGGCATCGAACTGAAGTTCTCGGACGCCCAGCAAAAGCAGGAGAACCAGATCAAGGCCATTCGCTCGTTCATCGCGCAGAAGGTGGACGTGATCGCTTTCTCGCCCGTGGTCGAGTCCGGCTGGGAGCCCGTGCTGCGCGAAGCCAAGGCCGCGAAGATCCCCGTGGTGCTGACCGACCGCTCCGTCAACGTCAAGGACACCTCGCTGTACGTGACCTTCATGGGCTCGGACTTCGTGGAAGAAGGCCGCAAGGCCGGCCGCTGGCTGGTCGAGAAGATGAAGGACCAAAAGGGCGACGTCAACATCGTCGAGCTGCAGGGCACCGTGGGCTCGGCCCCCGCCATCGACCGCAAGAAGGGCTTTGAGGAAGTCATCAAGGCCGACCCCAAGTTCAAGATCCTGCGCTCGCAGACCGGCGACTTCACCCGCGCCAAGGGCAAGGAAGTGATGGAAGCCTTCCTCAAGGCCGAGGGCAAGAAGATCAACGTGCTGTACGCGCACAACGACGACATGGCCATCGGCGCGATCCAGGCCATCGAAGAAGCCGGCATGAAGCCCGCCAAGGACATCACCATCATCTCCATCGACGCGGTCAAGGGCGCCTTCGAAGCCATGATCGCCGGCAAGCTCAACGTGAGCGTGGAGTGCAGCCCCCTGCTGGGCCCGCAGCTGATGAGCGCGGTCAAGGACATCAAGGCCGGCAAGACGGTGCAAAAGCGCATCGTGACGGAAGAAGGCATCTTCCCGATGGAGGTCGCGGCGAAAGAGTTTCCTAACCGCAAGTATTGACCCCCCTGAGCCGCCTGCGGCGTCTTCCCCCGGAGGGGGACGCCACCAGCGCCCGCAAGTGAAACGCAGCGTTCGCTGCGTGGCGGCCCTTGCGCGGTGGCACTGGCCTTGGGCCGCGCCAGTTGCAAAGGCCATGACGCCACTGGCATCCCTTAAAGCAAAAGATTCACAACAGGAGACGACAACAAATGAAGCGTGCAATTTTCAAGGCCGTGCTGGCCACCGTGGCGCTCGCAGCCATCGGCGCCACGTCGGTGGCATCGGCCCAGGACAAGGGCAGCATCGGCATCTCGATGCCCACCAAGTCCTCGTCGCGCTGGATCGCCGACGGCGACAACATGGTCAAGGTGCTCAAGGAGCGCGGCTACAAGACCGACCTGCAGTACGCGGACGACGACATCCCCAACCAGCTGGCCCAGATCGAGAACATGATCACCAAGGGCGTCAAGGTGCTGGTGATCGCCTCCATCGACGGCACCACGCTCTCGCGCGTGCTGCAGAACGCAGCGGACAAGGGCGTGAAGGTCATCGCGTACGACCGCCTGATCAAGGGCTCGAAGAACGTGGACTACTACGCCACGTTCGACAACTTCCAGGTCGGCGTGCTGCAGGCCACGTCCATCGTGGACAAGCTGGGCGTCAAGCAAGGCAAGGGCCCGTTCAACATCGAACTCTTCGGCGGTTCGCCCGACGACAACAACGCCTTCTTCTTCTACGACGGCGCGATGAGCGTGCTGCAGCCGTACATCGACAGCGGCAAGCTGGTGGTGCGCAGCAAGCAGACGGGCATGAACAAGGTGGGCACGCTGCGCTGGGACGGCTCGGTCGCCCAGGCGCGCATGGACAACCTGCTGTCGGCCTACTACGGCAAGGACAAGGTGCATGCGGTGCTGTCGCCGTACGACGGCCTGTCCATCGGCATCCTGTCGTCCTTGAAGGGCGTGGGCTACTGCACCACGCAGCAGCCCTGCCCCGTGGTCAGCGGCCAGGACGCCGAGGTGCCTTCGGTCAAGTCCATCCTGAAGGGCGAGCAGTACTCCACCGTGTTCAAGGACACGCGCGAGCTGGCCAAGGTGGCCGCCAACATGGTGGACGCCACGCTGTCGGGCAAGCAGCCCGAGATCAACGACACCAAGACCTACAACAACGGCGTGAAGGTGGTGCCCTCGTACCTGCTCAAGCCGGTGTCGGTCGATGCATCCAACTGGAACGCCATCCTGGTGGGCAGCGGCTACTACAAGGAATCGCAGATCAAGTAGTGCAGAGCGTCTCAAAAACTCTTCTGGCGTCGTTGCCGGGTCTTGTCGTACTGGCGCACTGCCTGCGACCCAGCGCCTAGCCAGAACCGCTGCGACGAGTTTTGTGAAACGCTCCACGCCATGCCTCGCTGCCGGGACACCACCCGGCAGCAAGACTTTCAGGGCCCCAGACGGCCCCCTGTACGAGCCTAGTCAGTCCATGCTTCTTGAAATGCGGAACATCCGCAAAACCTTCCCCGGTGTGGTGGCCCTGAACCAGGTGAACCTGCGCGTGAAGGCCGGGGAGATCCACGCCATCGTCGGCGAGAACGGCGCGGGCAAGTCCACGCTGATGAAGGTGCTGTCCGGCGTATACCCGCACGGCAGCTATAGCGGCGAGATCGTCTACGACGGCGAGGAACGCCAGTTCGGCGGCATCCGCGACAGCGAACACCTGGGCGTGATCATCATTCACCAGGAGCTGGCGCTGGTGCCTTTGCTCTCCATCGCCGAAAACATCTTCCTGGGCAACGAGACCGCGCGCTACGGCGTGATCGACTGGATGGCCGCGCACAGCAAGACGCAGGCGCTGCTGCACAAGGTGGGCCTGCGCGAATCCCCCGAGACGCTGGTCACCCACCTGGGCGTGGGCAAGCAGCAGCTGGTGGAGATCGCCAAGGCGCTGTCGCGCCAAGTGCGCCTGTTGATCCTGGACGAGCCCACCGCCAGCCTGAACGAGAACGACAGCCAGGCGCTGCTGGACCTGCTGCTGGAGCTCAAGGCCCAGGGCATCACCTGCATCCTGATCTCGCACAAGCTCAACGAAATCTCGCGCGTGGCCGACTCCATCACCGTGCTGCGCGACGGCAGCACGGTGGAGACGATGGACTGCGGCGCAGCGCCGGTCAGCGAAGACCGCGTGATCAAGGCCATGGTCGGCCGCGAGATGGCCGACCGCTACCCGCCGCGCGAGCCCCGCATCGGCGAGACCGTGTTCGAAGTGCGCGACTGGCACGCCTGGCACCCCCAGCGCCCCGACCGTGCCTTCATCAAGGGCGTGAACCTGCAGGTGCGCAAGGGCGAGATCGTGGGCATTGCCGGCCTGATGGGCGCAGGCCGCACCGAGCTGGCCATGAGCATCTTCGGCCGCTCGTGGGGAGAGCGCATCAGCGGCCAGGTGCTGCTGCACGGACGCCCCATCGATGTGAGCACCGTGGAAAAGGCCGTGGCCCATGGCCTGGCCTACGTGACCGAAGACCGCAAGGGCAACGGCCTGGTGCTGAGCGAGGACATCCAGTTCAACGTGTCGCTGGCCAACCTGGGCGGCGTCTCCACCGCCACCGTGATCGACGGCGGGCAGGAGCACCGCGTGGCGCAGGACTACCGCGAGAAGCTGCGCATCCGCTGCTCGGGCGTGGACCAGAAGACGCTCAACCTGTCGGGCGGCAACCAGCAGAAGGTGGTGCTGAGCAAGTGGCTCTTCACCAACCCCGAGGTGCTCATCCTCGATGAGCCCACCCGCGGCATCGACGTGGGCGCCAAGTACGAGATCTACACCCTGATCGCCCAGCTGGCGGCCGAGGGCAAGTGCGTGATCGTGATCTCGTCGGAGATGCCCGAGCTGCTGGGCATCACCGACCGCCTGTACGTGATGAACGAGGGGCGCTTCGTGGCCGAGATGCCGACCGCCGAGGCGTCGCAGGAAAAGATCATGCGCGTGATTGTCCGATGAAGCACCCCCTGAGTCGCTTCGCGCCTTCCCCCTCTCTCGCCTCGCTGCGCGATGCGGGAGGGGGACGCACCCGGTGGCCTGGCAAAGCCAGTTCCACGGGCGCACTGGCCTGGATCGCGCCAGTCTCAGAGGCCCAGAGCCAAAAACAGCGAAACGAGCGCAACAGATAAACGATATGAGCCAGACAACCACTTCCTCCCCCACTGCCTCCGCTGCGGCCGCGCCTGCACCGGGCGCGCCCGCGCGCCCCAGCCGTTCGCTGCTGGACCACGCCAAGCACAACCTGCGCGAGTACGGCATGCTCATCACGCTGGTCGCCATCATGGGCTTCTTCCAGTACATGACGGACGGCACGCTGATGCAGCCGCTCAACCTCACCAACCTGGTGCTGCAAAACAGCTACATCGTCATCATGGCGCTGGGCATGCTGCTGGTGATCGTGGCGGGGCACATCGACCTGTCGGTGGGCTCCGTGTGCGGCTTCATCGGCGCGCTGGCTGCGGTGCTGATGGTGCAGTACCAGTGGCACTTCGTGCCCGCCACGCTGGCCTGCCTGGCCTGCGGCGGCCTCATCGGTGCGGTGCAGGGCTGGTTCGTGGCGTTCTCGCGCATTCCTTCGTTCATCGTCACGCTGGCGGGCATGCTGGTCTTCAAAGGCCTGGCGCTGGCGCTGCTGGCCGGGCAGTCGGTGGGCCCCTTTCCTGAAGCGTTCCAGATGCTGAGCTCGGGCTTCATGCCCGACCTGTTCAGCGTGGAGGGCATCAAGCTCACATCGCTGCTGCTGGGCGTGGCCGTGGCGGCCGCGCTGGTGGTGGCCGGCCTGCGCGCCCGGGCCAACCGGCTGCGCCACGGCGTGCATGTGGAACCCACCGCGTTCTTTCTGGCACGCACCGCGGTGTTTGCCGCACTGCTCATCTACTTCAGCTACCTGCTGGCCTCGTACAAGGGCCTGCCCAATGTGCTCATCGTGATGGCGCTGCTGATCGTGCTGTTCGACTTCATCACCAGCCGCACCACCATCGGCCGGCGCATCTACGCCATGGGCGGCAACGAAAAGGCGGCCAAGCTCTCGGGCATCAAGACCGAACGGCTGTCGTTCTACGCCTTCGTCAACATGGGCGTGCTGGCGGCGCTGGCGGGCCTGGTGTTCGCGGCGCGGCTCAACACCGCCACGCCCAAGGCGGGCCTGGGCTTCGAGCTCGATGTGATCGCGGCCTGCTTCATCGGCGGCGCGTCTGCCTCGGGCGGTGTGGGCAAGGTGATGGGTGCGGTGATCGGCGCCTTCGTGATGGGCGTGATGAACAACGGCATGTCCATCCTGGGCATCGGCATCGACTACCAGCAGGTCATCAAGGGCGTGGTGCTGCTGGCTGCCGTGCTCGTTGACGTCTACAACAAGAACAAAGCCTGACATGAAGCTCCCCCTGAGTCGCTTCGCGCCTTCCCCCTCTCTCGTCTCGCTACGCGAGTCGGGAGGGGGACGCCCCCAGCGCGGCGGGGCGGCCCTTGCGCGGGGGCGCTGGCCTGCGCCGCGCCCATATCGCGGGCTGTCGGCCTGACCACGACATCGCAAATCCCCATGAATACGCCTCCCCTTCCCGTGCTCGAACTCACGGGCATCCACAAGCAGTTCGCGGGCATCCCCGTGCTGCGCGATGTGCAGTTGCGCCTGTACCCCGGGGAGATCCATGCGCTGATGGGGCAGAACGGCGCGGGCAAGTCCACGCTGATCAAGGTGCTGACGGGCGTGATCAAGCCCAGCGGCGGGCAGATGCGGCTGGGGGATGATGCGGTGTGGCCCGACTCGCCGCTGGCCGCGCAGCGCCTGGGCATCAGCACCGTGTACCAGGAGGTCAACCTCTGCCCCAACCTCTCGGTGGCCGAGAACATCTTTGCGGGCCGCTACCCGCGCTGCGGCATTGCGCAGGGCTTTCGCATCGACTGGGCGCTGATGCACCAGCGCTCGCGCGAGCTGGTGGCGCGCATCGGGCTGAACATCGACGTGACGCGCCTGCTGTCGGACTACCCCGTGGCCGTGCAGCAGCTGGTGGCCATTGCCCGCGCGCTGAGCATCGAAGCGCGCGTGCTCATCCTGGACGAGCCCACCTCCAGCCTGGACGACGACGAGGTGCAAAAGCTCTTCGAGGTGCTGCGCCGGCTGCGTGGCGAGGGCCTGTCCATCGTGTTCGTGACGCACTTCCTGAACCAGGTGTATGCCGTGTCGGACCGCATCACCGTGCTGCGCAACGGCACCTGGGTGGGCGAATGGGCCGTCAACGACCTGGGCCCCCAGGCCCTGATCGCCGCCATGCTGGGCCGCGACCTGGCTGCGCAGGCCGCGCAGACATCGCCGCCCCCCGTGGCGAACGCTTCGGACACCGCACTGCTGCAGACCGAAGGCCTGGGGCAGACCGGCCAGCTGCAGCCGCTGGACCTGCAGATCCGCGCGGGCGAAGTGGTGGGCCTGGCGGGCCTGCTGGGCGCAGGCCGCACCGAGCTGGCGCGCCTGCTGTTCGGGCTGGAGCAGCCCGACCGCGGCATGCTGCGCATCGACTGCAAGGCGGTGAGCTTTTCCAACCCCATGGACGCCATCCGCCAGGGCCTGGCACTGTGCCCCGAAGAGCGCAAGACCGACGGCATCGTGGCCGAGCTGTCGGTGCGCGAGAACATCGCCCTGGCACTGCAGGCGCGCATGGGCGTGGGCAAATTCATCTCGCGCGCCGAGCAGGCGGCCATTGCCGACCGCTATGTGCAGCTGCTGGGCATCAAGACCGCGAGCGTGGACACCCCCATCGGCCTGCTGTCGGGCGGCAACCAGCAAAAGGCCATCCTCGCGCGCTGGATGGCGATCGAACCGCGCCTGTTGATTCTGGACGAGCCCACCCGCGGCATCGACGTGGCGGCCAAGCAGGAAATCATGGACCAGATCCTGCGCCTTGCGCAGGCCGGCATGGCCGTGCTGTTCATCTCGTCCGAGATGAGCGAGGTGGTGCGCGTGGCGCACCGCATCGTGGTGCTGCGCGACCGCCGCAAGGTGGGCGAGCTGCCCGCCGGCAGCACCGAAGACGCCGTGTACGAACTCATCGCTGCCGAACATGCTTGAAGAACGCAATACCCCTTCCCCATTTGCAGCGCTGATGCGCCACCGCCTGGCCTGGCCCATCATCACGCTGCTGCTGTTGCTGGCCGTCAACACGGCCTTCAACGCCAGCTTCTTGCGCATCGAGTGGCGCGACGGGCATCTGTACGGCAGCCTGATCGACATCCTCAACCGCGCGGCGCCGCTGGTGCTGGTGTCGCTGGGCATGACGATGGTGATCGCCACGCGCGGCATCGACATCTCGGTGGGTGCGGTGGTGGCCATTGCCGCCGCCGTGGCGGCCTGGATGATCGGTGGTTCGGTGTCGGGCACCGAAAGCCGGTTTCCGCTGCCCGTGGCCATCCTGGGCGCCATTGCGGTGGCCCTGCTCTGCGGGCTGTGGAACGGCGTGCTGGTGGCACGCGTGGGCATGCAGCCCATCATCGCCACGCTGATCCTCATGGTGGCGGGCCGGGGCATCGCCCAGCTGATCACCGACGGGCAGATCATCACCATCTACTACACGCCCTACTTCTTCATCGGCGGCGGGTACCTGGCCGGGCTGCCGTTCTCGCTGTTCATCGTGGCAGCCGTGTTTGCCGTGCTGTACCTGGCCGTCACGCGCACGGCGTTGGGCCTGTTCGTGCAGGCGGTGGGCATCAACCCCACGGCGGCGCGGGTGGCGGGCGTGCAGGCGGGCCGCCTGACCGTGGCCGCCTACGTCTTCTGCGGCGTGTGCGCGGGCATCGCGGGCCTGTTGATCAGCTCCAATGTGAAGAGCGCCGACGGCAACAACGCCGGCCAGCTGCTGGAGCTCGATGCCATCCTGGCCGTGACGCTGGGCGGCACGGCGTTGACCGGCGGGCGATTCAGCCTGGTGGGCAGCGTGATCGGCGCGCTCATCATCCAGACGCTGACCTATGCCATCTACTCGCTGGGCGTGCCGCCCGAGGTCAACCTGGTGGTCAAGGCCGTGGTGGTGTTCATCGTGATGCTGCTGCAGTCGCCCGAGTTTCGCGCGCAGGTCGGCGCCATCGCGCGCCGCCCAGGCGCTGGGGCCCTGTCATGAGCGCCGTTCCGAAGACCGCAGGCTTGAGCACCGTGGCCTCCACATCCGCGCCCCAGGCCGCCGGCACACGCTCGCGGCTCAACCCCA
Source organism: Acidovorax sp. NPDC077693 (assembly GCF_044542805.1). Lineage (NCBI taxonomy): Bacteria > Pseudomonadati > Pseudomonadota > Betaproteobacteria > Burkholderiales > Comamonadaceae > Acidovorax > Acidovorax sp. NPDC077693. The sequence goes on along the minus strand of NZ_JBITVD010000016.1, from coordinate 1,441 downwards.
AGTACCTGCCGCTGGCCGCCACCATCTCCCTGTTCATGGCCATGGCGACGCTGGGCTCGGTGATGTACACCGGGTTCTTCTCGGCCCAGGTGTTCCTCAACCTGCTGATCGACAACGCTTTTCTCATCATCGTGGCAGTGGGCATGACGTTCGTCATCCTGTCGGGCGGCATCGACCTGTCGGTGGGCTCGGTGGTGGCGCTGACCACCATGGTGCTGGCCGCGCTGGTGGAGCACAAGGGCTGGAGCCCGCTGGTGGCCGTGCCGGTGGTGCTGCTGATGGGCACGCTGTTCGGCGCTTTCATGGGCTTTCTCATCGAGCGGTTTCGGTTGCAGCCGTTCATCGTGACGCTGGCGGGCATGTTCCTCGCGCGGGGGCTGTGCTACCTCATCAGCATCGACTCGATCAGCATCACGCACGAGGCGTACTCCGAGATCTCGCAGTGGCGCCTGCCGCTGTGGGAGGGTGCCTCGCTGTCGCTGGGTGCGCTGATCGCCATCGCGGTGCTGCTGGCGGCGCTGTTCGTCGCGCACTGCACGCCGTTCGGCCGCGCGGTGTATGCCGTGGGCGGCAGCGAGAACTCCGCCGTGCTGATGGGCCTGCCCGTGCGCGCCACGCTGATCGGGGTGTACACGCTCTCGGGCTTTTGCTCGGCGCTGGCGGGCGTGGTGTTCACGTTCTACATGCTCTCGGGCTACGGCCTGCATGCCGTGGGCATGGAGCTTGACGCCATCGCCGCCGTGGTGATCGGCGGCACGCTGCTCACCGGTGGCGTCGGCTACGTGGTGGGCACGCTGTTCGGCGTGCTGATGCTCGGAATCATCCAGACCCTGATCTCGTTCGACGGCACGCTCAGCTCGTGGTGGACCCGCATCGTCGTCGGCGTGCTGCTGTTCGTCTTCTGCCTGCTGCAGCGCCTGCTCACGCGCCGCTCCGGCAAGCGGTCCTGACCTTTACCCATCTTCTCCCTGATCCGCATCCACAATGACCAACACCCCGCGCAAACTCCGCTCCGCCGAATGGTTCGGCACCGCCGACAAGAACGGCTTCATGTACCGCAGCTGGATGAAGAACCAGGGCATTCCGGACCATGAGTTCGACGGCCGCCCGATCATCGGCATCTGCAACACCTGGTCAGAGCTCACGCCCTGCAACGCGCACTTTCGTAAGATCGCCGAGCACGTCAAGCGCGGCATCTACGAGGCGGGCGGCTTTCCGGTCGAGTTCCCGGTGTTCTCCAACGGCGAATCCAACTTGCGCCCCACGGCCATGCTCACGCGCAACCTGGCCAGCATGGACGTGGAAGAAGCCATTCGCGGCAACCCCATCGACGCGGTGGTGCTGCTGGTGGGCTGCGACAAGACCACGCCCGCGCTGCTGATGGGCGCGGCCAGCTGCGACGTGCCGGCCATCGTGGTCACGGGCGGGCCCATGCACAACC
>NZ_JBITVD010000015.1:0-154967 GCF_044542805.1 Acidovorax sp. NPDC077693 | reverse complement strand
CTTCCCATCCCGAACAGGACAGTGAAACGACTTTGCGCCGATGATAGTGCGGGTTCCCGTGTGAAAGTAGGTCATCGTCAGGCTCTTACAGCCCAAACCGCCCTTCTGCTCTTAGAGTAGAAGGGCGTTTTGCTTTGTGGATTGCCATTTCAAATCGGCTATTCGCACTTTCAAATAGTCCCGGGGAAGCTACATGCTTTCCGCTTGTCGTACTGAGGACGCAATGCAGTTACAGGACATTCTGTATTCACAAGGTTTTGGAACGCGCCGAGTTTGTGCGGGCCTGATCCAGCAAGGATTCGTGGAAGTGAAGGCGGCGGGAGAGCCGGCTTACCACCAGTTGGTGGAGGCGGCAGCGGATGTCGATGAGGACGGCCTGCATCTGCGGGTACAAGGCACGGAGTGGCCCTATCATGACAAGGCCTACGTGCTGCTGCACAAGCCTGCCGGCACTGAATGCTCCCAAAAACCCTCGACATACCCGAGCATTTACACCCTGCTGCCGGCCCCTTTGCGTCAGCGTCCCACCAAAAGTGCGGTGCAAGGCGTGCAAGCGGTAGGTCGCCTCGATCAGGATACGACGGGCTTGCTGCTGCTCAGTGATGATGGGCAGTTCATCCATCGCATGAGCTCGCCGAAAAAGCACGTGCCCAAGGTGTATCAGGTGACGACCAAGCACCCCGTGGATGCTGCGCAGGTGTCGAAGCTTCTGGCGGGGGTGGTGCTGGATGACGACCCCAAGCCCGTCCGGGCTGCCGACTGCGTGATCAACGATACCCACCGGCTGGACCTCACCCTGACAGAAGGCAAGTACCACCAGGTCAAGCGCATGCTCGCTGCCGTCGGAAATCGCGTCGAAGGGCTGCATCGATCGAGCATTGGCGCGATGACACTGCCGATGGATCTCGCACCGGGCCAGTGGCGCTGGCTGGGTGAAGAAGACCTGCAGTTGCTGACCCGCGCCGTGTAATCGCTTCGCGATCCGACTTAAGAGAGTCTGGAGGTCACATCCAGGCCAGCGATGAATACCTCGATGGCGCACCGCATGCGAGGTGATGGAGGTCGCCGCGCCTCGGGATCTGTAGTCAAGGGCGACAAGCTAACCGTCGACGTGTCGCAAGTTGATGTAAGAGTCAAAAAATCGTTCTATATCAAGGATGTTACGTGTAAAGCGCAGGTCTTTGTCGAGCACGGCGCTACACTTGAAGGCTGTGTTGAAAGTGGCTTTGTGAAGATTTTTTCGATTGCACGTGCGTGCGTTGCCCTGGGTGGTCTGTGGATGTCGATGGGTGCGGCCTTGGCGGCTGTGCCCCCGTTGTTTGTGCTGAACTCTTTGGAAGCCAGTGTCAGTGTCATTGACCCCACCACCTGGGCAGAGACTGCGCGCATTCCCACGGGCAAGGAGCCCCACCACCTGTACCTCACCCCCGATGAGAAGTCCCTCATCGTGGCGAATGCTCTGGGTGACACGCTGACCTTCCTGGACCCGCGAACGGCCCAAGTGCAGCGCACGGTGCGCGGCATCGTCGACCCGTACCACTTGCGCTTCACGCCCGATATGAAGTGGTTCATCACGGCCGCGAATCGGCTCAACCATGTGGACTTCTACCGGTGGGACGGCAAGGAGCTGACGCTTGTTCAGCGGGTGGCTACCTCGCGCACGCCGAGCCACTTATGGATCGATAGCAAGAGCACGACGGTCTATTCGACCATGCAGGACAGTGACGAGCTGGTGGCCATCGATATCGCCACCCAGACGATCAAGTGGCGCATCAAGACCGGTGCGATGCCGGCCGATGTGTATGGCAGCACGGATGACAAACGCGTGTTCGTGGGGTTGACGGGCAGCGACAGCGTCGAAGTCTTCGACGTGTCGGGTCGCGAGCCTGTCAGCATCCGCAAGATCAAGACCGGCAGCGGTGCGCACGCCTTCCGCGCAGCCGGGGATGGCCGGCATTTGTACGTGAGCAACCGCGTGGCCAACACCATCAGCAAGATCGACATGAATACCTACCAGGTGGTGGAGTCCTACCCGGTACCCGGCGGGCCTGATTGCATGGAGGTGTCTACCGATGGCCGTTTCATCTATGTGAGCTCTCGCTGGGCGCGCAAGCTGTCGGTGGTGGATACCGAGTCCAAGAAGGTGGTCCGTCAGGTCACCGTCGGCAAGTCGCCCCATGGCGTATGGACACTGCAGCACGCGCCACGGTGATGGCTGATTCCGCCACGGCCGTGCCGGCAGTGCGAGCTTCCTGGAAGCAGGCTGCGCGAAATGCTATATTTTTGATAGCATTTGGCGCTTGTTCATCCGTCGGCAGTGCGCAAAATGCCTGCCATAAACCCGTTTACCTGACTTTCGACACGGGACACATGGGCATTGCTCCTCTGGTTGCGGAGGTGCTCCAGCGCCAGCAGGTGCGTGTCACCTTCTTCGCTGCCAACGAGCGCACGAAGGAGGGCGATGGCAGCCTGGGCGACCATTGGGCGCCCTGGTGGAAGGCGCGGGCGGCGGAAGGCCACGAGTTTGCATCCCACACCTGGAGCCACACCTACTGGCGCGCAGACCTGGGCGACGCGCGCCATCCTTCCTTCCGTGTCCGTCCCTCGGCCGGGCCGCGTGAAGGTCAAAGCTTTGTGCTGACTGCCGCCCAGTACTGCGAGGAAGTGACGCATGCTGCAGAGCGGTTGAAGGTCATCACTGGACGGCAGCCGTTGCCATTGTTCCGTGCGCCGGGTGGCAAGACGTCGCCCCAGTTGCTGGCAAGCGCCGCTTCCTGTGGCTACACCCATGTGGGCTGGTCTCCCGCTGGTTTCCTCGGTGACGAATTGCCCAGTGAAAGCGCCAGCAACGATGCGCTGTTGCGCAAGGCTCTGCGGGACGTGCGCAGTGGCGATATTCTCCTGGCGCACCTGGGCATCTGGTCGCGCAAGGATCCCTGGGCGCCCGCGGTGCTCGAACCCTTGATCGTCGGTTTGAAGGAGCGTGGATTTTGCTTTCGCACGTTGCGCGAGCACCCGGACTACGCCCGGCAGGCAGGACGTTGAGCCAGGCCTCGCAGACGGCGCACAGAACACAACACAGCGCGGCAACGCGTTGGGCGAAATGGATGGAGCATGAGCATGGGTTGGCTAGGCAACGGATTTGACGCTGCACAGCAATGGCTGTTCGAGAGCGTGATGCAGCCCCTGATGTTCGCCATGGGCCTGGGCAATCAGCTTGAAAGCGGCTACGAGGCATCGGGCTGGGTCCTCGTGGGTTTGCTGCAGCTGGTCGTGATTGCCGCGGTGATAGGCCCCCTGCAACGCTGGAGGCCTGTGGAGGCCGTCACCGACCGGGCCACGATCCGCACCGACATCCTCTACACGCTGATCCACCGGCTCGGTCTTTTCCGTGTGGGGTTGTTCCTGGCGGTGGACCCCTTTGTCGACTCCTTCTTCGGTGCCTTGCGGGTGGCTGGTGTCAGCACCTTCCAGCTCGATGGCATGTGGCCCGGCGTCACCGACGTGCCGTGGGTCAGCCTGCTGCTGTACCTCGTGGTGTTCGACTTTGTGGACTACTGGATCCACCGTGGGCAGCACCATTTCGAGTGGTGGTGGCGCCTGCATTCCCTGCACCACGCCCAGCGGCAGATGACGATGTGGAGCGACAACCGCAACCACTTGCTCGACGACCTGCTGCGCGACACCATCCTCGTGGCCGTGGCGCAGCTCATCGGCGTGGCACCTGGGCAGTTCATTGCCATCGTGGCCATCACGCAGCTCAGCGAGAGCTTTCAGCACGCCAACGTGCGGCTGTGGTTTGGCCGCTGGGGCGAACGGCTGTGGGTCAGCCCCCGGTTTCACCGCCTGCACCACAGCATCGGCATCGGCCATGAAACCCTCAAGCCCGTCGCGGCGGATGCTGGCGGCGGTCCCACCCACCGGGTGGTGCTGGGTGGGCACAACTTCGGCGTGTTGCTGCCCTGGTGGGACATGCTCATGCGCACCGCCAATTTCGAGCAGCGCTACGACCCGACCGGCATTCGCGACCAGGTCGAGCCCGGCCCGGACGGCCGCGTGCGTGACTACGGCACCGGCTTCTGGTCTCAGCAATGGCGGGGCATGCTCCGGTTGTTCGGGCGGGCCTGACAGGCCTCGCATTCTTTCGGGAAGGTATGCTCGCCGACATGGGACTACTGCTTGATTCTTTCTGGCGCGCTGCAGCCTATTGCCTGCGCCCACGGGTGATGGCGCTGTCGGTGCTGCCGCTGGTGGTGATGCTTGGCCTGGCGCTGGGCCTGGGCTACTTCTACTGGGATGCGGCACTCCAGGGCATGCGCGGGTTGCTCGACGCATCGAGCGTGCTCGCCAGCTTCTGGAACTGGCTGCAGGGCTGGGGCCTGGGCGATGTGGCTTCGGTGGTGGCGCCCTTGATGGTGATCCTCGCGGTGGCCCCCGTGCTGGTGGTGGTCTCCCTGCTGCTCGTGGCGGTGCTAATGACGCCGGCGCTGGTGGGGCTGGTGGCTGACCGGCGATTCCCGAACCTCGCGCGCAAGAAGGGTGGCTCCTTCATCGCCAGCATCGTTTGGTCGCTCAGTTCCACCGTGTTGGCCTTGATCGCGCTGGTGGTGTCCGTCCCCCTGTGGCTCGTACCGCCGCTGGTGCTGATCCTGCCGCCGCTGATCTGGGGCTGGCTCACGTACCGGGTGATGGTGTTTGATGCGCTGGCCGATCACGCCAGCAAGGAAGAGCGTCAGGAGATTTTCAAGCGCCACCGCAGCAGTCTGCTGGGCATCGGCATCGTGACGGGCTACCTGGGGGCCGCGCCCAGCATCGTCTGGGCCTCCGGCGTGGTGTTCGCCGCAGCGTTTGTGGTGCTGGTGCCGCTGGCCATCTGGATCTACACCCTGGTGTTCGCTTTTTCCTCCCTGTGGTTCGCGCATTACGCATTGGCCGCACTGGAACAATTGCGTGCAGAAGGCGGGGCGGCAGACCGCATCTCTGCCGCTGCCGCTGCATCACCCAACGGCCAGGATGCGCCCCATGCCGGGCCACAGGCCCTGTATGCCCCGGCCGATCCGGCCAAGGCCGCGCCCCCGAATCCCCCCGCGCTTGCAGCGCCAGAACCACCCGTCCACGGAACCCCCCCACCATGAATCCCCAGTTCGGCCTCATCATCGTCGGCGACGAAATCCTGTCAGGCAAGCGCGCCGACAAGCACATGCCCAAGGTCATCGAACTGCTCGCCGCCCGCGGGCTGGCCCTGTCGTACGCGGACTATGTGGGCGACAACCCGGACCGCATCACCGCCACCCTGGAGCGCGCGTTTGCCTCGGGTGATGTCGTGTTCTCGTGCGGTGGCATCGGGGCCACTCCCGACGACCACACGCGGCAATGCGCAGCCCGCGCGCTGGGCCTGGAGCTGGCGTTGCACCCCGAGGCAGAGGCCTTGATCCGCGAGCGCATGCAGGATGTGGCGCGTGAGCAGGGTGTGCCTTACGAGGCCGACCGCCCGGACAACCTGCACCGGCTCAACATGGGCACCTTCCCTGTGGGCGCCCGCATCATTGCCAACCCCTACAACAAGATTCCAGGGTTCACCTGCGAGGGATCCGGCGGCGGTGTGGTGCACTTCGTGCCGGGCTTTCCTGTCATGGCCTGGCCCATGATCGAAGGCGTGCTCGACCAGCACTACGCGGCGCATTTCAACCGCACTCCACAAACCGAGCAATCCGTGGTGGTGTACGGCGCCATGGAGGCTGCCCTCACGCCCTTGATGGAACGCATCGAAAAATCGCATCCGGGTGTGCGGGTGTTCAGTTTGCCCAGCGTGGATCATCCACAATACGGGCGGCACATCGAGTTGGGCGTCAAAGGCCGTGCGCCGCTGGTCCCGGCGGCGTGGAAAGACCTCCAACAAGGTTTGCACGAATTTGGTGCGGAGTTTGGCCCCGAATTGGTGCGCAACCTTTGAAGTACGCCAATAAGTAATTTGATGCACTGCATTGGTGCAATCGAATGCGTGCGCTGACGGTCTGCAGTCCGTGGCGCTCCTACATAGTGCGGCGGCTGCACCCGGCTGGCACGCAAACTGCTTTTGTTTACGCAAAATCCTTTTTTCAACAAGCGCTTTACCCAGGAGAACCTGATGGCCAAGACCGTTGCAGACGTGATAAAGATGGTGAAGGAAAACGAAGTCAAGTTCGTTGACTTCCGTTTCACCGATACCCGTGGCAAGGAACAGCACGTGACCGTGCCTGTTTCCCACTTTGATGAAGACAAGTTCACGTCCGGCCACGCATTCGACGGCTCCTCTGTGGCTGGCTGGAAGGGTATCGAAGCTTCGGACATGCAACTGATGCCCGACCCGAACACCGCCAACATCGACCCGTTCTTCGAAGAAACCACGCTGTTCCTGCAGTGCGACGTGATCGAGCCCGGCGACGGCAAGGCCTACGACCGCGATCCACGCTCCATCGCCAAGCGCGCTGAAGCCTACCTGAAGGCCTCCGGCCTGGGCGACACGGCCTTCTTCGGCCCCGAGCCAGAATTCTTCATCTTCGACGGCGTGCGTTGGTCCAACGAACCCGGCAAGGTCATGTTCGAGATCGAAGAGTACGAAGCCCCCTGGAATTCGGGTGCCAAGCTCGAAGGCGGCAACCGCGGCCACCGTCCCACGGTCAAGGGCGGCTACTTCCCAGTGCCTCCGGTCGACAGCACCCAAGACATGCGCGCTGAAATGTCCCTGATTCTCGAATCCCTGGGCATTCCGGTCGAAGTGTTCCACCACGAAGTGGCGGGCGCTGGCCAAAATGAAATCGGCACCAAGTTCAGCACGCTGGTCGAGCGCGCTGACTGGACGCAGGTCCTGAAGTACGTGGTCTGGAACGTGGCCAACGCCTACGGCAAGACCGCCACCTTCATGCCCAAGCCCTACGCTGGCGACAACGGCTCCGGCATGCACGTGCACCAGTCCATCTGGAAGGACGGCAAGAACCTGTTCGCAGGCGACGGCTACGCCGGCCTGTCGGACTTCGCGCTGTACTACATCGGCGGCATCATCAAGCACGCACGTGCCCTGAACGCCATCACCAACCCTGGCACCAACTCGTACAAGCGTCTGGTGCCCGGCTTCGAAGCCCCTGTGAAGCTGGCCTACTCGGCCCGCAACCGCTCGGCCTCGATCCGCATTCCTTACGTGGCCAACCCCAAGGGCCGCCGCATCGAAGCGCGCTTCCCCGATCCATCGGCCAATCCTTACCTGTGCTTCTCGGCCCTGATGATGGCGGGTCTGGATGGTGTGGAAAACAAGATCCATCCCGGCGAAGCCGCCACGAAGGACCTGTACCATCTGCCGCCCGAAGAAGACAAGCTGGTGCCCACCGTGTGCCACAGCCTGGACCAGGCGCTGGAATATCTGGACAAGGACCGCGGCTTCCTGACCAAGGGTGGCGTGTTCTCCGACTCCATGCTGGACGCCTACATCGACCTCAAGATGCAGGAAGTCACGCGTTTCCGCATGGCTCCCCACCCTGTCGAATACGACATGTACTACTCGCTGTAATCGCCTGCCTGCAGGCTGTTACACCCAAAAGGCGGCGCAAGCCGCCTTTTTTCATGGCGCGCAAGGATTGGGCGGACTGCAACGGAACCAGTGGCTGGGCCGTTGCATCCTTGTACAAAGCCCTGTGGGGGCCTGCTGGTGTTGGATTGGCGATGCACGGTGATTGGTGGATACTCCACCGCACCCCCTGCATGGCAGTGCGAGGAAACCGAATGAAGAAAACGCTCATCTCCCTGTTATTGATCGCTGCGACGACGGCCCCGGCCGCCTGGGCGCAAGACCGCATCTACCGCTGTGGCAACGAATACACCAACAACGCCCAGCAGGCCAAGGAGCGCGGCTGCAAACTGGTGGAAGGTGGCAACGTGACGGTGGTGCAGGGCAGCCGCCCCGCAGGTGCTGCAGCGCCTGCTGCCGCGGCTCCGTCTGCCGGTGGTGGCAGTGCCACCTCGGCGTCGCCACCGTCCGCACCGCGCGTCAGCACCAACGACCAGAAGGCCCGCGATTCCGACGCACGCGCCATCCTGGAGTCCGAGCTGCGCAAGGCCGAGGCGCGCCACGCAGATCTGGTGAAGGAATACAACGGTGGCGCGCCCGAGCGCAATGCACTCGACCTGCGCAACCCGCAGCGCTACATCGAGCGCACGGCGGAACTCAAGGCCAACATCACCCGCAGCGAAAGCGATATCGCCGGCATCAAGCGCGAGATTGCGCGCCTGCCTGCTGCCGCCAATTGATTCGCTGGCCGCAACTCCGCCAAAACCCTCGCCATACCGTAGTCGTCACAAGCGCGTGAACTCCCTTCCTCCCACCGATGCCCCGTCCTCCGACACGGGGCGTTTTCATTCCCTGGACCTGATGTCCACGCTCGTGGCGGTGCTGCGGGCCGACGGCGCCGTGCAGTTTGCCAACGCCGCGCTGGAAAACACCCTGGGCCTGTCGCGCCGCACGCTCGAGGGCGCCGACTTCTCCACCTTCTTCACCGACCCCGCGCTGCTGCAGACCGCGCTGGCGGGAGCCCGGGGCAAGGACTTTGCGGCGCTGCGCTACGAGGCCGGCCTCAAGCGCCTGCACCAGGACCCGGTGCCTGTGCATGTGAGCGTGGCCGACGCGGAGCAGGTCGGCGAGATCCTGGTGGAGCTGTGGCCGCTGGAGCAGCAGGCGCGGCAGGACCGCGAGGAGCGCCTGCTCGACCAGGCCCAGGCCAACAAGGAGCTCATCCGCAATCTGGCGCACGAGATCAAGAACCCGCTGGGCGGCATCCGCGGTGCCGCCCAGTTGCTGGAGATGGAGCTCGAAAGCCGCGAGCTCACCGAATACACCCAGGTCATCATCCACGAAGCCGACCGCCTGCAAAGCCTGGTGGACCGGCTGCTGGCGCCGCACCGCCATCCCCACCTGGTAGGTGACGTCAACATCCACGAAGTGTGCGAGCGCGTGCGCTCGCTCGTGCTGGTGGAGTACCCGCAGGGCCTGAAGGTGCTGCGCGACTACGACACCTCCATCCCCGAGTTCCGCGGCGACCGGGCGCAGCTGATCCAGGCCCTGCTGAACATCGTGCAGAACGGCGCCCAGGCCCTGACCGACCGCATCGCCGCAGGCGACGCAGTCATCACGCTGCGCACCCGCGTGGCACGACAAGTAACGTTTGGTCGCCAGCGATATCGGCTGGCACTGGAATTGCATGTCATCGACAACGGACCGGGCGTACCCGACGCGATCAAAGAGCGGATTTTCTATCCCCTCGTGTCGGGTCGGGACGGCGGATCGGGGCTGGGGCTCACGCTGGCACAAACCTTTGTACAGCGGCACCACGGGTTGATCGAATGCGACAGCGTACCGGGTCGCACCGACTTCCGCATCCTGATTCCCTTGCCCTGAGGTCCCTGACACGCAACCACAGGGAAGGTAAGAAAAAGATATGAAGCCGATCTGGTTAGTAGACGACGACCCCTCGATCCGCTTCGTGCTCGAAAAGGCGCTGGCCCGCGAGAACCTGCCCACACGCAGCTTCACCCACCCCCGCGAGGTGCTGGATGCGCTGGCCGACATCACCGCTGGCGACCCCGCCCGGCAAGGCCCCCAGGTGCTGGTGAGCGACATCCGCATGCCCGGCGGTTCGGGCCTGCAGTTGCTCGAAAAAGTGCGCGAGCTGCAGCCCGGCCTGCCCGTCATCATCATGACGGCGTACTCTGATCTGGACAGCGCCGTGTCGGCCTTCCAGCGCGGTGCTTTTGAATACCTGCCCAAGCCTTTCGACCTGCCCAAGGCAGTGGAACTCATCCGCCGTGCGGTGGAGGAAAGCCAGCGCGAAGAGGTCATCGAGGAGCGCCAGGCCGAGACCCCCGAAATGCTGGGCCAGGCGCCCGCCATGCAGGACGTTTTCCGTGCCATCGGCCGCCTGAGCCAGAGCCAGGTCACGGTGCTCATCACCGGTGAATCGGGCTCGGGCAAGGAGCTGGTGGCCCGTGCGCTGCACAAGCACTCGCCGGTGGCCGACGGGCCCTTCGTGGCCATCAACACCGCCGCCATCCCCAAGGACCTGCTCGAATCCGAACTGTTCGGCCACGAGCGCGGCGCCTTCACCGGCGCGCAAACGCAGCGGCGCGGCCGCTTCGAGCAAGCCGAAGGCGGCACGCTGTTCCTGGATGAAATCGGCGACATGCCGTTCGACCTGCAGACGCGCCTTTTGCGTGTGCTCTCCGACGGCCAGTTCTACCGTGTGGGCGGCCATGCAGCGGTCAAGGCGCATGTGCGCGTGATCGCGGCCACCCACCAGGACCTGGAAAAGCGCGTCAAGGAGGGCGGCTTCCGCGAGGACTTGTTCCACCGCCTCAACGTCATTCGCCTGCGGCTGCCCGCGCTGCGCGAGCGGCACGAAGACGTGCCCGTGCTCACGCGCCACTTCCTGCAGCAAAGCGCGCGGCAGCTGGGCGTGGAGCCCAAGCGCATTGCGGACTCGGCCATTGCGCGGCTGGAGCAGTTCGCGTTTCCGGGCAACGTGCGGCAGCTGGAGAACATCTGCCACTGGCTCACCGTGATGGCGCCGGCCCAGGTCATCTCGCAGCAGGACTTGCCCCCCGAAGTGCTGGAGGCGCCCGTCTACCAGTCCGCGCAGCGTGCAGGCGCCAGCGCCAGCGCCGACTCCGCAGGGGCGCACCAGTCAGCGCCTGGCGGCGTTGCACCCGCCTACGCCGCGAACGCCGTGCCCGCAGAGCGGGTTGGCGGCTTGCAGGCGCCAGCGGCGTCCAACGCGCCCTTGGCCGGCTCGGCGCCAGCAGCCTATGGCAGCGCAGCCAGCGCCAGCACGGCCACCGCGTGGTCGGCAGCGATGGATGGTGCGCCGGCGGCCGCCGTCGCGGCGGCGCCGGGTGCGGTGGGTGGGGTCGTCAGTGGCACCGTCAACAGCTGGGAGCAGGCGCTCGAGACCGAGGCGCAGAGGCTGCTTGCAGGCGGCCAGCCCGAGGTGTGGGACGCCCTGACGCGACGCTTTGAATCGCGCCTCATCCGCACCGCTTTGACCGCCACGCATGGCCGCCGCATGGAGGCTGCGCAGCGCCTGGGTATCGGCCGCAATACCATCACGCGCAAGATCCAGGAGCTGGGGCTGGACGCCCCGGACGAAGCATGAAACCAGCCGCTGCCGCTTCATCCTCAAGCGCGAATAGCTATTGTTTTTGTAGCGTTTGAATTTGATGCGGCAAGGCTCGCAGCGCCACACTGCGGCACTCCACAGCGGACGCCGCAGTGCCATCGGCAGGCTGGCGCTGTCCTACATTCAAGCCCTCCATGGGCCGACCCGCGTTGCGCGGCGTGACTTCAACAATGAATTCACTGTCAACCAACCGGAGAGCTTCCATGTCGGATTTCAATGATGCCAACCGCGACCCTTTGACCAATGAACCAGGTTCCCATCCTGTGGGCACCGGAGTGGGTGCTGCCCTGGGCGGCGCCGCAGCAGGTGCAGCCGCAGGTGCCTTTGGTGGCCCCGTGGGTGCCGCAGTCGGTGGTGTGGCTGGCGCAGTCGTCGGCGGCCTGACGGGCAAGGCAGCCGCCGAAGCCGTCAACCCCACCGCAGAAGATGCCTACTGGCGCGAAAGCTACGAGCGCGAGCCCTACTATGTGGGTGGCCGCACGTATGACCAGTACCGTCCTGCCTACGAACTGGGCTGGTCCTCCGTGGGCCGCTATGAAGGCGATTTCGACGCAGTCGAACCCCGCCTGGCCGACGATTGGCGCGCACGCCACGCCGATGGTCTGGCCTGGTCCGATGCACGCCCTGCAACGCGTGCTGCCTGGGACCGCGCTTCGCGCTACCAGGCCGGCGACACCCGTCCCATGGATGTGGTCGACAACGACGATGTGATCGACGTGCTGAACGACCTGCTCGAGTCCGCCCGTGACGGCGAGTACGGCTTCAAGTCCTGCGCCGAACACGCCAAGGCTCCCGAACTCAAGTCGGTATTCCAGCGCCATGCGCAAGAATGCGCGGCCGCCGGTACCGAGCTGGAGCACGAAGTGCGCCGCCTGGGTGGCGAGCCAGCGTCCGGCGGCACGGTCTCGGGTGCGCTGCACCGCGGCTGGGTGTCCGTGAAGACGGCCCTGTCCGTGCAGGACGACAAGGCGGTGCTGGAAGAGTGCGAACGCGGCGAAGACGCTGCCGTGGCACGCTACCGCAAGGCGCTGAAGAACACGCTGCCTGCCCAGGTGCAGGCCCTGGTGCAGCGCCAATCGCAAGGCGCACAGCGCAACCATGACGAAGTGCGCGCGCTGCGCGATTCGTACAAGCGCGATTGATCGGGCAGGGCGTCATCTGCAGGCGGGGGCTCGGCGTCAAGTCGGGCAGCATTCCTGATCTGCAGTGATCGCCCGCATTCGATCAAAGCGTAGGGGGCTGCCATGTGCAGCCCCTTTTACTTTGTGCGTCTCGGAAAAGAAAACCCCCCGTCCACAGGGTGCGGTCAAAAGGCAAGGTCGTTCTTTAGCCCAGGGTCACCACCACCGGCGCATGGTCGCTCGGCTGCGGGTTCTTGCGCGGTGCGCGGTCTACGGTGCACGCGGTCACCGTGGGGCGCAGGGCCTCGCTCACCAGGATGTGGTCGATGCGCAGACCCCGGTTCTTCTGAAAACCGAGCATGCGGTAGTCCCACCAGGAATAGGCTTTGTCGGGCTGCTCGAACATGCGGAAGGTGTCGGTCAGGCCCAGCGCAATCAGGTCCTGAAAATGCTGCCGCTCTTCCACCGTGTGGTGGATGGTGTCCTTGAGCCCCACCGGGTCGAACGAGTCGCGGTCTTCAGGCGCCACGTTGAAATCCCCCACCAACGCCAGCCGCGGGTGTGCTGCCATCTCCTCGCGCAACCAGCGGTGCAGCGCCGCGAGCCACAGCATCTTGTAGGCGAACTTTTCGGTACCCGGCGCCTGGCCGTTCACGAAATAGCAGTTCACCAAACGCAGCGCGCCGCTCGGCGTGTCGATCGTTGCTGCGATCACCCGCGCCTGCTCGTCCGTATGGCCCGGGATGTTGCGCACCACGTCGCGCAGTGGGTGGCGGCTCAGGATCGCCACGCCGTTGTAAGTCTTCTGCCCGAAGGTCACGGTCTGGTAACCCGCCTCCTTGAGCGCGTCGTGCGGAAACTTGTCGTCGGTGAGCTTGAGCTCCTGCAGACCCAGTGCGTCCACGGGGTTGGCCTCCAGCCAGGCAAGTACCTGGGGCAGGCGCACGGACAGGGAGTTCACGTTCCAGGTGGCAATTTGCATAATTGAATTGATGAGTGAAACAAGGGCCGCTCAGCGGTAATCCGGGCATTTGATGCCCAAGCCTCTGATCATTGTCTGGACTGCGTAGCCGCAGTCGGCGCCGCTGGCACAGCGGCCGGCGCGCGCCTGAGCGCATCTTCGGTGACACGGTTGATCGGTCTGTCAGTCAGTCGTGAATGGTACCCACCCTCGGCATGCCTTGGTACGCCCTTGCACGGCCTTTCACGCCCTTGCACTCCCGTCATCACCGGCCAGGCATCGGCGCGAGCAGGATGCGCTCAAGCCTCTGCCATCGTGGGATTTTGTCTGACTGCCCGGCATTGCAGGCACCGCGAGACTCGAGGCATCGTTCCGCTGGAGATCGTCCATGAGAGTCCTTCATCCGCAGACACTGGCCTTGTCGCTGGCGCTCGCCGCCTGCGCCGCGTCCGCCCAGGGCGTCAACACACCTGCCGTGGTTCCTGGCCTGCAGCCTGCCCAGGCGCCGGCCTCCGCGCCCAATGCGCAGGCACCGGTGCAAGCAGGCTCGCCCGGCGCCAGCCAGACACCTGCCCAGACCCCCGCGCCGCCTCCAGCCCTCACGCCATCGCAGACGCCAGAGCCGGAGCCGTCTCAAACGCCGTCCCAGACACCGGCACCGGTGTCGCAGTAGCGCAAAGGGTGTTGCGCAACGCCGCACGCATGTGTGGGGGGCTCAGCCTGCGCGCACGTAGCTCACGAAGCTGAAGGGCAGTCCATTGGTGCTGACGTGTTCGCTGCGTTCGGATGCCACCCAGGTGTCGCCCAGCGCGGGAGCGTACGCATCGCCCTCGAAGTCCCGGTCGATCTCGGTCACCTCCAGCCGGTCGGCCAGCGGCAGGGCCTCGGCGTAGACCTGTGCGCCACCGATGACCCATACCGTCTGGTTGGTGTCGCACTGCGCCAGCGCCTCCTGCAGGCTGCCTGCGCGGTGCGCGCCTTCAGCCTGCCAGTCGCCCTGGCGCGTGACCACGATGTTGGTGCGGCCGGGCAGTGGGCGAAAGCGCGGCGGCAGCGAGTCCCAGGTCTTTCGCCCCATGACCACCGGGCAGCCCTGCGTGAGCTGCTTGAAATGCGCCATGTCCTCGGGCAGGTGCCAGGGCAGGGCGTTGTCCTTGCCGATGACGCCGTTGGCTGCACGGGCGTAGATGAGGTGCAGGGGCATGTGCGCAGGCTCCTCAGATGTGCAGGGCCGCGGCCACGCCGACGCCCAGGCCCACGGCGGCCACACCGTACATGCCGTACTCCAGCCACTTCTTCTTGGTCAGCAGCGCAATGGCCGCCAGGGCGATGGCCACCTGCAGCGCCGTGGTGGCCTGGGCCCAGCGGTGGTGCTGGTGCATCTGCACTTCGCTTTGGCGGTCGAATTCGTGGGCGTCGGCTTCGAGCTTCTCGGCCACGACCTTGATCTCGTTCTTCTCGGTTTCGTAGCGCTGGATCTTGGTCTGGTAGCCGGCCTTGCGGTCCTCGGGCGACAGGTCACGGGCCAGCTCGGCCAGGGACTGCTTGGTGCTCTTGGACTGGAAGTAATTCCACTGGTTGGACGCCTCGGTCTTCTTGATCGCCGCGTCGTTCTTGAGCAGGCCGGCATTGGCCTGCGTGGCGCCACCCATGTACGAGAAGATCGCGCCCACCGTGGCCACGATGGCGGTGAACATCGCGATCTTGCTCATCGACGAGATGCCGCCGCCCTCGTTGCCGTGCTCTGCAGCATGGTCGCTGTGGTCGCCGTGGCCCTGGGTCGCATGTTCCACCGCGTGGTCGTGGGGGCCGTGTACGTGAAATCCGCCGGAAGACATAGTTTTGATGGTGGAAATGAAAAGAAATTGCGTAAATAACGGCCTGGAGCCAAGAGCAAGTTATGCGGGTTTGGTCGCCCTGTCGGCTCCGGTGAATGACGACAGCTTGTCGCGTGCGAACCGATACAGAGGCTGTTCTATCCAGCGGTAGTGCATCCACGCATACAAAATGACTGCAAGTACTATGACCGTAAGGAGCATTGCGGGCGAAAAAATTTGTATATATCCCAGCCGGGTAAGAATCAAGCACACCCCAGAGATTACCGCGATATGAGCCAAATAGATTGCATAAGATGTATCGCCGCACTGCGCCAGCACTTTCCAGATGCGGCTCTTCGGGGGAGGCAAGGCCAGGGCGCAAGCAACGAGAGCACTCGTCGCGCCTCCTATCAGAAGTACCCGTTCCGGCAGGTGATGGAAGCCAGCCATGCCGCTGGATGCCAGCGATCCGTACAACTGGTACCAAATGGCCACACCCATCAACATACCCGCAACAAGCGCTGGTGCCTTCCAATTGATTGGCGGTCTGTTGTGGAGGTATTCGAAAATTAGGAAGCCGGCCACAAACTCCAGAATCAAGGGGCTGAAATAAAAATCCTGCACTAGGCCTACTTCTGCAAATCGTTCGGGCAGATACAGGCCCGTAAGCCAGTTGTAGACTGTAAACGCCGCAATTCCAGCGGCCCATGAAGAGAGCGCAAGTATTTGCAGGTATCGCTTAAAAAAAAGCAAACCGCCCAACACGAGGTAAAAGTACAGTTCAAAAGACAAAGTCCAAGTGATTGGCAAAAGTTGGTAAGTCAGGCTCTGCGGCCAGAGGAAAAGGGATGCAACCAAGTGCTGGTCTGATGAAAAGCTTCCCGTTGCTTTGAACGAGAGGAGATAAATAATGAAAAAAGGCCACCAACCGCAATAAATGCGAGCGAGTCGAGCCGCAATGAAATGCGCCGGCGAGCGCCCTCCAGCTGACAAATTGCGAGTGGTTTTGGCCATCACAGCACCGCTGATCACAAAAAACAGATCCACGCCGGCAAAACCCAATGCCGCAAGCCACTCTATCAGTCTGGGAAGTTCTGCAGATGCAAGCGCCCTCTCAATAGGCGCAGGAGCATGATGGAAGACGACTGCAATGGCTGCAAAAAAACGCAATATTTGAATATGAAGAATCATTCCCGCCGCTTCACACGGCCACGGGCGCCTTGATCGCCGGATGGCACTGGTAGTCCAGTACTTCAAAATCTTCGAACTGGTAGTCGAAGATGCTGTCCGGCCGGCGCTGGATGTTCAGCACAGGGTAGGGGTAGGGCGTGCGCGCCAGCTGCGTCTGCACCTGATCGTGGTGGTTGCTGTAGATGTGGCAGTCGCCGCCGGTCCAGATGAAGTCGCCCACGTCCAGGTCGCACTGCTGCGCCACCATGTGCGTCAGCAGGGCGTAGCTCGCAATGTTGAACGGCACACCCAGAAAGATGTCCGCACTGCGCTGGTACAGCTGGCACGACAGCGTGCCGCGCCCGCCGGGCTCCTGCGCTGGCGCCACGTAGAACTGGAAGAACGCATGGCAGGGCATGAGCGCCATCTTGTTGAGCTCGGCCACGTTCCAGGCGCTCACGATGATGCGGCGCGAATCGGGGTTGGTTTGGAGCGTCTTGATGACGTCGCTGATCTGGTCGATGTGCCCGCCGTCCGGCGTGGGCCAGCTGCGCCACTGCACGCCGTACACCGGGCCCAGGTCGCCATCTTCGCGCGCCCATTCGTCCCAGATGGTGACGCCGCGGTCCTTCAGCCAGTTGTTGTTGCTCGACCCCGTGAGGAACCACAGCAGCTCCTGGATGATGGAGCGCAGGTGCACCTTCTTGGTGGTGACGAGCGGAAAGCCTTCCTTCAAATCGAACCGCATCTGGTGTCCGAACACGCTCGTTGTGCCCGTGCCCGTGCGGTCCGACTTGTGCACACCGTGGGTGAACACGTGGCGCATGAAGTCTTCGTATTGCGAGCGGACGGGGCGGGCGTGTTCGGTCATGGCGGTTGGAAGGCGAAAGCCGCGATTTTAGGCGGGCGCAGGTCTGCGGGTGCCGGACAGGCTAAGCTCGCACACCTTTTTGTCCAGCTGCCCTTTTCAGAAAGAAGCCCCCGATCATGCGCCTGGTCTCTCCAGCCCCTGTGTGCCGCGCCGTGCTGGCCTCCCTTCCATTGGCCCTGCTGCTCGTGCTGCCAGGCTGCGGCGGCACGGCGCCCACCGCGTCGCCCAAAGCCGTGCGCCCCGCGCCCACGGTCGCATCCGCTGCACCGGCCAACCCTTGGGCCCACCTGCAAACCCAGGTCGGCAACTACCCGGTGGGGGGCGCCGACTTCCTGCGTGCCGGCCCGCTGGCCGAGCGGCTGCGCGGTCTGCTCGGTGTCCCCAACTACAACGTGCTGCTGGAAAACCTGCAGGTGAGCGGCCCGCTGCGGCAGGACGGCACCATGCTCTACATCACCGGAAACCGCCAGCACGAGGGCGGCACCGAGGCCGCCGCCGTCGTGGTGCATGCCGCCACCGACACCGTGCGCGTGTGGCTGCTGACCGGTGAGGAGGAGTGGGACGTGCAGGACCAGGGCACGCCGAAGATCTTGCCGGCCGATGTCGCCAGGATGATGGAAAACGCAGCGCGCTGAGCAGGCGCTCCCCGCGCGGGGCTGGGCACAACTGGGAATGCATTTCTATAATCAAGAATCATTCTCAAAAAGGCCGCCACCCCATGCCTGCCGCTCATCCCCTGCACGCGCTCTACAGCCACCACCACGGGTGGCTGCAGTCCTGGCTGCGCCGGCGGCTCGGTTGTGCCGACGACGCGGCCGACCTGGCGCAGGACACCTTCGTGCGCCTGCTCGCACGGCCCACCGCCATCGCCCCCGACGCGATGCGCGAGCCGCGCGCTTACCTGACCACGGTGGCACGCGGGCTGCTGGTGGACTTCTGGCGCCGGGGTGAACTGGAGCGCGCCTACCTGGCAGACCTGGCCCTGCAGCCCGAGGTGCTGCAGCCATCCCCCGAAGAGCGCCTGGCCGCCGTGCAGATGCTCCACGCGGTCGATGCAGTGTTGCAGGGCCTGACGCCCAAGACGCGCGCAGCGTGGCTGATGAACCGGCTCGATGGCCTCACGCACGCAGAGATTGCCGAGCAGCTGCAAGTGTCGGTGCCCCGCGTGCGCCAGTACCTGGCCAACGCCATGCGCCACGCCTACCACCTGCGCTTCGGTGGCGCGGCGTGAGCAGCGCAGGCTGGACCACGGGCGGCCCCCCTGGCGGTGCAGGCGACGACCATCCCGTGCCGCCGGCCGTGCTGGAGGCCGCCATTGGCTGGCAACTGCGCCAGGGCGAGGGCGATATCTCGCCGGCGGACGCGCAAGCCCTGGCCGACTGGCTGGCGGCACACCCCGACCATGCCCGCGCCTGGCGCCAGTTGGGCGACATCGACCAGCACCTGACCCGCGCCGCCGCAGGTCCCGGAGCCCGCGCAGCGTTGCTGCTGCCACCGCGCCGGCGCCGTCCAGCCCGTGTGGCGGGCGCCGTGCTGGGCCTGGCGTTGGCGCTGGCCTGCGGCGTGCTGGTGCTGGACCGCCACCAGCCCGTGGGCCAACTGCTGGCCGACCACCGCACCGCCACCGGCGAGCGCCGCACCGTCGTGCTGCCCGACCAGACCGTGCTGCACCTGAACACCCGCAGTGCCGTGGATGTCGTGTTCAGCCAAGACCAGCGCACCATCCGCCTGCGCGCCGGCGAGGTGGCCGTGGAAACCAGCCATGCCGACCCGGCCGAGCGGCGCCCGTTCGTGGTGCTGACCGAGGACGGCAGCCTGCGCGCCCTGGGCACCCGCTTCACCGTGCGCCGTTGGCCACAGGCGCACACCGCTGGTATCGGTGAAGCGCAGGGCCCTGGCGCGCCCGCCACCGAGGTCGCCGTCACCCAGTCCGCCGTCGCGGCCCGCCCGGCGACCTGTGCGGCAGCAGCGTCCGAGCCGTGCGCTGCCGAGCGCATCGTGTCGGCCGGGCAGGGCGCGCGGCTGGAGGGCGGGCGGGTGGACCCATGGGCGGCCCCACCCGATGCCGACGCCTGGAAGGACGGCATGCTGGTGGTGGACAACCAACCCTTGGGCGAGGTGGTGGCAACGCTCGCGCGGCACCGGGTCGGCCGCCTGGCTGTCGACCCCCGCGTGGCCGGTTTGCGCGTGACGGGCACGCTGCCCCTGGCGGACTCCGACCAGGCCCTGTTGGCGCTGACCGCGGCCGTGCCCGTCGATGTCGCCTGGACCACCCGCTGGTGGGTCACGCTCAAGCCGCGTGCTGCGCCCTGAGGATGAAAATGTGAAGAAAATCGGCCGCTACCGCTTGATGGGAAAGCGCTGGAAGCTATCAAAAGATGAGCAACTTGGTGCGGCAGATCGACGGTTCCATTCCGTTCAACCCAGATCCACCAGCCGAAGCAGATCAACCCGGATCGCCCCTGCCAGCCGGCATCCCATCCACCAGCGACGCCGGCCCAAAAAATAAATGGCCCCGGCCCCCTCTCACTTTTCGGCACCCGTTCGGCAATCAGACAGAGACCGTGCATCGCCGCGGTTGCCCCTCTTTTCTGACGTGACCGTCTCGGAGCCTGACCCATGCCCTCTGCTGTTTTCCCCTTTCCGCTGAACCCCTGCGCTGCGGCGCTGCTGCTCGCGTTGGGCGCTTCTGCCGCGGCCGCACAGCCAGCCACGGCAGAGGTCCCTGCGGCCACGGCCAGCGCTGCGGCCGTGCGCGACTACGACCTGCCCGCCGGGCCGCTGGGAGCAGCCCTCAACCGCATCGCGCGTGACGCGGGCCTGGCCCTCACCGCCGATGCGCAGCTGGTGGAAGGCCGCAACGCGGCGCCCGTGCGCGGCCGCTTCGATGCGCCCGAGGCACTGCGCCGCGCGCTGGCAGGTTCGGGGCTGGAACTGCGGCAGACCACGGGCGGCGTCTTCACGCTGCGCGAGGCATCGCGCCCTGCAGCGCAGGCACCCCGGCTCAGCGATGCCGCCACCCTGGGCGCCGTCACCGTGACGGCCAGCGCCGAGGCAGCGCCCGGCGATTTGCCCCCCGCCTATGTCGGCGGCCAGGTTGCCACGGGCAGCCGGGTCGGCCTGCTGGGCCACCAGAGCCTGATGGACACGCCGTTTCACATCACCAGCTACACGGCCGAACTCATGCAGGACCAGCAGGCGATCACCGTGGCCGATGTGCTGGCCAACGACCCGTCCGTGCGCACGGTGTCGTACAGCCTGACGAACGCTGCTGCGGGGGGCGACATCTTTCTGATCCGCGGCTTCTCGGTGCAGGACTCGGTGCTGTTCGACGGCATCGGCGGCATCGCCACCAACCGTGCCGTGGCGGTCGAAGCGGCCGAGCGCGTCGAGGTGCTCAAGGGCCCCAACGCGTTGCTCAACGGCATGGCGCCCGGGGCGGGCGGCGCGGTGGGCGGCGCCATCAACCTGGTGCCCAAGCGCGCGAGCGATGTGCCGCTGACACGCCTGACCACCACGTACCTGTCCAGAGGCAACCTGGGCGGCCACCTGGACGTGGGCCGCCGGTTCGGCGACGACCACCAGTGGGGTGTGCGCTTCAACGGCATCTACCGTGACGGGAAGACCGCCACCCAGGGCCAGTCCGTCGAGCTGGGCGCTGCGGCGCTGGCCGTGGACTACCGGGGCAGTCAGTTGCGGGCCTCGGTGGATGCCGGCCACCAGACGATGAACAACGAAGCGCCGCAAGGCGCCGCGGGCTTCGGCATCGACGACGGCATTGCCATCCCCAGGCCGCCCCGGGCCAGCCATCGCATCGCGCAGGACTGGGAGTTCGCCAGGTCGCGCAGCAACTACCTTCTGGCCAAGGCCGAGTACGACCTCACCCCGGACTGGACGCTCTCTGCCGCCGCGGGTGGCAGCCACACGCGGTCCCGCTACCTCGCCACCGACGTGTTCGTGACCAACGTGCGGGGCGACGCGCAGGCCACCACGTACTTCTGGCCCAACTGGACGAACTACCGCACCCTGCAAGGCGGCCTGCAGGGCACGGTGCGTGCCGGCGAGCTTACGCACCGCATCCACCTGCATGCGTCGTACCTGAAGAAGGACAGCGGCTTCACGGCGCAGTACTACGGCTTCGACAGCTTCGCCACGAACATGTATGCGCCCGCGGCCACCGCGCGTCCGTCCATCGACGGTTTCTCATCGCGGCCGCCCCAGACCGATTCCTTGCAGTTGCCGTCCGTGGCGCTGTCCGACACCGTCTCGCTGTGGCAAGACCGCCTGTCCGTCACCCTGGGCGCCCGCTACCAGCGCGTGAAGGTCGTCAAGTACGACACCACCACCGGGGCCGGCAGCGCCGCGTACGACGAGCACGCGGTGACGCCGGCGCTGGCGGCGGTGTTCAAGCTACAGCCGCACGTATCGGTCTACGGCAATTACATCGAAGGGCTGGTCCAGGGCGATTCAGCGCCACTGGGCACCACCAACGCCGGGCAGGTGTTTCCGCCGGTCCGCACGAAGCAGCGGGAGGTGGGCGTGAAGGCCGACTGGGGCCGCTTCAGCACCACAGCGAGCCTGTTCCACATCCAGAAACCGAGCGGGCTCGTGGCCTCCAACGGCGACGGCACGTTCACCTACCAGGTCGGTGCAGAGCAGCGCAACCGCGGGGTCGAGCTCAATGTCTTTGGCGAGGTGGCCCGGGGCACGCGCCTGCTGGGCGGCGTGACCTTCAACGATGCCCGGCTGACCCGGACCGAAGGCGGCACCTACAACGGCAACGCCGCGCCCAATGTGTCGCGCTGGCAACTCAACCTAGGCAGCGACCACGACGTGGCTGCCGTTCCGGGGCTGACGCTGTCGGCCCGCATGATCGCCAGCAGCGCGCAGCATGTGGACGCCGCCAACCTGCGGCGCATTCCGGGCTGGACGCGCTGGGACATCGGTGCCCGCTACAAGACCCAGGCGTGGGGCCGGCCGCTGGTGCTGCGCGCGGGCGTGGACAACCTGTTCAACCGCAACTACTGGTCCAGTGGCTCCGGCAACTGGCTGTATGTGGGAAGTCCCCGCACAGTGACTCTCTCTGCCACGGTGGATTTCTGACGCGGAGCAGGCTCCCCTGGGCAGAGGGGCACATGGAGGGAGTTGGGGGGTGTGGGCGTCAACCCCAGTGGGCCTTGGTGCAAGAAAATGTGGACTGAATTGGCCTCTGCCGCTGGATAGGCAAGCGCTAGCAGCTATTGATTTCATAGTGATCCGGGGCATCCGCTACACCAACGCTGCAACGGGATAGCCGCCTTTTCGCAGTCAGTTAGATACCCTGTTGACACATCTAGGTATAAATCCTGAGTATCTGGTGCAAATTAGTATTTGTGGAGGCGTCTGGAGTACCAATCGAGCATCGCAGCATCGGTATCGTTCAGTCCGTCAATGCCTGCATGCCTTGCGCCGGTGTTGAAAGGCAGATTCCCATACCAACGACCGAGGAGACTTTTCCGATGCCACATTCCACCCCTGTCACCATGCCCCAGCGCCTGGCCGTCGCCGTCGCGCTGGCCTTGACGTCGCTGTGCGGCGCCGCCAGCGCGCAGACCGAGCTCGTGATCGCCACCGTGAACAACGGCCACATGATCGAGATGCAGAAGCTCAGCAAGAACTTCGAGCAGGCGAACCCCGACATCAAGCTCAAGTGGGTCACGCTCGAAGAAGGCGTGCTGCGCCAGCGCGTCACCACCGACATCGCCACCAAGGGCGGCCAGTTCGACGTGATGACCATCGGCATGTACGAGGCGCCCATCTGGGGCAAGAAGGGCTGGCTGCAGGAGCTGAAGACCGACGCCGCGTACGACGTGGACGACCTGCTGCCCGCCGTGCGGGGCGGACTGTCCATCGACGGCAAGCTGTTCGCCGCGCCGTTCTACGGCGAAAGCTCCATGCTCATGTACCGCAAGGACCTGGCCGACAAGGCCGGCGTGCAGGTGCCCGAGCGTCCTACCTGGCCGCAGATCAAGGACCTGGCCGCCAAGATGCACGACCCCAAGAACGGCGTATACGGCATCTGCCTGCGCGGCAAGCCGGGCTGGGGCGACAACATGGCGTTCCTGACCACACTGGTCAACACCTTCGGCGGCCAGTGGTTCGACATGCAGTGGAAGCCGCAGCTCGAATCCAAGCCCTGGAAGGACGCGATCACCTTCTACGTGGACCTGCTCAAGAACTACGGCCCGCCCGGCTCGTCGGCCAACAGCTTCAACGAGATCCTGGCGCTGACCAACTCCGGCAAGTGCGGCATGTGGGTGGACGCGACCATCGCGGCATCGTTCGTGAGCGACCCCAAGCAGTCCAAGGTGGCCGACCAGATGGCCTTTGCCCAGGCGCCCACCATGAACACGCCCAAGGGCGCCAATTGGCTGTGGTCGTGGAACCTGGCCATCCCCGCCGGTTCGAAGAAGGTCGACGCCGCGCAGAAGTTCATCACCTGGTCCACCAGCAAGGACTACATCCAGCTGGTCGCCAAGACCAACGGCTGGGCCAACGTGCCCACCGGCACGCGCAAGAGCACCTACGCATCGCCTGAGTTCCAGAAGGCCGCCCGCTTTGCGGCCGCCGAGAAGGTCGCGATCGACTCGGCCAACCCGACCGATTCGACCCTGCCCAAGAGCCCGTACGTGGGCGTGCAGTTCGCGGCGATTCCGGAGTTCCAGGCCATCGGCATCGCGGTGGGCCAGCAGATGAGCGCGGCGCTGGCCGGCAAGACGACGGTGGATGCGGCGCTGAAGGCATCGCAGGTGTCGGCGGACCGTGAAATGAAGAAGGCCGGCTACTACAAGTAAATAGGCATTCATTCGGCTACTGCGCGGGCCGATCCGGGGCCGGTGTTCCTCGCCGTACGAGAGTACGGCTGCGGTACAGCGACCCCGCCTCGGCCCGCTCGCTACGCCGACTGAACGCCTATTTCCGCTGGACTTTTTTCCGAGACTCCCATGAACCGCCGCCTGCTTCCCCGTCTGCTGCTCACGCCAGCCATGGCCACGCTCTTCCTGTGGATGATCGTGCCGCTGGTGATGACGATCTACTTCTCGCTCATCCGCTACAACCTCATGCAGCCCGATCAGACGGGCTTTGCGGGGCTGGAGAATTTCGAGTACTTCGTCACCGACCCATCGTTCGGCGCGGCGGTGGTCAACACCGTCTTGCTGCTGGGCAGCGTGATCCTCATCACGGTGTTCTTCGGCGTGGCGATCGCGCTGCTCATCAACGAGCCGTTTCCGGGCCGGGGCATCGTGCGGGTGCTGCTGATATCGCCGTTCTTCGTCATGCCCACAGTGAATGCGCTGATGTGGAAGAACATGATGATGAACCCCATCTACGGCGTGCTCGCGCAGGTGTGGATCTTCTTCGGCGCGGCGCCGGTGGACTGGCTCACCGACCACCCGCTGTTCTCGGTCATCGTCATGGTGTCGTGGCAATGGCTGCCGTTCGCCACGCTGATCTTCATGACGGCGCTGCAGAGCATGAACCACGAGCAGCTGGAAGCCTCGCGCATGGACGGCGCCAATTACCTGCAGCAGCTGCGCTACCTGTACGTGCCGCACCTGGGCCGCTCGGTGGCCGTGGTGGTCATGATCGAACTCATCTTCCTGCTCAGCATCTTTGCCGAGATCTACACGACCACGGCGGGCGGGCCGGGCGATGCGAGCACCAACGTCACCTTCCTGATCTTCAAGCAGGCGCTGCTCAACTTCGACGCGGGCGTGGCCTCGGCCGGGGCGCTGTTCGCGGTCGTGCTGGCCAATATCGCGGCGGTGTTTTTGATCCGCATGGTCGGCAAGAACCTCGACAAATAAGACCAGAGGCACGGACATGACTGCAACCACCACACGACGCCGTTCCAACTTTCCGCTGGGCCTGCTGGCCCTGCGCACCGCTGCCGCCTGGGGCGTGGCGCTGCTGCTGTTCTTTCCGCTGGGGTGGCTGTTCCTCACGGCCTTCAAGACCGAGCTGCAGGCCATCGCGGTGCCGCCGCTGTTCGTCTTCACGCCCACGCTCGAGAACTTCCATGAAGTGCAAGAGCGCAGCGACTACCTGCTGTACGCCAAGAACTCGGTCATCACCAGCGTGCTGTCCACCCTGGTGGGGCTGATGCTGGCCGCGCCCGCGGCGTATGCCATGGCCTTCTTCAAGGGCAAGTACACCAAGGACATCCTGATGTGGATGCTCTCGACCAAGATGATGCCCGCCGTGGGCGCGCTGGTACCCATCTACGTGCTGGCGCAAAAGAGCCACCTGCTCGACACGCAACTCGCGCTGATCATCGTGTTCGCGCTGTCCAACCTGCCCATCATGGTCTGGATGCTGTACTCGCACTTCAAGGACATCCCGCACGAGATCCTGGAGGCCGCGCGCATGGACGGCGCCACGCTGTGGCAAGAGGTGCGCCTCGTGCTGCTGCCCCTGGGCATGGGGGGCCTCGCATCCACCGGCCTCCTGTGCCTGGTGCTGTCGTGGAACGAGGCCTTCTGGAGCCTGAACCTGAGCGCCGCCAAGGCCGGCACGCTGGCCACGCTGATCGCGTCCTACTCCAGCCCCGAAGGCCTGTTCTGGGCCAAGCTGTCCGCCGCGTCGCTGATGGCCATTGCGCCCATCGTGGTGTTCGGCTGGTTCAGCCAGAAGCAGCTCGTTCAGGGCCTGACCTTCGGCGCGGTCAAGTAAATCCGCAGCCTGTCTTCCCACAGTTTTTCAAGATTTCAGGAACCTGATTCCATGGCCTACCTTCAACTGCGCGGCATCGAAAAATTCTTCGGCGAGCACCGCGCCATCAAGGGCATCGACCTCACCATCCAGCAGGGCGAGTTCATCGTCTTCGTCGGCCCGTCGGGATGCGGCAAATCCACGCTGCTGCGGCTGATCGCGGGGCTCGAAGCCATCGACGGCGGCTCGCTGATGCTCGACGGCCGTGACATCACGGACCAGCCGTCGAGCAAGCGCGACCTGGCCATGGTGTTCCAGAGCTACGCGCTGTACCCGCACATGAGCGTGTACGAGAACATGAGCTTCGCGCTCAAGCTCGCCAAGGTGGACAAGCAGGTGATCGACGACAAGGTGCAGAACGCCGCGCGCATCCTGAACCTCACCAGCTACCTGCAGCGCACGCCCAAGGAGCTGTCGGGCGGCCAGCGCCAGCGCGTGGCCATCGGCCGCGCCATCGTGCGCGCGCCCAAGGTGTTTTTGTTCGACGAGCCGCTGTCCAACCTCGACGCCGCGCTGCGCGGCCAGACGCGGGTGGAGATCGCCAAGCTGCACCGCGACCTGGGCGCCACCACCATCTACGTGACGCACGACCAGGTCGAGGCCATGACGCTGGCCGACCGCGTGGTGGTGCTGCGCGACGGCGTGATCGAGCAGGTGGGCACGCCGCTGGAGCTGTACGACAAGCCCGCCAACCAGTTCGTGGCCCAGTTCATCGGCACGCCGCAGATGAACGTGGTGCCCGTGGACAAGCTGCCCCAGCCCGTGCAGCAGCAGGCGCCCACGGCCCGCGACGGCGCCGCCGTGGGCGCCATCGGCCTGCGCCCCGAGAACATCACCGTGCGCCACACCGGCGCCACGCCCGTGGGCGGCCAGGTGGACCTGATCGAAGCGCTGGGCGCCGAGACGCTGATCTACGTCAGCACGCCCGGCGGCGCGCAGTTCGTCTCGCGCCAGAACGACCGCACGGGCCTGCGCGCAGGCGATGCGGTCAGCCTGGACATCGATGCATCGCACGCGCACTGGTTCGACACCGCCGGCCGCGTCGTGGCGGGCCACGCAGCATGAGTGCGGCGCAGACTTTGCAAGGGCAGGTGGCGGCGGTCACCGGCGCTGCCTCGGGCATCGGGTTCGCCAGCGCCAAAGCGATGGCCGATGCCGGCGCGCGCGTGGTGCTGATCGACCGCGACGAGGCCGCGCTGGCCAAGGCCTGTGCCGCCATCGGCCCCAGCGCCTTGCCGCTGGTGCTGGACCTGCTCGATGCCAAACAATGCGCCAGCCTGCTGCAGCGCACGTTGGCGCTCGCGGGGCAGCTCGACATCTTCCACGCCAACGCCGGGCTGTATGTGGGCGGCGACTTGGTGGATGCCGACCCCGATGCCATCGACCGCATGCTCAACCTGAACGTCAACGTGGTGATGAAGAACGTGCACAACGTGCTGCCCCACATGATCGAGCGCGGCCGGGGCGACATCATCGTCACCAGCTCGCTGGCCGCGCATTTCCCCACGCCGTGGGAGCCCGTCTACGCGTCGTCCAAGTGGGCCGTCAACTGCTTCGTGCAGACCGTGCGCCGCCAGGTCTTCAAGCACGGCATCCGCGTGGGCTCCATCTCGCCCGGGCCCGTCATCACCTCGCTGCTGGCCGACTGGCCCGCGGAAAAGCTCGCCGAGGCCAAGGCCAGCGGCAGCCTCATCGAGGCCTGCGAAGTGGCCGACGTGGTGCTCTTCATGCTCACCCGCCCGCGCGGCATGACCATCCGCGACGTCGTGATGATGCCCACGAATTTTGATCTCTGAATACCCGTCTTCACGCACCATGAATTTCATCCTGCATCTGGGCCTGGGCTCCTTCCACCGTGCCCACCAGGCCGTCTACGTTCACCAGCTGCGCCAGCAAGGTGACACGGGCTGGGCCATCGCGGGCGGCAACCTGCGCCCCGACATGGCCGACACCATCGCGGCCCTGCAGGCGCAGGGCGGCCGCTACACGCTCGAGACCGTCACGCCCCAGGGCGAGCGCAGCTACACCGTCATCGAATCCATACAGCGCGTGATCCCCTACCAGGACGACCTGGCCCCGCTGATCGCTGCGGGCGCCGACCCCGCCACGCGCATCATCAGCTTCACGGTGACCGAGGCGGGCTACTACCTCGATGCCCAGAACCAGCTCGACTGGTCCACGTTTGCCGACCTGCGCGCCGACCTCGCGGCCGTGAAAGCCGGCCAGGCGGGCCACACCATCTACGGCGGCCTCGTCAGCATCCTGCGCGCGCGCATGCGCTCGGGCGCCGGCCCCGTCACGCTGATGAACTGCGACAACCTGCGCCACAACGGCGACCGCTCGCGCGGTGGTCTGCTGCAGTTCATCGACGCGCTGGGCGACGCAGAGCTCAAGGCCTGGGTGGTGCAGCACACCAGCAGCCCCAACGCCATGGTCGACCGCATCACCCCACGCCCCACGCCCGACGTGGCCGAGCGCGTGCGCGCAGCCACCGGCTGGGACGACAAGGCGGCGCTGATGGGCGAGAGCTTCATCCAGTGGGTCATCGAAGACGACTTCATCGCCGGCCGGCCCGACTGGGAGACCGTGGGCGTGGAGATGGTGCAGTCGGTGCAGGCGCATGAAGAGGCCAAGATCCGCCTGCTCAACGCCACCCACAGCTGCATTGCCTGGGCCGGCACGCTGGCGGGCTACCAGTACATCCACGAAGGCACGCACGACGCCGCCATCCGCCAGATGGCCTACGACTACGTCACCGACGACGCGATCCCCGTGTTGCTGCCATGCCCCATCGACCTGCAGGCCTACCGCGATGTGGTGCTCGACCGCTTCGGCAACCCCGCCATCGCCGACACCAACCAGCGCGTGGCCATGGACGCGTTCTCCAAGATCCCCGGCATGATCGCGCCCACCATCCGCGACAAGCTGGCGCAGAGCGCACCGTTCGACAGCGTGGCCATGCTGCCCGCGCTGTTCCTGGCCTACCTGCAGCGCTGGCACGCGGGGCAGATCCCCTACACCTACCAGGACCAGGCCATGGACCCGGCCGCGGCGCACGCCATCTGCGACGCCGCAGACCCGGTCGCCGCGTTTGCCGCGGACACGGTGCTGTGGGGCGAGATGGCATCGCACCCGCGCCTGGTCGAGACGCTGCGCAGCGCCTATGCCCGCGTGCAGGCCTTTGCGGCCGGGCGTGCCGAGCCCGGGGCTTTGGTGTAAGTTGAACGCCCCGCCCACCGGAACGACGCCATGACCGTGAAGACGCCCGTCTCGCCACGCCAGACCAAGCCCGAACTGGAGCACGACTATGTGCGCTCGACCGAGCTGGGCTACGAGCCGCCGGACACCGCGGGCTTCATCCGCTGCCTGTCGCACGGGTTTCCCACGCCGCTGGCGCGCTGGCACTACCACGACGAGTACGAGCTGCACCTCATCACCGCGACGTCGGGCAAGGTGTTCGTGGGCGACTGGATCGGGCAGTTCCAGCCCGGCCACCTGGTGCTGACCGGCCCGCGCCTGCCGCACAACTGGATCAGCATGGACCTGCCCGAAGGCGGCGTGCCGCTGCGCGACCTGGTGATCCAGTTCTCGCACGCGCCGCTGGTGGCCAGCAGCGAGAGCATCCCCGAGCTGCGCGAGGTGCTGCCCCTGCTGGAGCGCGCGCGCCACGGCATCGAATTCTTCGGCATGGAGTCGCAGGCGCAAGAGCACTGGCACCGCATCAAGGCGCGCCAGGGGCTGGCCCGGTTCGGTGCGTTCTGCGAGTTCCTGAGCGACCTGGCACGCTGCACCGACTTTCGCCTGCTGTCGAGCACGCAGCTGCAAAGCGAGGACAACGATGCGCAGCTGGACCAGATCAACGCCATCGTGAGCCGCATCACCGACCACCTGGCCGAGCCGCTGGCCGCCGCCGACCTGGCGCAGGAGCTGGGCATGACGGAAAGCCGCTTCTCGCGCTTCTTCCGTCGGGCCACGGGCAATACCTTCACCGACTTCGTGAACCTGGTGCGCGTGAACCGTGCCTGCCAGCTGCTCATGGAGTCCGACCGCTACATCACCCACATCGCGTACGACGTGGGCTTCAACAACATGGCCAACTTCAACCGCCGCTTCCTGGACGTCAAGGGCATGACCCCGAGCGAGTTTCGCAAGCAGGGGGCAGGGCGGTTCGGGAAGGTGTGAGATGGGGGGGCGTTCGTCGTGCCGTCCGTGGCACGGTAGGTGGTGCAGGAAGCCCTCGATCCACACCCACCGTTCGGGCTGAGCTTGTCGAAGCCAGGGCGCACCCCGCACCGCCGCCAACCCTTCCCAGACCACGCACCCATCCCAACCCCACCATGTACCTCGGAATCGATTTGGGCACCTCCGGTGTCAAGCTCCTGCTGCTCGACGCATCGCAGACCGT
Source organism: Acidovorax sp. NPDC077693 (assembly GCF_044542805.1). Lineage (NCBI taxonomy): Bacteria > Pseudomonadati > Pseudomonadota > Betaproteobacteria > Burkholderiales > Comamonadaceae > Acidovorax > Acidovorax sp. NPDC077693. The sequence continues at coordinate 124,673 of NZ_JBITVD010000015.1, read as the reverse complement.
GCTGGCCACGGCCGACGCTGCCGTGCCCCAGCACCGCCCGCAGCCCACCTGGAGCGAACAGCACCCGGCCGATTGGCTCACCGCCACCGAAAGCGCCGCGGCCCAGCTGCGCGCCCAGGTGCCTGCAGCGTGGGCGCAGGTGCGCGGCATCGGCCTGTCGGGCCACATGCATGGCGCCGTGGTGCTGGGCGCGCAGGGCCAGGTGCTGCGCCCCGCCATCCTGTGGAACGACGGCCGCGCCAGCGCCGAATGCGCGCAGCTCGAAGCCGCCGTGCCCGCATCGCGCCAGATCACCGGCAACCTCGCCATGCCCGGCTTCACCGCGCCCAAGCTCCTGTGGCTGCGCACGCACGAGCCCGAGGTCTTCGCCAGGATCGAACAAGTGCTGCTGCCCAAGGACTGGCTGCGCCTGCAGCTCACCGGCACGGCGGTGAGCGACATGTCCGATGCGTCCGGCACGCTGTGGCTCGACGTGGGCCGGCGCGACTGGAGCGACACGATGCTGCAGGCCAGCGGCCTCACCCGCGCGCACATGCCTGCTCTGGCCGAAGGCAGTGCGGCCAGCGGCGTGCTGCGCGATGACGTGGCCCGGCGCTGGGGGCTGCCCCTGGGTGTGGTGGTGGCCGCCGGTGCGGGCGACAACGCCGCCAGCGCCGTGGGCGTGGGCGCGCGGCAGGCGGGGCAGGGCTTTGTGTCGCTGGGCACCTCGGGCGTGGTGTTCCGTGTGACGGACGCTTTTGCGCCCGCCACCGACCGCGCGGTGCACGCGTTTGCCCATGCGCTGCCGGGGCGCTGGCACCACATGTCCGTCATGCTGAGCGCGGCCAGTGCGTTCGGCTGGGTCACCCGCCTCACCGGGCAGGCGAGCGAGGCGCACCTGTCGGCCGCCGTGGGTGTGCTGTCGGCAGTACGCCAGGCGCAGGCGCCCCTTTTCTTGCCGTACCTGAGTGGCGAGCGCACGCCGCACAACAACGCCGCCGCCACTGGCGTGTTCATGGGGCTCCGGGCCGAGCACGATGCGGCCGACCTGGCCTACGCCGTGATGGAGGGCGTGGGCTTTGGCCTGCTGGACGGCCTCAACGCCATGCGCGCCGCGCGCACGGCCCCGTCGACCGATGCAGATAGTGCCGCCCTGGCCCTGGTGGGCGGCGGCGCCCGCAGCGACGCCTGGGCGCAAATGCTGGCCAGCGGCCTGGGTTGCGTGCTGCACCGCCCGATGGGTGCGCACGCCGCGGCTGCGCTGGGTGCCGCGCGGCTGGCGGCCATGGCCTGCGGCGCCAATGACGACAGCGACGACAGCGACGGCAACGACGGCCATGAGGCGCATTGGTGCCAGCCGCTGCCCGCCGACGCCACCTTCACCCCGCAGGCCGCGCAGCAGGCGCTGCTGGCCGAACGCTACGCCCGCTTCGTGGCCCTGTACCCCGCGCTGCAGTCGCAGTTCTGATCGCGTCCTTGTTTGCCTTTCATTCGCCCTGCCATGTCATCTTCTGCTCCTTCCTCCTCCATGCCCGTTGATGCGCCTGCCGTCCAGGTCGCCGTGGCCGGCGAGGCCTTGATCGACCTGATCCGCAACCCCGACGGCACCTACCTGCCGTGCCTGGGCGGTGCGCTGTACAACCTGTGCCGCGCGCTGGCGCGCCAGGGCGTGGGCACGCAGTACCTCAACCCGCTGTCGCGCGACCGGTTCGGCCGCGAGCTGGCGGCGCAACTGCAGGGTGACGGCGTGCACCTGGCGCAGCCTGACCCCGTGCAGCAGGTCACCTCCTTGGCCGTGGTCAACCTCGACGCGCAGGGCCACCCCGACTACGCGTTCTACCGCGACGGCGTGGCCGACCGCGCCGTGTCGGCCCACGGGCTGACAGCCGCATGCAGCGCCTTGCCCGCGCTGCAGCTGGTGTGCACCGGCGCCCTGGCGCTGGACGCGCGCGATGCTGCGGTCTACGTGCCGTGGCTGCAGGCGCAACGCGCTGCGGGGCACTGCGTGGTGGTCGACGCCAACCTGCGCCCGTCCGTCATGCCCGACCTGGCCGCCTACCGCGCGCAGGTGCACGCGGCACTGGCCGAGGCCGACATCATCAAGGCCAGCGACGAAGACCTGGACCACCTGCACGTGCCCGGCGCCGATGCACTGGCCCGCGCACGCCACCTGCTGGCCGCCAACCCCCGCGCCGTGCTGATGGCGCTGACCCTGGGCGGCGAGGGCGCCTGGCTGCTGCACAAGAACGGCGGCCAGTGGTTCGCCAAAGAGGCCCAGCCCCTGGCCGTGGTGGACACGGTGGGCGCGGGCGACAGTTTTCTGGCGGGCTTGCTCGCGCACCTGCTGCAGCGGTCCCGGGCGGAAGGGATGGCTGGCGTGGGCTTTGCGGCGTGGCTCAATGGCCTGTCAGCAGATGCGTGCCAGGCAGCACTGCTGCACGCCCTGGCCAGCGCCAGCCTGTGCGTGATGGAGCGCGGGTGCGTGCCGCCCAGCTGGCAGGCGGCACAGGCGCGGGCCGCGCAGCACCCGGCGCTGGTGCGGTAGCACGCGGCGATTTCTAATGAAAAGTGGCCCTGCCGCTCGATGAGAAAGCGGTAGCAGCTATTAATTCAATAGCAATTGCCGTCCGCTGGAAAGGGCTGTGATCTGCCGGTCACAGCTCCTGCGCATACACGATGAAGCCGTGGTGCTTGGCCATCTTGTCGTACAGCATGCGCCCGGCCGCATTGGTCTCGTGCGTCTGCCAATACACGCGCGACGACCTGGCAGCCCGCGCTGCGGCGTACACCGCGTCGATGAGCGCCCGCCCCACGCCCCGGCCCCGCGCGGCCTCGCGGGTGAACAGGTCGCTCAGGTAGCACACGGGCTCGATGCGGGTCATGCTGCGGTGGAACACGCAGTGCGCCAGGCCCAGCAGCTCGCCGCTGGCGTCGTCCTGTGCGACCAGGCACAACATCGGCTCTGCCGCGTCATGAAACCGCTCCCATGTCGTGGCGGTGATGTGTTCAGGCAGGGCAGTGGCGCCAAAGCGGCCATAGAACCCGTTGTAGCCGTCCCAGAGTGGGCGCCAAGCGGCGTAGTCGGCAGGTTGCACGGGGCGCACGGAAACAGCGGAGGTCATGGTCGGCGTCTCAAGAAATAAGGACGCCGCCATTGTGCGGGCGCACCGCTATGGCGGCGCTGCCCATGCCGTCTTTATGCCGCCTGTAGCACCCGCCCCGGGTTCATGATCCCCTGCGGGTCCAGCGCCGTCTTGATGGCGCGCATCATGCCCAGCGCCACCGGCGACTGGTACTTGGCCAGCTTGTCGGCCTTCAGTTCGCCAATGCCGTGCTCTGCCGAGAACGAGCCGCCGAACTCCGCCACGGCTTCGTAGACCAGGTGGTTCACCTGCGCTTCGTGGTCGCGCAGGAAGGCCTTGGTATCGCCCTCGGCCGGGGCCTGCACGTTGTAGTGCAGGTTGCCGTCGCCCAGGTGGCCGAAGTTGACCAGGCGCACGCCCGGGATCTCGCGCTGCAGCACCGCGTCGGTGTGCGCGACGAACGCGGGGATGCGCGAGATCTGCACCGAGATGTCGTGCTTGATGTTCAGGCCCTCTTCGGCCTGGGCGAGCGGAATGTTCTCGCGGATGTGCCAGAGCTGGTTCGCCTGCGTGAGGTTCTCGGCCACCACGGCGTCGGCCACGCAGCCCGCTTCGAACGCGGTTTCCAGCAGCGATTCGAAGCGGCCACGCGCGTGTTCTTCGGATTCGCTGTCGGAGTTTTCGAGCAGCACGCACCAGGGCGCGTTCTCGTCGCCGAGGAAGGGCACGCGCAGCTGCGGCATATGCTTGCCCACCAGGCTGAGCGCGAACTGGCCCATCACCTCGAAGCCGGTCAGGCCCGCACCCAGCTGCTTGTGTGCCAGGCCCAGCAGTTCGACCGCGTGCTCCATCGACGGCACGGCAGCCCAGGCGGTAAGGCGTGCGGCGGGTGCGGGGTAGAGCTTGAGCGTGGCGGCGGTGATGATGCCCAGCGTGCCTTCGCTGCCGATGAAGAGGTCGCGCAGGTCGTAGCCGGTGTTGTCCTTGCGCAGGCCCTTGAGGCCGTCCCACACTTCGCCCTGCGGGGTGACGACTTCGAGGCCCAGGCACAGCTCGCGGGCGTTGCCGTAGCGCACCACCTGCGTACCGCCGGCATTGGTGCCCAGGTTGCCGCCGATGGTGCAGCTGCCCTCGGCCGCGAGTGACAGCGGGAAGAGCACGCCCGCCTTCTCGGCCACGTCCTGCAGGTTCTGCAGGATGCAGCCAGCCTCCACCGTCATGGTGAGGTTGTCGGTGTCCACGCTGCGCACCGCGTTCATGCGCGTGAGGCTCAGCACGACTTGCGTGCCCGAACCGTCGGGCGTGGAGCCCACGGCCAGGCCGGTGTTGCCGCCCTGCGGGACGATCGCCGTGCCGCTGGCGGCGCAGGCCTGGACCACGGCGGCCACTTCGGGCGTGCTGGCGGGGCGCACCACGGCCAGGGCCTTGCCGCGCACACGGCGGCGCCAGTCCTGCTCCCAGGCGGTGAGGTCGCCTTCGGTGATCACATGGGCGGGGCCGACGATGGCGCGCAGGGTGTCAAGTAACGTGGTCATGGCAGAGCTTCTTCAAGAATCAGGAACAGGAGGGCCGCTCGCGGGGTCAGGCGGCGGCTGCCGCAGCGGCCTTTGCATTGCGCTGACGCAGCCGCACGTGCAGTGTGCAGGCGGTGAACAACACCAGGCACAGCGCCACCTCGGCCCAGGCGAGCCACTGCGACGGCGGCTTGTCGGTCCAGCCGCGCACCACGCCTTCGGTGAAGTACAGCCAGATCACCAGGCTGACCCAGCGGTAGGTGTACATGCGGTTCTTGAGCACGCCGGCGAGCGGGATGCACAGCGGCAGCGCCTTGAGCGCCAGCCACGAGCCGCCGGGGCGCAGCGGTGCCAGCACCAGCTCCCAGGCCAGGCACAGCGCGATCAGCGCCAGCAGGCAGCCGGTGGCCACCCAGCGCGTGGCGGCCACGGCGTTGTCGGCGGGAGGCGCGGGCACGGGAGCGGCGGCTGGGGCGGCAGGAGCGGCGGGGGTAGCGGGGTTAGCGGGGTTAGCGGGGGAGGGGGTCATTGGGGTGGCATCATATCGGTCATGCCCTTTTCCTTACAGGCAGTAGCGTCGCGCGCCGAAGCGCTGATGACCGAGCTGTCGCACTTTCCCTGGCGGACCACCGCGCAGACCCTGCGCGAGCGGTTCCGCGAAGACCACCTGGGCCTGACCGCCAGCAGCCTGACATTCACCACCATTTTGGCGCTGGTGCCGTTCTTCACCGTGGCGCTGGCGGTGTTCACCGCGTTCCCCATCTTCGGCAAGCTGCAGGACGCGCTGCAGGGCTGGCTGGTCACGAGCCTGGTGCCCGACAGCATCTCGCGCCAGGTGCTGGGCTACCTGAACCAGTTCGCCGCCAAGGCCAGCGGGCTGGGGGTGGCGGGTTTCTCGATCTTGCTGGCCACGGCGCTGGCGCTGATCCTCACCATCGACCGCACGCTCAACGACATCTGGCGGGTGCAGCGGCTGCGGCCGCTGGGCCAGCGGGTGCTGATCTACTGGGCGGCCATCACGCTGGGCCCGCTGCTGATGGGCGCGAGCCTGGCGGTCACGTCGTATGTGATGTCGGCCTCGGGCGGGCTGGTGCGGCGCCTGCCGGACGGGGTGCAGCTGCTGTTCGACTCCATCCAGTTCGTGGTGCTGGCGGGCGGCATGGCGTCGCTGTACCACTATGTGCCCAACACGCCGGTGAAGTGGCGGCACGCATGGACGGGCGGCTTCTTCGTGTCGGTGTGCATCGAGCTGGCCAAGAAGGTGCTGGCGCTGTACCTGGGCAGCGTACCGACCTACTCGGTGGTGTACGGCGCATTCGCCACGCTACCCATCCTGCTGGTGTGGATCTACGTGGCCTGGGTCATCGTGCTGCTGGGGGCGGTGGTGACGGCCTACCTGCCCAGCCTGCTGGCGGGCGTGGCGCGGCGTGCCACGGTGGCGGGGTGGAATTTTCAGCTGGCCATCGAGGTGCTGCAGGAGCTGCATCGCGCGCGCAGCCAGCCCATGAAGGGCCTGCGGCCGAGCCAGCTGGCGCAGCTGCTGCGGGTGGACGTGCTGCAGCTCGAGCCCGTGCTGGAGGCGCTGACCGCGCTGGACTGGGTGGGCGAGCTGACCGAAGCCGCCGTGAGCGCGTCGGACGTGCCCGAGCCGCGCTGGGTGCTGCTGGCCGACCCCGCCCACACCCTGCTGGCCCCCTTGGCCGAAAAGCTGCTGATCGAGCGCGCGCCGAGTCTGGCGCCATTGTGGGAGCGCTCGGGGCTGGACCGGATGCGCATGGCAGACGTGCTGGGGGATGCAGCGGCCGATGCGGTGGTGGCAGCGCTGACCGCGCCGGCGCCACGTCCTTTTCAGTCGTTTGCTATCAAATAAATAGCTGGTGGCGCTCTATGGACAAGCGGTAGGGGCTGTTTTGATGCTTCAGAATGGCACCTTGCCCGTCCAGATGTCCTTGTACATCACCCAGTCGCCCATGAAGCTGTAGAGCGGCCGCTTGAAGCTGGCGGGCTTGTTCTTCTCGAAACCAAAATGCCCGATCCACGCAAACCCGTAGCCGCACAGCAGGCCGTACAGCAGGTACTGGGGCTGGCCCGTGACCGCCAGCGCGGCCAGAAACGCCAGGCTGAGCGTGGAGCCCACGAAGTGCAGGCGCCGGCAGGTGCGGTGGCTGTGCTCGCTGAGGTAGAAGGGGTAGAACTGCGCAAAGCTCTTGAAGCTGCGCGGGTCGGTGCCGGCAGCAGGGGCGGGCTTGGGTGCCGGCGTGGCGTCAGGCGTAGCTTCAGGCGTAGGGGTGGGGGCGCTGACATGCATCGTTGTCTCCTGGTGGTGGTCCACGGCCTGTCACCGACGCTCTTGCGCAATCGCTGCAGGCTCTGTGCGCTTTATACGCCTGCGCGCCCGCCGGCGGGTGCCGCCTTGGAGACGCGGGCAGGGCGGCGATCAAGCGCTGGCTGGCCCGTCCCACGCTGTCCGTCCACAACAACACCACTTCCAGGTTTGGAGCGAATGTCTTGAATGCCGCCCGATGACCAACAGCCTGCCCGCCGACTCCGTGCCTTCCCATCCGCCTGCCAGTGCCTTCGCATCCCAAGACGCTGGCAGCACCGTCCAACCCAGCCCTGCCCCCCGCATCTCTGTGGACCACGGCCCCCACCGCGAGCACGCCATCGACGCGCTGCGCGGCTTTGCGCTCCTGGGCATCCTCATCGTCAACTCGGGCAGCTTCGCGTCCACCTACTTTGGCCTGGGCGTGTTCGAGCCCGCGTTCTCCCGGCCTGTGGACCACGCGGTGCGCTGGCTGGTGAGCTTCTTCTTCGAAACCAAGTTCTACCTGCTGTTCTCGCTGCTGTTCGGCTACAGCTTTGCGCTGCAGATGGAGTCGGCCGAGCGCAGCGGCGCCGCGTTCGGGCCGCGCATGCTGCGCCGCCTGCTGGGCCTTGGGCTGCTGGGCGTGGCGCATGCGTGGCTGCTGTATGCGGGCGACATCCTGGTGACGTATGCCGTGCTGGGTTTGATGCTGCTGGCGCTGCACAAGCTGCGGCCGGGCACGGCGGTGGCACTCGCCTTGATGTTGCTGGCGCTGGTGTCGGCGAGCTGGGGGTTGATCGCCTGGGGCTTTGCGCAGGCGCCCATGGCAGAGGTGCCGCTGGCAGAGCTGCAGGCCAAGGCGCAACTGGCGGCCGATGCCTACCGTGCCAGCGCGCTGGACGCCATGGCTCAGCGGGGGCGCGACATGGCCGACGGTGTGTGGTTCGTGCTGGTGTTCGTGCAGGGGCCGTGCGCGCTGGCGATGTTTTTGCTGGGGCTGGCGGCGCGGCGCTCGGGGTATCTGGCCGCCGTGGCGCAGCAGCCTGCGCGGCTTGTGCGCTGGATGTGGTGGTGTCTGCCGATCGGGTTTGCGGGGGCTTTTGTGTACGCCTGGGGGCAAAGCGGCGGCACCCGCCAGAGCGACCATGTGTCGGCCGCTGCGCTCGCGGTCGATCTGGCCACCTCGCCGTTCCTCAGCCTGGGCTATGCGGCTGCGCTGCTGTGGGCGCTGCAGCGCGGGCCTCTGGGCCGGCGGCTGGGCGCAGCCCTGGCGCCAGCCGGCCGCATGGCGCTGTCGAACTACCTGCTGCAGTCGGTGGTGGGCGCCGTGGTGTTCACAGCCTATGGCCTCGCGCTGGTGGGGCGGGTGTCGCCGCTGGTGGTGCTGCTGGGCTGCGTGGCGCTGTACGCGGCGCAGCTGGCCATCAGTCGCCGCTGGATGGCCGGGCACGCCTACGGGCCGGTGGAGTGGGGCCTGCGCGCAGTCACCCTGCTGCGCAGGCCCGCGTGGCGCCGTGAGGGCCCGCAGGGGCCGTGACGGCTACTTCGCGAGAAAGTCGCGGATCGCCATCAGCGTCTCGTCGGGTGCCTCGCTCATCTGGTTGTGGCCCACGGGCAGGCTGGTGGTCTGCACCGCCTTGCCGGCGGCGCGCGCGGCGGCCACCAGGCCCTGGGCGGCCTTGGGCGCGGTCATCTGGTCCTGCGCGCCCAGGGCGAACAGCACCGGGCACTGCACGGCCGCCATGGCCTGCTCGCCGTTGGCATAGCTGTCGCACGCCACGAATCCGCGGTGGAACACGTTGACGGCAGTGTTGCTGCGCAGCACCTTGCGGCCCAGCGCCATGCCGGCGTTGTAGACCCAGAAGCCCGCGCCCGACGGCGGCGCCAGCGTGCTGCGCGAGAACACGTTGACCATGCGCAGCGCCTTCTCGGGCTCGTTCAGCGCGGCGTCGATCAGCGCGGGCGACACCTTCATCGGGTAGGCCGTGCCCACCAGCACCAGGTGGCTCACGCGCGTGCCCAGGCGGGCTGCGGCCTCCAGCGCGATCAGCGAGCCGAAGCTGTGTCCCACCAGCGCCGCGCGCTGCAGGCCCGCCGCATCGAGCAGGGCGGCGATGAAGTCCGCGCCGGCCTCCACGCTGGCCGGCGCCTCGCCGGCGCTGCGGCAGTGGCCGGGCAGGTCCACCGCCAGCACGTTCCAGCCATGGTGGGCCATGTAGCGGCTTTGCAGGGCCCACACGCTGTGGTCGTTCAACACGCCGTGGATGAACACCACGGTGGGCTTGGCGGCGTCGAAGGGTTTGCCGCCGGTGTAGCAGTAGGTGGTGCTGCCGTTGACTTGGATCTGCATGGTGTTCAGGCCCCCGCTTTTTCTGCGGCCTTGAGCGCGCGCTTCAAGTCGTCGATCAGGTCGTCGGCATCTTCGAGGCCGATGGACAGGCGGATCGTGCCCTGCGTGATGCCGGCGTTCACCAGCGCCTCGTCGCTCATCCGGAAGTGCGTGGTGCTGGCCGGGTGGATCACCAGGCTGCGGCAGTCGCCCACGTTGGCCAGGTGGCTGAAGACCTTGAGCGTCTCGATGAACTTCTTGCCCTGCTCGCGGTTGCCCTTGAGGTCGAAGCTGAACACCGAGCCCGCGCCGCGCGGCAGCAGCTTTTGCGCCAGGGCGTGGCTTGCATGCGACTCCAGCATGGGGTGGCCCACGCGCGAGACGAAGGGCTGGCTGGCCAGGAACTCGACCACGCGCGCGGTGTTGCGCATGTGCCGCTCCATGCGCAGCGGCAGGGTCTCGATGCCCTGCAGGATGAGCCAGGCGGTGTGCGGGCTCATGCACGCGCCGAAGTCGCGCAGCCCCTCGCGCCGCGCGCGCAGCAGGAACGCGCCCACCGAGCTTTCCTCGCTGAACACCATGTTGTGAAAGCCCGGGTAGGGCGCGGTGAGTTCGGCGAACTTGCCCGCCGAGCGCGGGCCGTCCCAGTCGAAGCTGCCGCCATCGACCACGATGCCGCCCACCACTGTGCCGTGGCCCGACAGGAATTTGGTGGCCGAGTGGTAGACCAGGTCGGCACCCAGCTCCAGCGGCTTCATGAGCCAGGGCGAGGTGAGGGTCGAGTCCACCAGCAGCGGCACGCCCGCCTCGTGCGCGATCGCGCTGATGGTGGGGATGTCCAGCACATCGAGGCCCGGGTTGCCCACCGTCTCGCCGAAGAAGAGCTTGGTGTTGGGCCGCACGGCGGCGCGCCAGCCGTCGATGTCGCCGGGCTTGACGAAGGTGGTGTCGATGCCGAAGCGCGACAGCGTGTAGTGCAGCAGGTTCTGCGATCCGCCGTACAGCGCCGTGCTGGCCACGATGTGGCTGCCCGCACCCATCAGCGTGCAGATGGCCAGGTGCAACGCTGCCTGCCCGCTGGCGGTGGCAATCGCCCCCACGCCGCCTTCCAGGGCCGAGACGCGCTGCTCGAGCACCGCGTTGGTGGGGTTGCTGATGCGGCTGTAGACGTGGCCGGGCCGCTCCAGGTTGAAGAGCGAGGCCGCGTGGTCGCTCGACTCGAACACGAACGACGTGGTCAGGTGGATGGGCACGGCGCGTGCGCCGGTGGCGGGGTCGGGCGTGGCGCCAGCGTGCAGCGCAAGCGTGTCGAAGCCAGGGTCGGAGTAGCCGGGCATGTGGTTTGTCTCCCAGAGGGTCAGGCGGATGTTCTGAATCCATGCCCCGCACAGTTGCTTGCGGGACAGGGCACGCGGCATTGTGGGCTATATTTGGTGGCAGACCTGTGCAGCGCGCGACGCGCTCTTTTCGCCTTCCCGGAGACCTACACCATGAAAGTCAGCGACATCCTTCGCGTCAAGGGCAACACCTTGTACACCGTCACCCCCGAGGAGCCGCTGGCCGACGCCGTGAACCTGATGGCCGAGCGCGACATCGGCTCGCTGGTGGTCATGGAGCTGGGCGACCTGGTGGGCATGCTCACCTTCCGCGAGGTGATCCAGGCCATCGTGAAAAACGGCGGCAGCGTGGGCACCATGCAGGTCCGCTCGGCCATGGACGATGCGCCCCTGACCTGCACGATGGAAACCGAGATGGACGAAGTGCGCCGCATGATGCTGGACCGCCACGCACGCTACATGCCGGTGATGGACCGCCGCATGCTGATGGGCGTGATCAGCTTCTACGACGTGGCCAAGGCCGTGGTGGACAGCCAGAACTTCGAGAACAAGATGCTCAAGGCCTACATCCGCGACTGGCCCGAGGACGAATCCGGCGGCTGATGCCGGGGGGCAGGGCATTGCCCCTGCACCCTGCGGCCCCGGCCTTGTTGTTCGCGGGCCGCGGTGGCGTCTTCGTCAGCGCTTGTGCGGCGCCTGCGCGCACAGCCAGGCCTCGATCTCGTCGGGCGGCATCGGCTTGCCGAACAGGTAGCCCTGCATCACCGGGCACCCGTGGGCCTGCAGCCACTGCTGCTGGCCGGGTGTCTCCACCCCTTCGGCCACCACCGCCATGCCCAGGCTGTGGGCAATGCTCAGCACCGACACCGTGAGCGCGCGCGCCGTGGGGCTGGTGGTGAGGTCCCGCACGAAGGCCATGTCCAGCTTCAGCTCCGAAATCGGCAGGCGGTGCAGGTAGCTCAACGACGAGTAGCCGGTGCCGAAGTCGTCCAGCGACAGCCTGAACCCCCGGCTGTGCAGGGTGTCGATGTTGGTCCGCGTCATGGGGCGCGCGTCCATCATCACGCTTTCGGTGATCTCCAGCAGCACGTCGCCGGTGCGCAGGCCGTGGCGCGCCAGCGCCTCGCAGACCTGCTGCGCGAACTCGGGCTGGTGAAAGCTGCGCCCCGACAGGTTGACCGCGACGCAGGGCACGTCATGCCCCGCGGCACGCCAGGCGGCCAGCTGTGCGCAGGCCTGGTCGAGCAGCCACAGCGTCAGCTCGTGGATCAGCCCCGCCTCTTCGGCCACCGCGATGAACCGGCCGGGCGGCACCATGCCCCAGTCGGCATGGTGCCAGCGCGCCAGCGCTTCCACCCCATGCAGGGTGCCGGGTGAGCTGCTGAGCACCTGCGGCTGGTAGTGCAGCGTGATGCCGCTGCGCTCGGCCATCGCCTGGCGCAGTGCGCGCTCCACGGCCACGCGCTCCTGGGCGTGCCGGTTCATCTCGGCACTGAACAGCTGCAGGCTGTGCCGGTGGTCGCTCTTGGCCTGGTACATCGCCTGGTCGGCGTGGCGCAGCAAGGTGTCGATGCTTTCGCCGTCGCCGGGGAACATGGCGATGCCGATGCTGGCGTGGCAGACGTGCGCCTGGCCCTCGATGTCCATGGGCGCTGCCACGGCCTCCAGCAAGGAGCGGGCCGTCTGCACGGCGCGGTCGGTGTCGCATTCGGGCAGCAGCAGCACGAACTCGTCGGCCGCCAGACGGCCGATCAGGTCGTGCTCTCGCAGCGCACGGGACAGCCGCCGGGCGACCTCGCACAGCACGGCGTCTCCGGCAGCGTGCCCTTGGGTGTCGTTGACCTGCTTGAACCGGTCCAGGTCCACGAACAGCACGGCGCCGCCGTGCCGGGCAGCCTGCAGCTGGGCGAGCCGGTGCTCTGCGCTGTCGTGGAACAGTGCGCGGTTGGGCAGACCGGTGAGGGCGTCGAAGAACGCCAGCTGGTGCAGGCGCTGGCGGGTGGCGTTGCGCTCGATGGCCAGTGCGCACAGGTGCAGGCACATGTCCACCAGCCGCTCGTGCAGGGCATCGGGCTGGCGGGGCTCGCGAAAGTAGAACGCGAGCGTGCCGGCGACCTTGCCCTGGTGGTCGCAGATGGGGCTGGACCAGCACGCCTTGAAGCCGCTGGCGAGGTAGAGCGCGCGGTCCTGGTCCGTCCACAGCGGGTCGGTCGCGATGTCGGTGGTGAGCACCGGCTCGCGCCGGTAGGCGGCGGTACCGCACGAGCCGGCACTGGGGCCGATGGGCAGGCCGTCGATGGCCCGGCTGATGGCGGCGGGCAGGCCCGGTGCGGCCAGCGGGCGCAGACGGCCCTGGTCGTCCACCGCCAGCACCGAGGCCGTGACCTCGGGGGCGATGCGTTCCACCTCGTCGCACAGCAAGGCCATGAGCCCGGACAGGGGCAGCTCGTTGACCAGGCCTTCCAGCACGCGCTTTTGCAGCATCTCGTGCATCTTGGTGAGCGTGATGTCGGTGAGGATGGTGATGCTGCCGCCGGGCCCGCCCGAGGCCTCGTCGGAGGCATTGATCATCATCGACACCCAGCGCGGCTGGCCCGACTTGCTGTACAGCAGCGTCTCCACATGGAACGAGCCGCTCGTGCCCAGGCTGCCGCGGATCTGCCCGAGCAGGTCGGGGTCGGAGCGCGGGCCGATGAGCACGTGGCTGAGGTTGCGCCCCAGCACTTCGTGGGCTTCAAAGCCGAACAGGCGGGCGAAGCCCTCGTTCACATACACCACCAGCCGCTCGCTGTTGCTCATCACGATGGCGTTGTCGCTGTCGTCGAGCGCCTTGCGCAAGGGCGCATCGGCCAGCCAGGCGGTGGGGGAGGGGCTTGGGATGCCGGGGCTCGGCGGGGCGGAGGTGGGCATGGAGGTCCCGGTGATCGTGCTGCGATGCTAGCAAGCGCGCAGGACAATGCCAAGGCCGCCTGCGTGGCGGCGCGTTGGCGCGGCGCGCCCAGGCCACACCCGGACTTTGGCGGCCTCTGCTCTGGGATAATCCTGCGCCATGAGCGGCAATACCTTCGGATCCCTATTCGCAGTCACCAACTTTGGTGAATCCCACGGCCCGGCCATTGGCTGCGTGATCGACGGCTGTCCGCCCGGCATGCTGCTGACCGAGGCCGACATCCAGGCCGACCTGGACCGGCGCCGCCCCGGCACCAGCCGCCACGTCACCCAGCGCAACGAGCCCGACGCGGTGGAGATCCTCTCGGGCGTGTACGAGGGCAAGACCACCGGCACGCCGATCGCGCTGTTGATCCGCAACACCGACCAGCGCAGCAAGGACTACAGCAACATCGCCGAGAGCTTTCGCCCCGGCCATGCCGACTACACCTACTGGCACAAGTACGGCATCCGCGACCCGCGCGGCGGCGGCCGGTCGTCGGCGCGCCTGACAGCGCCCACCGTGGCCGCCGGCGCCGTGGCCAAGAAGTGGCTGGCGCAGCGCTACGGCGTGCAGTTCCGGGCGTGCATGACGCAGCTGGGCGAGCTGGCCATTCCGTTCGAGAGCTGGGACCACGTGCGCAGCAACCCCTTCTTTGCCCCCGTGGCCGACGTGGCGCAGTACGAGGACTACATGGACGCGCTGCGCAAGGCGGGCGATTCGTGCGGGGCCCGCATCCGCGTGCAGGCCACCGGCGTGCCCGTGGGCCTGGGCGAGCCGCTGTACGACAAGCTCGACGCCGACATCGCCTACGCCATGATGGGCCTCAATGCCGTCAAGGGCGTGGAGATCGGCGCCGGCTTTGCCAGCGTGGCGCAGCGCGGCACCACCCACGGCGACTCGATGACGCCCGGCGGCTTTCGCACCAACAACTCCGGCGGCGTGCTGGGCGGCATCAGCACCGGGCAGGACCTGGAGGTGAGCATTGCCATCAAGCCCACCAGCTCCATCATCAGCCCGCGCGAGTCCATCGACGTGCACGGCCAGAGCACCGAGGTCATCACCAAGGGCCGCCACGACCCCTGCGTGGGCATCCGCGCAGCACCCATCGCCGAGGCCCTGCTGGCGCTGGTGGTGATGGACCACGCACTGCGCCACCGCGCACAGTGCGCCGACGTGGCGCCGCCCGTGCCGCCGATCCAGGCGTCGTTCCTGTAGCCGCGGCGCAGCGTCGCCGCACCTTGGCGTCGGGCGGACCATGGCGGCTGGGCGTGCAGGAATGCGCGCCCTTTTTTTATTCGGTTGAGCAACAAAGGCACACCCATGCGCAGATTGAAGGCACAGGCATCCGTGGGGTCGGGATGGGCGCGCAGCGCCGCGGCGTGGGCGGCGGCAGGCGCTGCGGGCGCCTTGCTGGCGGGCTGCGGCACGGTGGCGCCCCCGCCGGGGCAGGCATTGCCCGACCACATCGACATCACGCTCATCGGCTTCAACGACCTGCACGGCAACATGGAGCCGCCCCGCATGGCGCACACGGTGCAGACGGCGTCCGGGCCGGTGGCGGTGCCTGCGGGCGGCATGGCGTATTTCGCGAGCGCCATGGCCTCGCTGAAGTCCCGCAACCCGCACCACGCGGTGGTGTCGGCGGGCGACATGGTGGGCGCATCGCCCCTGGTGTCGTCGCTGTTCCTCGATGAGCCCACCATCGAGGCCGTCAACGCGATGCACATCGACTTCAACGCCGTGGGCAACCACGAGTTCGACCGCGGCTGGCGCGAGCTGCTGCGGCTGCAGCAGGGTGGCTGCGAGAAGTTCACCGCCCGCCAGCCCTGCCAGATCAGCCAGCCCTTCACCGGCGCGCGTTTCGGGTTTCTGGCGGCGAACACTGTGCGGGTGGAAGACGGCCGCACGCTGCTGCCCGCCACCGGCATCAAGCGCTTCACGCAGGGTGGTGCCACCGTCACGCTGGGCGTGATCGGCCTGACCCTGCGCGCCACGCCCACCATGGTGAGCCCGTCGGGCGTGGCGGGCCTGCGCTTCGAGGACGAAGCGGCCACGGCCAACGCGCTGATCCCGCAACTGCGCGCCAAGGGCGCCGACGTGATCGCCGTGGTGATCCACGAAGGCGGCAACACCACGGCCGGCGTAGAAGCCACCAGCTGCGCAGGCCTGTCGGGCGACATCGTGCCCATCCTGGAACGCCTGGACCCTGCGGTGGACGTGGTGGTCTCGGGCCACACGCACCAGGCCTATGTGTGCGACTACGGCACGGTGAACCCGGCCAAGCCCTTCCTTTTGACCAGCGCGGGCCAGTACGGCACGTTGCTCACCGACATCGCGCTGCGCGTGGACACCCGCACCCGCCGCGTGGTGAGCAAATCAGCGCGCAACGTCATCGTGCAGAGCGAGGCCTTCACCGGCAGCCAGGGGCGCGTGGACATGACGGCCGCGGTGCCGTCGTTCACCGCCGACCCGGTGGTGCAAAAAATCGTCGACACCTACCGCACAGCCGCCGTGCCACTGGCGCAGCGCCCGGTAGGGCAGGCGGCGGGGCCGATGCGGCGTGTGCCCACCCCATCGCTGGAGAGCACGCTGGGCAACCTGGTGGCCGATGCACAGTTGGCGGCCACGCAGGCCCCGGAGCAGGGCGGGGCGCAGCTGTCGTTCATGAACCCGGGCGGCCTGCGGGCCGACCTGGTGCCGGATGAACAGGGCCTCGTGCGCTACGGGCAGTTGTATGCGGTGCAGCCGTTCGGCAACCAGCTGGTGGTGAAGACCTTCACCGGCGCGCAGATCAAGGCGGTGCTGGAGCAGCAGTTTGCGAGCGGCACCAACACCGTCCAGCGGCCCCGCGTGCTGTCGGTGTCCGCAGGGTTCGCCTACCAGTTCGACCGGACCCAGCCGCCCGGCGCGCGCATCAGCCAGGTGGTGCTGCACGGCGTGCCGCTGCAGGACGACACCCCCGTGCGGGTGGTGATGAGCAGCTACCTGGACAGCGGCGGCGACAACTTCACCGTGCTGACCGAAGGCCGCGACCGCCTGGTGGGCGGGCTGGACCTGGATGCGCTGGAAGCCTACTTCCGCACGCGAAGCCCGGTGGCGGTGCCCGCCACGGACCGTATCCGGTCGGCTGCAGACACCGCACCTGCGGGACCACCGGCGCGCTGAGGCGGGCGCGGGCTACCCCTTGCCGGGGCGCAGCGCGGCGATCCAGCGCAGGGGGTTGAAGCCCGTCACCAGGCCAGTGGCCACCAGCACCAGCGCGCCGCCCCAGAGCATGCCGGGGCCCAGCGCCTCGCCCAGGAACACATGGCCCCAGGCCACGCCGAACAGCGGAATCATGAACGCCGAACTCATGGCTGCCACCGGCGACACCTGCGACAGCACGCGCAGGTTGAGCCAGTAGGCCAGGCCCGAGGTGAAAACGCCCATCACCACCACCGCCGCCACGGCACCGGTGGTAAAGCGTGCTTCGGGCAGGCTCCAGGCCGCGCCCGGCAGCAGCAGCACCAGCGCGGCGGCGTGGATGCCCGCCGCGATCGACAGGGGCGACATGCGCGTGGTGGCGCGCTTCATCCAGGTGGTGGAGATGCCATAGCAGGCCGACGCGACGATGCAACCCGCCGCAGCGATCAGCAGCGCGGGCGTGGGCTGCACCGGGCCCAGCTGCACGATCAGCGCCACGCCCGCAAAGCCGCACAGGCAGCCCAGCCACTTGCGCAGGCTCAGCGTGTCTTCTTTCATCCACGCAGCGGCCAGCACGCTGAACGGGACGGCCATGGTGTTGAGCAGCGAGCTGTACCCCGCCGGCAGGTACAGGGCCGCCCAGGAGTACAGCAGAAAGGGCGCAGCCACCGTGAGCGTGCCCAGCCCCAGCAGCTCGCGCCAATGGCGCCACGGCCAGCGCTCGCCGGCCACGCGCATGATGCCGATCAGCGTGAGCGTGGCCAGGCCGATGCGCAGCGCCGCCATCACGTTGGGCCCGAGCACCGGGCTGGCAATGCGGATGAAGAGGAACGAGGCGCCCCACAGGGCAGACAGCAGCACGAGCTGCAGGAAGTGGCGTGATTTCACCGGGCGCATTGTCGGGCACCGCGCGGGGCGTTGCCTGCACGGCTGCAGCGGTCGATGGGAGCAAAAAATGCCTCTACCGCTCGACCAGTAAGCGCTGGCAGCTATTGAAAATATAGCAAACGAATTGTGGTGCGCAGAGTAGGGCGTGCACCGAGCACCGAGCACCGAGCGCCGTGCAACAGGTGACGCTCAGCGGAAGATGGTCGGTTCACCCGTGGTGCGCGCCGCTGTCATGGGGTGCAAGGTCCGCAGGCGCAGCTTGTCAGCGGTGTGCCCATCACTTTCAGGGCGGGTCTGCCAGGGGTGCCAAGAGCGGCATGCGCAGGAGCGCATTGCCGAGTGGGTGCTATGAAAGTAGTAGCTTCTGGCGCACACCAGGCAAGCGGTAGAGGCTATTTATACCCAAAAGTGGCAATGCCGAAACAGCCCTGGGCGGGCCAGTGGCGGCTTACTTGCGGACTTCGTCCACCATCGCGCGGAAGTCGTCGATGTCCTCGAAGCTGCGGTACACGCTGGCAAAGCGGATGTAGGCCACCTTGTCGAGCTTTTTCAGCTCGCGCATCACGAGTTCGCCGATGCGCGCGGACATGATTTCACGCTGGCCCAGGTTGAGCAGCTTTTCCTCGATGCGCTCGATGGCGCTGTCGATCTGCGTGGTGCTCACCGGGCGCTTGCGCAGCGCCAGGTTGAACGAGCCCTGCAGCTTGCCGCGCTCGTACTCGATGCGACGGCCGTCCTTTTTCACGATGGCCGGGAAGCTCACTTCCGGCCGCTCGTAGGTGGTAAAGCGCTTGTCGCAGGCGCCGCACTGGCGGCGGCGCCGGATGAAGTCCCCTTCTTCAGACACCCGCGTTTCGACGACTTGCGTTTCGAGGTGGCTGCAGAAGGGACACTTCATGGGAGCTGATCGGCCGGAGTCGGTGGATTAGCGGTAGACAGGGAAGCGGGCGGTCAGCGCGTTGACCTTCTCGCGCACGGCGGCGATGTTGGCTTCGTCGCGTGGGTTGTCCAGCACGTCGGCGATCAGGTTGGCCGTGGTGCGCGCTTCTTCTTCCTTGAAGCCGCGCGTGGTCATGGCCGGGGTGCCGATGCGCACGCCGCTCGTCACCATCGGCTTTTCAGGGTCGTTGGGGATCGCGTTCTTGTTGATGGTCATGTGGGCGGCGCCCAGCACGGCCTCTGCTTCCTTGCCGGTGATGCCTTTGGCGCGCAGGTCGACCAGCATCACGTGGCTTTGCGTGCCGCCGGAGACGATGCGCAGGCCGCGTGCGGTCAGCGTCTCGGCCACCACCTTGGCGTTCTTCACCACCTGTTCCTGGTAGGCCTTGAAGTCGGGCTGCAGCGCTTCCTTGAAGGCCACGGCCTTGGCCGCGATCACATGCATCAGCGGGCCGCCTTGCAGGCCGGGGAAGATGGCGCTGTTGATGGCCTTCTCGTGCTCGGCCTTCATCAGGATGATGCCGCCGCGCGGTCCGCGCAGGCTCTTGTGCGTGGTGCTGGTCACCACGTCGGCGTGGGGCACGGGGTTGGGGTACACACCCGCGGCGATCAGGCCGGCGTAGTGGGCCATGTCCACCATGAAGATCGCGCCCACGTCCTTGGCCACCTTGGCAAAGCGTGCGAAGTCGATGTGCAGGCTGTAGGCCGATGCACCGGCGATGATGAGCTTGGGTTTGGTTTCGTGGGCCTTCTTTTCCATCGCTTCGTAGTCGATGGCTTCGTTGGCATCGAGGCCGTAGGACACCACGTTGAACCACTTGCCCGACATGTTCAGCGGCATGCCGTGCGTGAGGTGGCCGCCTTCGGCCAGGCTCATGCCCATGATGGTGTCGCCGGGCTTGAGGAAGGCCAGGAACACGGCCTCGTTGGCCGACGCGCCGCAATGGGGCTGCACGTTGGCGGCTTCGGCGCCGAAGATCTTCTTGACGCGGTCGATGGCCAGTTGCTCGGCCACGTCCACATGCTCGCAGCCACCGTAGTAGCGCTTGCCGGGGTAGCCTTCGGCGTACTTGTTGGTCAGCTGGGTGCCTTGCGCCCACATCACGGCGGGGGAGGCGTAGTTCTCGCTGGCGATCAGCTCGATGTGGTGCTCTTGGCGGGCGTTCTCGGCCTGGATGGCGGCGAAGAGTTCGGGGTCGGTTTGTTCGACAAGAATATTGCGGTCGTACATTTTTTGGCAGTCCTATGAACTTGTGTCCCTTGAAACAAGGGCTGCCCAGGCGAACGGCTGAACGCGGCGGGCATGACACCCGTGCGGCACGCTCCCCAGTGGTTCACAAGAGGCCAGCCCTTGTCGGTTTCCACGTCAGCGGCAGTCCTGTGCAGGAGCTGCGCCTATCGCCAGTTGCGTACCCCGCTAGTGTAGCTGAGCCGGCGCGCGCAGGATGTGTCCGATGCGGGTGGGGTTGCCTGGCACGGCACGGGCCGCCAGCAGGGGCGGCCGCACCAGGGGTCAGAGGTCGGAGAGCAGTGCCACCTTGTCGGCACTGGGGGCGGGAGCGGGCGTGGCAGGCGAGTTGGCTGCGGGCACCATCTGCACGGGGGCCTGGGTCGAGAGCATCGGCGGCGTGGTGGGCACCGCGCGGCCACCGGCGACCTGGCGCAGGCGAAAGTGCTCGGCCATCACCTTGGCGGCATAGCCGCCGTCATCGGCCAGGTTGGCGGCGCCCACGTAAAAACGCAGTCCGCCTTCCACCGAGCCGGCGCGGGCGATGCATTCCTGCAGCACCTTCACGCCCACCCGCAGATTGCTCACCGGGTCGAACGCGGCAAAGTGGCCGCCGAAGTTCTGGTACTTGTCGGTGTGGATGTTGGTCATCACCTGCATCAGGCCCTGGGCACCCACTGCGCTTTGCGCAAACGGATTGAAGCTCGACTCGATGGCCATGATGGCCAGGATCAGCGTGGGGTCGATCTTGGCGCGGTGGCCGATGTCGTAGGCCTCGGCCACCAGCACGGCCAGCGGTTCGGGCGCCACGCGGTACTTCTTGCTCAGCCAGAAGGCGACGGCGGCCTGCTCCTTGGGCAGGTCCTTGGGGTTGCTTGCGGTGGCGCGCTCGCTCGCCTCGGGCTCGATGGGCATGCCGACCACTTCGACCTGGCGCGCCTGCAGCCAGTTCATGAGCTGCTCTTCGCCCGCCTGGCGCAGGTCGGGCCGGGCCGTGAGGGTGATGACCACGAAGGCCACAGCCAGGCCGATGAGGGCGAAGCTGTTGTGGGTGATTTCAACGAAGCCTTCGGTCACGTCGGACACGAAGGTCCTTACGCCGGAGACTAACTTTCCTGACGCTGTCATAGCTCTTCCTTTCTGAAGCGCAGCAGGACAGGCGGGACAGTCAGTCAGTGACTGAGCCCTGCGCCTTTCCCGGCAGTCGCCTGGATTGGTACGCCATCGATTCGGGCAGCACGGTGGGGAACGTGCCCTGTGCCCTGGTTCGACTTAGCCGGGTTCGGCAGCGGGTTGGGGTTTTTACTAGCCCTGTTTTTGGGGCTGGCGGATTCTAGAAGTTCACTAAATGCATAGTCAATACTAAGAAAAAGCTTTGTTAGATTGATAAGTCATGAAAAAACTGTAAGAAATCACAGTTTTTGGCGCTTTTTGGCAGGACGGTGGTCGGTTGGGAGCAATGCCTTGTTACAAGCCGATGTCAAATTCAATCGGCCCCGATCGCATCATTGAGAATGGTGTTTGAGTTCGCGGTGCAACTTTGGTAAGGTGCAGTTGCCTGTAGTTTTCAGGCATCGCCAGACGAAGCGAAGTCTCCCGCCGAGGGCATTCAGTGCCACGGTGCAGCAGACCCAGCTTCCACGGCACCCCTTGGAGGCAATACCTTGCCTCCGCGCCTTGCGGACCTTCATCTCCGCATTGCGACCGATGGCAAAGACCGTTGTGTCAGCCGTCAAGCCCGGCAGGCAGGCCTTCAGGCACTGTCTGCCGGGCTTTCTTGTTGGTGCTGTGCCCTTTGCAATTGGGCATTGGCGTCTATATATAGATAATGGGGCTTGTCTCTCTGTGGCGCACAGGCTTCCCACAAGGCGCGCGGCGAGTCCGGCACGCCCAGGCCTTGTGCCAGATCACATCCCCGGGCTTGGCGCGGTGCCCGCAACGGCCCCAACCCAGAACCCGGTGAAAATAGCCCCTTTGTTGCCTTGGCTCGCCTTGCAGTGCGGCGGCCGTGGCAGGTCCTTTTGGCAGTGCGCCAGAAGACGCCTTTGTTATCCATTGGATCCATGTTTCCATTTTTTTCTCGCAGCAAAATGTCCGACGCACCTGACGTGAATCCGGCTCCGGCCAAAACCCATGAGCCCCATCCGCTGGATGCGCTGACCGGCGGCGCTTTTTCGGCCGCCACGTCTGGCGAGCGCGCTTCCCGCATCCGTGACTGGCTGGCCACGCAGCCCGCACCCGAGCAGCTGCAGGAGGTCTTCAAGGAGCTGAGCGGGCGCGACAAGGGTGCGGCACGTGCCGTGCGCGAGCGCCTGGACGAGATCCGCCGCGCCAAGGGCCAGGAGGTCATCGCGGCCGAGTGGGCCGAGAAGGCCCAGGCCCTGCTGTCCGCGCCCAAGCTCAACATCGCCGATGCACTGGCATGGCAGCGCGATGCCGCTAAGGCCGGCGCGCCGCTGTCGCGCGAGCCGCTGTCGCTGCTCAAGGTGCAGGTGGCCGACCGCGTGAAGGTGATCGAAGACCTGCAGCACCGCGTGCAGGTGCAGCGCGAGGCCGCCGTGCTGCTGGCCCAGCGCATCGAAGTGCTGTCCACCAAGCCCTGGCGCGATGCGCAGGCGGCGCTGGAACTGTTGCGTGCCGATGTGGCCCGGTGGCAGGAGCAGGCGCAGGAGCTGACCGGCGACGCGAGCTGGGCCAGCGTGGAGGCGCGCTTCCCGCCGCTGCTCGATGCATCGCGCACGCAGCTGCTGGTGGTGTGGGAGGCGTTCCAGCCGGCCCTGGCCCAGGCCGTTGCCGCATCGGAAGACACCAACGCCCCGCTGCCGCCCGTGCCGGTGTGGGCTGATGAGCTGCGCGCCGCGCGTGGCCTGCCCACGGAGGCGGCTGCGGCCGCCGCTGCTGCAGCAGCCGCTGCCAAGCCCGCCCGTGCCGCCAAGCCCAAGGTCGCGCCCGAGGTCGTCGAGAAGGCCGCCGACACCGTGCGTACCGCGCTGGCCACCCTCGAGAAAGAAACCGCCGAAGGCCATGGCAAGGCCAGTGCCGGCGCTGCCGCCGCACTGCGTGCCGTGCTCAAGGTGCACGGCAAGCACATCGACAACGCGCTGGAACAGCAGGTCCACACGGCCCTGGTGGCTGCGGGCGAGCTGGAAGGCTGGCAGCGCTGGAGCGCCGACCAGGTCCGTGAAGACCTGGTGGCCAAGGCCGAAGCGCTGCTCAACCGCCCCGAGGGCCAGGCCCTGGGTGGCCGCAAGATGCAGGAAACCCTGCGCACCCTGCGCGAGCAGTGGAAGCAGGCCGACCAGGGTGGTGCGCCCAACCACGCGCTGTGGAAGAAGTTCGACGAAGCCTGCAACGCCGCGCACAAGGTGGTCGAGGCCTGGCTGGACAAGATCCGCTCGGAAGCCGCAGAGCACAAGGCCCAGCGCCTGGCATTGATCGAAGAGGTCAAGGCCTGGGCGGCGGAGCACGCCACCTCCGGCGACTGGAAGGCGATCAACCGCGCCCTCCATCAGTTCGGCGACCGCTGGCGCGAAGGCGGCCATGTGGGCGAGAAGCTGTTTGCCGAACTGCAGCCCCTGTGGAAGCAGGCGATCTCGGCCGCTGCAGCCCCGCTCGAGGCGGCGCAAAAGGACAGCCTGGCCCGCCGCCACGCCATGATCGACGAAGCCACGGCCCTGGGTGCTGCCCCTGCGCTGCGCATCGACGCCATCAAGGCGCTGCAGCAACGCTGGCAGGCCGAGGCGCAGACCGTGCCGCTGGACCGCAAGCACGAACAAAAACTGTGGGATGCCTTCCGCAAGCCCATCGACGAAGCCTTCAACCGCAAGACGGCGGACCGTGAACGCTCGGTGACTGAGCTGAGCGCCCGTGACCGCGTGGTGCTGGAAGCCTCCAAGGCCCTGGAAGCCGCGAACGCGACAGGCGATGCGCAGCAGATCCGCTCTGCGTTGCAAGCCCTCGAAGCCGCCCTGCGCGGCCAGGCCCAGGCTGCCGAGGCGGCCACTGCGGCTGCGAAGGCCGAAGGCAATGCCGCTGCCGCGCCGGCGGAATCTGCAGAGCCGGCGGCGGCTGCTGCTGCTGAATCTGGATCGGATGGCGAAGCGCCGGCAGAAGGCGACGCCGCAGAAGCTGCTGCGCCGGCCCCTGCCCCTGCAGCGCCGCCCAAGCCAGCACGCCCCGTGGTGGCGGTGCGCGGCGACGACCGCCCCGGCATGAAGAAGGACGCGCCCGCAGCCCCCGGCCGCGGCGCACGTCCTGGCGACCGCCGCGACGGCCGCCCGGGTGACCGCGATGCAGGCCGTGGCGCTCCGCGCGGCGATGGCCGCTTCGGCGGTGCAGAGCGTGGCGACCGTGGTGGCCGCTTTGGCGACCGCCCGGCGTACGAAGACCGTGGCCCCCGCCTGGGTGATACGGCCTTCCGCGCCCAGCGCGATGCCGTGGAGCATGCGCAGCAGGCCCTGAAGAAGCTGGCGGCACAAGCCCATGGCGAGGCGCTGACCCAGTTGATGACGGCTTGGGAAAAGCGTGACGCAGCCCTGGTGCCCAGCACCCAGGAGCTGGGCTCCGGCGTGACCGCATCCGTGCGCAGCGCCTGGACGCAGGCCGTATCGTCGGCACCCCAAGGCGATGCGGGCGAGGCGCTGCTGCGCCTGGAGATGGCGGCCGAAGCACCCACGCCCGCCGAGCACATCGCGGCGCGGCGCATGCTGCAGCTGCAATTGCTCACCCGCCGCAACGACCCAGCACCCGCGCAGACCTGGGGGCAGGACGCCGCCCGCGTGCTGGCCAGCCCCAGCGACGCTGGCAGTGCGCGCCGCCTGCAGACGGTGCTCAAGACGCTGCTGCGCAAGTAACGCAGGGCCGGCGTTGCACCCGCTTCGGCCTTGGCCACGCACGGCATGAGCAGGGCCGGCGCTGCGGTGCTGCCGGAGGTTCGCATCCGGGCCTTCCAGGCGGCCACGGACGAGACCGCCGCCGTCGCGCTATGGCGTGACTGCGGCCTGGTGCGCCCCTGGAACGACCCCCACAAAGACATTGCCCGCAAGCTTCAGGTGCAGCCGGAGCTGTTTCTGGTGGCCACGGTGGTGGCGCCGGGCGGCGAGGAGGGGCAGCTGGTGGGCACCGCCATGGCCGGCTACGACGGCCACCGGGGCTCGGTGTACTACCTGGCGGTGGCGCCTGCACACCAGCGTGCCGCGCTCGGCCGGCGCCTCATGGACGAAGTGCAAGAGCGCCTGCTGGCGATGGGCTGCCCCAAGATCCACGTGCTGGTGCGCACCGGCAACGCGCAGGTGCTGGGCTTCTACGACCGGCTGGGCTATGAACGCCATGAGTCGCTCAGCCTGGGCAAGCGTCTGATCCCGGACGACTGAGACTCGATCGCCACGAGCGCGGTCAACATGGAGATGGCGTTGCGCCAGGGGCATGGGGCACCGCCGCGCTGGGTTTGGTCCACGCAGTGCAAGGCCAGTGGGGTGCCGGGCCTTGCGACGCCATGAACGCAGGCAGCCGATGCTGTTGAACACAGCCGCCACCAACAAAAAAGCCGTTGCGGATGCAACGGCTTTTTATGTGTTTGGTGCCCAGGAGAGGACTCGAACCTCCACGATGTTACTCGCTAGTACCTGAAACTAGTGCGTCTACCAATTCCGCCACCTGGGCTTTCAGATCAGCCTCGAATTATAGGACAACAAATTGGGGTGTCGGATCAAATGTTGAAGATTTTTGAAAAATGTCTTCGGCAGGCTGCAGGGGGTGCGTTCTTGCAGTGCGATGCGCTGCGTGCAGTCCGCGCGTGCCGCACCGCGTGGTGTGGCACGGCAGCGGAGGGTGGGGCGGATCACAACCTCGGGCGTGGGACCGCAGTGTGCTGCACGCGGCAGTTGCACGGTCCGGAAGTGTCTGCCCAGGCATCGCTGACGACCGCCGTGGATGCGGCCTGCTGCTGCAGGATCGGAAAATAAAAAAGCCGCTGTGGCTACAGCGGCTTCGATATTTTGAAAACCATCACTGGTTCTCGTTAAACTTGGTGCCCAGGAGAGGACTCGAACCTCCACGATGTTACTCGCTAGTACCTGAAACTAGTGCGTCTACCAATTCCGCCACCTGGGCATTTCAGGAAAGACTAAGATTGTATATCAAAAAAACCACCCCCGGCGCGCAGTCCGCGCATTTGTCGGACGAAATTGAAGGCAGCGTGCAGGGGCACCGTGATGGACACGGTTTCGTCATCCGCGACGATGGCGAAGGCGACATCTATATCCCCCCCAACGAAAT
Source organism: Acidovorax sp. NPDC077693 (assembly GCF_044542805.1). Taxonomy (NCBI): domain Bacteria; kingdom Pseudomonadati; phylum Pseudomonadota; class Betaproteobacteria; order Burkholderiales; family Comamonadaceae; genus Acidovorax; species Acidovorax sp. NPDC077693. Next base: position 98,680 of record NZ_JBITVD010000015.1, on the reverse strand, counting down.
GCGCGCCGTCCTGCACAAGGACCGTGTGCGCGTGCGCATCGTGCGCCAGGACCGCCGCGGCCGTCCCGAAGGCCGTGTGGTCGAGATCATCGAACGCCCGCCGCAGCCCATCATTGGACGCCTGCTGCAGGAAAGCGGCGTGTGGCTGGTGGCACCGGAAGACAAGCGCTACGGCCAGGACGTATTGATCCCCAAGGGCGCCACCGGCGCCGCCAAGCCGGGCCAGGTGGTCGTTGTCGAACTGACCGAACCGCCCGCACTGTTCGGCCAGCCCGTGGGTCGCATCACTGAGGTACTCGGTGAAGTGGACGACCCCGGCATGGAGATCGAGATCGCGGTGCGCAAGTACGGCGTGCCGCACGAGTTCTCGGCCGAGTGCCTGGCCCAGGCCAAGGAGCTGCCCGACAAGGTGCGTGCGCAGGACAAGAAGCGCCGCGTGGACCTGACCGATGTGCCCCTGGTCACCATCGATGGCGAAGATGCGCGCGACTTCGACGACGCGGTGTATTGCGAGCCCGCCAAGGTCGGCCGCGGCAAGGGCTGGCGCCTGCTGGTGGCCATTGCCGATGTGAGCAACTACGTGGAGACCGGCAGCCCCATCGACATCGATGCGTACGACCGCGCCACCAGCGTGTACTTTCCGCGCCGCGTGATCCCCATGCTGCCCGAGAAGCTCTCCAACGGGCTCTGTTCCCTGAACCCCGATGTGGAGCGCCTGTGCATGGTCTGCGACATGCTGGTCACGGCCAAGGGCGAGGTGCATGCGTACCAGTTCTACCCGGCCGTGATGCACAGCCACGCACGCTTCACCTACACCGAGGTGGCGGCTATTTTGGCCAACACCCGTGGGCCCGAGGCGAGCAAGCGCAAAGACCGGGTCAAGGACCTGCTCAACCTGCACGACGTGTACCGCGCGCTGCTCATTGCACGCCAGGCGCGCGGCGCGGTGGACTTCGAAACCACCGAGACGCAGATCGTCTGCGACGAGAACGGCCGCATCGAAAAGATCGTGCCGCGCACCCGCAACGATGCGCACAAGCTCATCGAAGAGGCCATGCTGGCCGCGAACGTGTGCAGCGCCGACTTCATCGCGCAGGGCGGCCAGCCCGGCCTGTTCCGTGTGCACGAAGGCCCCACGCCCGAGAAGCAGGAGATCCTGCGCAACTACCTCAAGGCCATGGCCGTGGGCATGACCATCGGCGACGACCCCAAGCCGGGCGACTTCCAGGCGATTGCCACGGCGACCAAGGACCGGCCCGACGCGCAGCAGATCCACACCATGCTGCTGCGCTCCATGCAGCAGGCCATCTACACGCCCATCAACAGCGGCCACTTCGGCCTGGCGTTCGACGCGTACACCCACTTCACCAGCCCCATCCGGCGCTACCCGGACCTGCTGGTGCACCGCGTGATCAAGGCCATCCTGGCCAAGACGCAGTACAAGCTGCCATCGCTGCCCACACCGGGCGAGGCGCATGCCAAGCTGGCCAAGCGCCTGGCGTCCCGCGTCGCGGCGCCGGGCATGAAGCCGCGCAAGGACGTCAAGCCTCCGAGCCGCGAGGTCCAGGCCTGGGAGGCCGCCGGCCTGCACTGCAGTGCCAACGAACGCCGTGCCGACGAGGCCAGCCGCGATGTGGAAGCCTGGCTCAAGTGCAAGTACATGCGCGAGCACCTGGGCGAGGAGTTCAGCGGCGTGGTCAGTGCGGCCACCAGCTTCGGCATCTTCGTCACGCTGGACGCCATGTACGTCGAAGGCCTGGTGCACATCACCGAGCTCGGTGGCGAGTACTACAAGTTCGACGAGGCGCGCCAGGAGCTGCGCGGCGAGCGCACCGGTATCCGCTACGCCATCGGCGCGCGAGTGCGGGTGCAGGTGAGCCGCGTGGACCTGGACGGCCGCAAGATCGACTTCCGCCTGGTGCGCGAAGGCGAAGAGCTGCTGGGCCGTGCGCTCAAGGACAAGGGTGTCGGCGGTGGTGGCGGAGGCCCCGGTGGCGGCAGCGCGCGCAAGTCGGGCGGCCGGTCGGGCGGGCGCAAGGGTGACAAGGGCGCGGCCCCGTCAGCCACCGAGCAGGCGGGCCTGTCGCGCGAGCGTGCTGCACGCTCGCCGATCCAGTCGTTGAAAGCGTCGGTCAAGAGCGCCGTGGCCGGCAAGCAAAACAAGTCCAAGGCGCGCAAGCCGCGCCGCAGCTGACCGAGGCCGGCGCTCGCCCGTGCCCGCGGCTGCGTGCCTGGGCGACGGGCATCTGCCGGTCTGCCGGAGCTGAATGCTCACTTATTGATAGCTGCTAGCGCTTGATGGACAGGCGGTAGCGGCTATTTTTATTTCATGAAGCCGGCAGCCGCCTGGGCAGATTGAGCAGATTGAGCAGATTGAGCAGCCTCGGCCAGCGACTCCAGAAAACGGGCGTATCGCTGCGCTGTGTCTGCCGGTGCTTCCATCATGGGCAGGTGGCCGATGCCGGGCAGCGTTTCGGCGCGGGCCTGCGGTAACAGTGTCCGCAGCCGCTGCAGCCCTGACGGGTCGAACACGCGGTCGCTGCCGCCCCACAGCGCAAGGGTGGGGTGGCTCCGCAATTGGCCCAGGTGCTGTTCCAGCAGATAGCGGTCCTTCAGCTGCGCGTCCCACAGCCGGGTGTTCGATGCCGCGTTGCGCAAGGCATCCTGCTCGGAGGCCTGCAGGATGGGGTAGGGGAGGAAGGGGCGCTTTTCAAACACCAGCGCCATCATGGCGTCAAAGGCTGCCGCATCGTGCGCCACGAGGGGACGTTGCCCCGCGTCGATCAGCCGGTCCATGGCGCTGGGTTGTGGGGACCGGATGCCGTGCGGTGCACCGATGAAGGCCACGCTGGCCACGCGGTCCGGGTACTGCGTGGCAAAAAGCGCAGCGATGGTGCCGCCCATGGAGTTGCCCGCCAGGTGAACGCGCTCCAGACCCACCGCATCAAGCCACGCGGCCAGGCGCCGCGTGTGCGCGGCATAGTCGTACGGCTGGTCGTCACGCCGGGTGCTCTCGCCAAAGCCGGGAATGTCGGGGGCAATCACGCGGTACTGGCCGGTCAGGGGTCGCGCAAAATCCACCCAATGGTCCTTCTCCGCAAAAATGCCGTGCAGCAAGACGATGGGCGGGCCGCCGTCGCGGGCGCCCTGCGGCGCGGGGGCTTTGGGCGTGCCGCTGTCCAGGTAGTGCACGGTGTGCATCGCGGCGGCGACGGTCTTTTCTTCCATGCCCGACAGGCTGCGGTTCAGGTGCAGCAACGGCTCCTTGAACAGCGACGGAGCGCCGTAGTAGAGCGCGGTGGCGCTCACCATCAGGGCCAGGGCTGCTGCTGCAGCTGCAGAAAAGAAAGCGATGCGTTTCAAGAGCGGGTCTCCGAGAAGTGGTGTGTTCATGCTGCGGTGCAGCGGGTTGCGTGGGTGGTGCCACGCGGTGTGCCGGTGCGTCGTCGCGTCATGGCGGCCGGGCGAGGCTACCGAGAACACGCTCATAAAACTTGCAGGTTTGGGCTATGCCAGCGACCAACACACTGACTCTGTGCACTGACAAGGCGCTCTATGTGGGCGAGATTCCGGCCACGGGCTGGCACTGCCATGCCGCTCCCGTTCTGCTGATCGGGCTGTCGGGCCGGTTTGCGTTGCACTGGGGCGCGGGGCGGGCGGAGACCTGCCGAAGCGCGCTCGTGGCGGCAGGCGTCGAGCATGTGTTTGACCCGTGCGGCGAGACGGTGGCGTTGGTGTACCTGGAGCCCGACTCCCGCGAGGCACGCAGCCTGCGCCGACCGTTCGAGCAACTGGGCGGGGTGGTGCTGGATGTGGCGGTGCCTGTGGCGGCGCGCAGCACCATGGATGCCTATCTGCGGCACTTCGACCTGCCCGCATTGCTGCCGTGCCTGGGCGGTGACCCGGGGCGGCCGCTGGATGCGCGGGTGGCGCGCAGCTTGCAGGCTTTGCGTCACCCTCCGCAGGAGCGCCCGGAGCGCATTGCACGCGCCGGGCTGGCAGCTGGCGTGCAGCTGTCCCCCTCGCGTTTCAACCACCTGTTTCGCGCCGAGATGGGGGTGAGCCTGCGCAGCTACCGGGTGTGGTCGCAGGTGCGGCTGGCCATGGCGGGCCTGGCCGTCAGCCCCCGCCTGACCGACGCGGCACTGCACGGCGAGTTTGCCGACTCGGCGCATTTCAGCCGCATGTTCCGCCAGACCTTCGGCATGACGCCGTCGAGCGTGCTCAAGCCCTTGAGGCAAGTCACGCTGCTGGCGTGAGGGTCAGGTGAGGAGCAGGTGAGGGTCAGGCAGGCGCTGCACCCAGCATTGCGTCCTGCGCCCTGCTGCCGGGGTCGAGGACGAGGACGAGGTGGAGGTCGAAGTCAACGCAAGACCGCGGCGGCCTGGGTGGCCTTGCGGCGCAGCTCAACCAAGGCAACGCGCGATGTGCGATGTGCCTTTGTCTTTCTGCCCGCAAAGCGCTGCGTCAACTGCCCAATCGCCGCGCCAGCGCGCTGGCGGTCAGTGCGTACCCGGCAGGCCAGTCGTCCGCGGCCTGGCCGTGCAGGTACACCGCTTCGCTGGCGGCGCGCAAAGCGCTGGCACCTGCCGCCAGGTGGGCCCCCACCATGCCAGCCAGCACATCACCGGTGCCTGCCGTGGCCAGCCGGGCGTTGCCGGTGGGGTTGATGGCCGGCACCCGGTCGGCCGCCGCCACCACGGTGCCTGAGCCCTTGAGCACCGCAACACAGTTGAACTGGGCCGCCAGCTGGTGCGCCGCGGCCAGGCGGTCGGCCTGCACCTCGGCGGTGGACAGGCCCAGCAGCCGTGCGGCTTCAAGCGGGTGGGGCGTCAGCACCGTCGGCTGGCCGCGCTGGCCGCGTGCGACCACCAGCGCATGCAGCGCGGCGTTGGGTGCGATGGCGTTGAGCGCATCGGCATCCAGCACCAGGCGCGCCGCACGTTCGATGACGTCGGACAGCACGCGCTCCACGGCCTGGCCGCCCCCGCAACCGCAGACGACGGTGAGCTGCTCCAGGTCCAGCGCCTCGAACCGGCGGAACATGAGTTCAGGCTGCTGCAGGTCCAGCTGCAGGTGCCCGTGGTCGAGCAGCGCGACCAGCACCCGGCCCGCCCCCGCGTGCAGGGCTGCCGACGCCGCCAGCAGCGCCGCGCCACCCATGCCCATGCCGCGGTCGGCCAGGCCCTCGCCACCCACCACGGCCACATCGCCGTAGCTGCCCTTGTGGCTGGCATGCGCACGCGGCGTGGCGTGGGCGGGGCCCGACAGCCAGGCAGAGGGGGTCGCCTGGCCGATGTCCATGCCCAGGGTGTCCAGCCACACCTGTCCCGCCGCATCGCGCCCGGCGGCGGTGAACAGCCCGGGCTTCAGGGTGAGCAGGCTCAGCGTGTGGCGCGCGGGTGCGGTGTGGCGGGCGGCAGGCAGGTGGTGCTCGGGCGCGGGCGTGAGTCCGCTGGCGAACTGGCCGTTGTCGGCATCCAGCCCGCTGGGCAGGTCGACGCACAGCACCGGCGCCGGGCTGGCGCGCAGTGCGTGCAGGCAGGCCAGCAGGCGTGGGTCCTGCACGCGGCTGGGTGCGGTGGGTTGCGACGACACGCCGATGCCCAGCAGCGCATCGATGCACAGGTCTGCAGCCGTCATCTGCCCGGACGGGCCCTCGGCCCAGCGCACGCCCGCATCGCGCGCCCGGTGCCATGACGCCAGTGCGTCGGCCGGCGCGCGGTCGGGCTCGCCCAGCCAGGTCACCACCACCTGGCGGCCGCTGCGCTGCAGATGGGCGGCGGCTTCCAGGCCGTCTCCGCCGTTGTTGCCCGGGCCGCAGGCGATCCACACCGTGCGGGCATGTGGGGCAAGGGCCAGGGCCAGCCGGGCCACGGCACTGCCCGCGCGCTGCATCAGCGTGTACGGGGGCAGGGCGGCTGCAGCCGCGTGCTCGATGCGCCGGGTGGCCGCGGTGTTGAACAGCGGGTGGGGCTGGTGGGGAGCGATGCGGTGCATGGGGTGTGGGGGGGGCGCGCGCCAGGTGCGGTCCGGGACCGCTTACGGCGCGCTGCAATGCTGCAAGCTGTGATGGCGGTCATTGTGCCCCTCGCGCCTTGCGGGGTGGGGGGGCTCATCGCGTTGGTGGGGACCGAAAGATCCCAACCCCGGCAGCCTGCATGCCCGGCCGGCGGCCTGGCCCAGCCTGCCGGTGCGCCGGGGGCAAGTACCTGCCGCGCGTGCTGCGGGCGCCGGGGCGTGTCAGAACCTGCGGATGCCCAGGCCGTCGAGGTTGATCTCGGGCTCGCGTTGCGCCACCAGATCGGCCACGGCCCGCGCGCTGCCGCAGGCCAGGGCCCAGCCGCCGGCGCCGTGGCCGGTGTTGAGCCACAGGCCCGGCAGGCCGCTCGCGCCGACCACCGGCGCCCCGTCGGGCAGCATGGTGCGGGCGCCGCGCCAGATCTGCAGGCTGGAGGACAGCTGCGCGCCGCCCGGAAACCAGTCGTTGAGCGTGCGGTACAGGCGCTGCAGCGTGGGCGTGTGGTGCTCGGCACCGGCACCCGCCAGCTCGGCGCCGCCGGCGATGCGCACGCGCTGGCCCAGCCGGGTGATGCTGATCTGCTGGGCCATGTCCACCACGCTGGAGCGCGGAGCGTGGGTGTCTTCCCGCAGCGGCGCGCTCACCGAGTAGCCATACACGGCGGTCATCGGCAGGCCCAGGCCCAGCGCAGGCAGCAGGGCGGCAGAGGCCATGCCCGCGCACAGCACCACCGCATCGAAGCGGCGCAGCTCGGCCTCGCCCTGCACGGCCACGCCGGTGGGGCTGCTGCTGACGCGGTCGATGCGGGTGCCGAACGCGAACTGCACGCCCGCGCCCTGCGTGCCCTGGCGCAGCAACTGGGCAAACAGGCGGCAGTTGCCCGCCCAGGCCTCCGGCAGGTGGATGGCGCCTGCCAGGGGGGCTTCGGGCGACAGGCCGGGCTCGATCTTGCGCGCTGCGTCGGCGTCGATCTCGTGCACGGCCACGCCCGCATCGCGCAGCACCTGCAGCGCAGGCTGCAGCGCCTGGCGTTCGGCCTCGCTGCGCAGCAGCACCAGCCGCCCGTCGCAGGCTTCGAAGTCGAGCTCGTGCTGGATGGCGATGGTCTTGAGCCGCGCCAGGCTGTACTGCGCCAGGCGTTCGAGGGCTGCGGCCGGGGCGCTGTGCTGGCGCGCGGCGCTGCGCCAGCGCCACAGCCATGCGAGGTTGGCGCGCCCCATGCCGCCGGCCAGCCGCAGCGTGGCGTGGGCGCCCGTGAGCCGTAGCGCGTGGCCGAAGCCGGGTACGGCCCAGGGGTTCAGCAGATGGGGGGCCAGCAGGCCGGCCGTGGCAAAGCTCGCCTCTTCGGCTGCGGCGCTGCGCTGTTCAAAGACGGTGACCTCGTGGCCGTCGCTGGCCAGTTCGTAGGCAGTGGTGACGCCGACAATGCCGGCGCCCACGATGGCAATCTTCATGAATATGCGTGTTTTGAGGCGTTGGCGCTTGATGGGCAAGCGCTGACAGCTATTGTTTTTGTAGTATTTGCTCGATCTGCTGGCCGACATTGAGCACCGCATCATCCCGCAGCGCCCCGTGCCAGACCATGATGCCGACCGGGAGTTCCCCGGCCACGTGGCAGGGCAGCGACAGCGCGCAGCCGTCCAGCAGGTTGATGGCGCTGGTATTGCGCAGCAGCAGATTGTTGACGCGAAAGAACTCGGTGTCGCGTTCGGCCCCGGGCGCCACGTCCGACTGCAAGGGCGCCACGATGGGCACCGTGGGCGACAGCAGGGCGTCGTACCCGTCGATGGCCGCGTGCATGCGCGCAATCCATTGCTGGCGCGCCTGGAGCAGGTCGATGTATTCCCAGGCCATCAGCGTGGCGCCTTTTTCGATGCGCTGGCGCACCCGGGGGTCGTAGCGCTCCGGCACCTGCTGGAGCAGATCGCGGTGCCAAGCATAGGCCTCCGGCGCAGCGAAACCGTAGGCGGGCTGCTCCTGCACGGCTGGAAGGTCGATGGTGTCGATGGTCGCCCCGGCGGCGCGCAGCGTGGAGAGGGTGCGCTCGAAGGCGCGCGCCACGGTGGCGTCCATGCCGTCCAGGAACAGCGTGCGGGGCATGGCCAGGCGGTACAGGGACAGCGGCGCCTGGCTGCGCGTCACGCGGCGGGCGGCCAGGATTTCGTGCGCCACGATGGCATCGCGCACCGTGCGGGTCAGTGCGCAGGCGGTGTCGAGCGTGGTGGACAGCGGCACGGCGCCCGACGTCGGCACGAGCCGCGCCGTGTTCTTGAACCCCACGATGCCGTTGAGCGCTGCCGGAATGCGGATGGAGCCGCCAGTGTCCGACCCCAGGCCGATGAACGCCGCGCCCGTGGCCACCGAGACCCCGGCGCCCGACGAGGAGCCGCCCGGCACGCGCGGCGCGCCGGGCAGGGCGCCGTGGAGCGCGTCGAACGCCGCCGGCGTGCCGAAGTGCGGGTTCACACCCACGCCCGAAAAGGCGAACTCCACCATGTTCGTGCGCCCGATGAGGCTGGCCCCTGCGGCGCGCAGGCGCGCCACGGCAGGGCTGTCGGCAACCGCCAGCGGGGCGCCTGCCAGGGCCGTGGAGCCTGCTGCGGTGGGCTGGCCCGCCACATCGAACAGGTCCTTGACCGACACGGCCAGACCTGCCAAGGGTAATTGGGTGATGCCGGGCTGCACCGCCGTGGTGCGTGCCGATTCGAAGTCGGCGCGGACGAAGCTGTGCGCGTTGGCGGGCGCCTGGGCGGCAGCGATGCAGCGTTCCAGTTCGGCGGGCGAGGTGGTGGCGCCGGCGTGCAGGCTGCCCCGGGTGGCGATCAGGTCGGCAAACATGGGTGTGCTAGAATCTTTGGGTTTTGCTGGGAGCAGCAGCGCGTGCAAGGCGGCTGTGCAGTGTGGGGGTCATCGGCTTGAAGTCGATCGTCGTCAACGGGCACCGCAGTCGGCACGTGGGGCAGCTTTCGCAAGACCAATCGCAAACCAGCCCTGTCAAGGTGTTGCGCTGCGGGTGCAAAAGCACCGTAGCGCAAGTATTGGGGCTGGATTTTAGACCCAACCTTTGGAGTATTTTTATGTCCGTTACCATGCGCGAAATGCTGGAAGCCGGTGTCCACTTCGGTCACCAAACCCGCTTCTGGAACCCCAAGATGGCCCCCTACATCTTCGGCCATCGCAACAAGATTCACATCATCAACCTGGAAAAGTCGCTGCCATTGTTCCAGGAAGCCCAGAAGTTCGCCAAGCAACTGGCAGCCAATCGCGGCACGATCCTGATGGTCGGCACGAAGCGCCAAGCCCGTGAAATCCTGTCCACCGAAGCCCTGCGCGCTGGCGTGCCCTTCGTGGACCAGCGTTGGCTCGGCGGCATGCTGACCAACTTCAAGACGGTCAAGACCTCGATCAAGCGCCTCAAGGACATGAAGGCCCAGCAAGAAGCTGGCCTCGACAGCCTGAGCAAGAAGGAGCAACTGACGTTCTCCCGCGAAATCGCCAAGCTCGAAAAGGACATCGGCGGCATCCAGGACATGGCTGCTCTGCCCGACGCCATCTTCATCATCGACGTGGGCTTCCACAAGATCGCCGTGGCCGAAGCCAAGAAGCTGGGCATCCCGCTGATCGGTGTGGTCGACACGAACCACTCGCCTGAAGGCATCGACTACGTGATCCCCGGCAACGACGACTCGGCCAAGGCCGTGACGCTGTACGCCCGCGGCATCGCCGACGCGATCATCGAAGGCCGTGCCAATGCCGTGAACGAAGTGGTCAAGGCCGCTACCACGACCGAGAGCTCCGACGAGTTCGTGGAAGTGCAAGAAGCCGCCGCCTGATACCCGGCTGCGCGACTCGTCGCGAATGAAAGCGGGGCTCCTGGTTAGCCCCCTTTTTTTTAGGCTGAACCCAATCCGATCCGATCCGATCAATCGATTGAACTGAACACTGAAGGAACAAAGATGGCTGCAATTACCGCAAGCATGGTCGCCGAACTGCGCGCCAAGACCGACGCTCCCATGATGGAATGCAAGAAGGCCCTGACGGAAGCTGAAGGCGATCTGGCCAAGGCTGAAGAGCTGCTGCGCGTCAAGCTCGGCACCAAGGCCGGCAAGGCTGCTTCGCGCGTCACCGCCGAAGGCGTGGTCGCCAGCTTCATCAACGGCAACGTGGGCGCGCTGATCGAAGTCAACAGCGAAACCGACTTCGTGTCCAAGAACGACAGCTTCCTGGCCATGGCCAACGCCGCTGCCAAGCTGGTGGCCGAGCACAACCCCGCCAACATCGAAGCCCTGGGTGCACTGCCCTACGAGCAAGACAGTTTCGGCCCCACCCTGGAAGACGTGCGCAAGGGCCTGATCGGCAAGATCGGCGAGAACATGTCGTTCCGCCGCTTCAAGCACTTCAGCGGCTCCAACCTGGCGGCCTACCTGCACGGCTCGCGCATCGGCGTGGTCGTCGAATTCGACGGTGACGCTGCGGCCGCCAAGGACGTGGCCATGCACGTGGCTGCCATGAAGCCCGTGTCCCTGACCAGCGCCGACGTGCCTGCCGAACTGATCGCCAAGGAGCGCTCGGTCGCCGAAGGCAAGGCCGACGAAGCCAACAAGGAACTGGTGGCTGCCGGCAAGCCCGCGCAAAGCGCTGAAATCACCGCCAAGCGCATCGACGGCGCCGTGCAGAAGTACCTCAAGGAAGTCTCGCTGGCTGACCAGGTCTTCGTGAAGGCCGCCGATGGCAAGCAGACCGTGGCCCAGATGCTCAAGGCTGCCAACACCAACGTGAAGGGCTTCACGCTCTACGTCGTGGGTGAAGGCATCGAGAAGAAGGCCGACGACTTCGCTGCCGAAGTGGCCGCACAAGTCGCCGCCGCCAAGGCTGCTGCAGCCTGACAGGCCGCAAAAAAGCCCTGCCCCCGCACACACCGCCGTACGTATTGCCTTTGGAGAAATCACACATGTCCCACGCCGCACCAGCCCACAAGCGCATCCTGCTCAAGCTGTCTGGTGAGGCGCTGATGGGTGACGACGCCTTTGGCATCAACCGCGCGACCATCGTGCGCATGGTGGAAGAGATCGCCGAAGTGACCCGCCTGGGTGTCCAGGTGGCCGTGGTGATCGGTGGGGGCAACATTTTCCGCGGTGTGGCGGGCGGCTCGGTCGGCATGGACCGGGCCACGGCCGACTACATGGGCATGCTGGCCACCGTGATGAACGCGCTGGCCCTGGCCGACGCGATGGACAAGCAGGGCCTGGTGGCCCGCGTGATGTCCGCCATTGCCATCGAACAGGTGGTCGAGCCCTATGTGCGGCCCAAAGCGCTGCAGTACCTCGAAGAGGGCAAGGTCGTGGTCTTCGCGGCTGGCACGGGCAACCCCTTCTTCACCACCGACACGGCTGCGGCCCTGCGTGGTGCCGAGATCGGCGCCGAGCTGGTGCTCAAGGCCACCAAGGTGGACGGCGTTTATACTGCCGACCCCCAGAAAGACCCGACCGCCACACGCTACACCAAGCTCAGCTTCGACGAGGCCATGTCCCGCAACCTGGGCATCATGGATGCGACGGCGTTCGCGCTGTGCCGCGACCAGAAGCTGCCGGTGCGCGTGTTCTCCATCATCAAGCACGGCGCCTTGAAGCGCGTGGTGATGGGCGAAGACGAAGGTACGCTGGTTTACGCTTGATGATTTGCCGCCGCGCTGCGCATTGCCGGTGACTGGCTAGAGGAGAACAATATGACGATTGCCGATATCAAGAAAAATGCAGAAACCAAGATGGACCAGTCCATCGGGGCGTTCAAGAACAACCTGCAGAAGATCCGCACCGGCCGTGCCAATCCCGCATTGCTCGATTCGGTCCAGGTGGAGTACTACGGCTCGTTCGTGCCGCTGAGCCAGGTGGCCAACGTCTCCCTGATCGATGCGCGCACCATCAGCGTCCAGCCCTGGGAAAAGGGCATGGGCGCCAAGATCGAGAAGGCCATCCGCGAAAGCGACCTGGGCCTGAATCCCGCCTCCCTGGGCGACCTCATCCGCGTGCCGATGCCGCCCATGAGCGAAGAGCGCCGCAAGGAAATGACCAAGCTGGCCCGCAACGAAGGCGAGAGCGCCAAGATCGCCGTGCGCAACCTGCGCCGCGATGCCAACGAATCGGTCAAGAAGCTGGTCAAGGACAAGCTCGCGTCCGAAGACGACCAAAAGCGCGCCGAAACCGACGTGCAGAAGTTCACCGACCGGCACATCGCAGAGATCGATGCGCTGGTGGCGGCCAAGGAACAGGAAATCATGGCGGTCTGAGTTCCCGTTACCAGGGTTCTCTCAACGTTCTGCATGTCTGAATCTCCGGTGGTGCCTCACCACATCGCCATCGTCATGGATGGCAACGGCCGCTGGGCCAAGCGCCGCTTCCTGCCGCGCCTGGCAGGCCACAAGCAAGGGGTGGATTCGCTGCGCCGCTGTGCCCGTGCCTGCGCGCAGCGGGGCGTGGCGGTGCTGACCGTCTTTGCCTTTTCGTCCGAAAACTGGAACCGCCCCGTGGAAGAGGTCTCCGGCCTCATGGAGCTGCTGGCCCTGGCGCTGGCGCGCGAGGTGCCCGAGCTCAAGAAGGACGGCGTGCGCCTGTACTTCGTGGGCGACCGCGCAGGTCTTTCGCCCAAGGTGCAGGGCGGCCTGGCCCAGGCGGAGGCCGCCACGGCGGGCAACGACCGCCTGATTCTGAACGTCTGCTTCAACTATGGGGGCCGCTGGGACATCGCCCAGGCGGCGGCATCGCTGGCCGCACGCGGAGAGCCCATCACCGAAGCGAGCCTGCACGGCGCGATGGGCCTGGCCCACGTGCCCGACCCCGATCTCGTGATCCGCACCGGGGGCGAAATGCGGATCAGCAATTTTCTGCTGTGGCAGGCTGCATACTCCGAGTTCATTTTCAGTGACCGGCTGTGGCCGGATTTCGATGAGTCGGCGCTGGATGAGGCGATTGCAGCCTACAGTGGCCGCGAACGCCGTTTTGGTAAAACCTCCGAACAGATCCTGTCCGCGCATCCCCAGCCGATGCCCGGTTGAGAACCTGAACGGGTTCTGAAAGGTCCCATGCTCAAACAGCGTGTCATCACAGCCCTCGTCCTGCTGGCCATCTTGCTGCCGGCGCTTTTTTACGCGTCCACCGTGCCGTTCACCGTCGTGGTGCTGGTGCTCATGGCCGCCGGTGCCTGGGAGTGGGGGCGCCTGAGCGGTTTCGGACAGGCAGGCTCGGTGGCTGTGGGCGCCGCCTGCGTCGCGCTGTGCGCGGGGTCCTGGGCTCTGGGCTGGGTGGAGCGGCCGTTGACGGCGCTCTGGGTCGTGGGCGGGGGGCTGTGGGTGCTGTCCACCGCCTGGCTGCTCAAGGCCGGGGTTCCGGGCTGGCCGCGCATTCCTTCCGCCGTGCGGCTGGTGGCGGGCGTGCTGGCGCTGTGGCTGGCCTGGCTTGCGGTCGTTCAGGCGCGCAATGTGGGCATCAATTTCTTGCTGTCGGTGCTGCTGCTGGTGTGGGTGGCCGACATCTTCGCGTATTTCGCCGGCCGCGCTTTCGGGCTGCGCTTCACCAAGGGCAAGCTGGCCCCCTCGATCAGTCCCGGCAAGAGCTGGGAAGGCGTGTGGGGTGGGCTGGCGGGCGTGGTGGTCATGGCGTTCGTCTGGGTGGCCGCTGACGCGCACTGGCAGGCTGCCGTGCCCAGTTTCTACAGCCGCATGGCGCAGCAAGGCTGGTGGCTGCTGGTGATCGCGGCGCTGTTCATGGTGGCCATGAGCGTCTCGGGCGACCTGGTGGAGTCCCTCATCAAGCGCAGCGCAGGCGTCAAGGACAGCAGCAACCTGCTGCCCGGCCACGGCGGCGTGCTCGACCGGGTGGACGCGCTGCTGCCGACCCTGCCACTGGCCATGATGCTCACCAGCCTGACGACAGCAGCAGCACGGTAGCTCGCAATGATGAAACAACGACTCACGGTATTGGGCTCCACGGGCTCCATCGGTACCAGCACGCTGGATGTGGTGGCCCGCCACCCGGACCGCTTTGAAGTGTTCGCGCTGAGCGCGGCCACGCAGGTGGACCTGATCCTTGCGCAGTGCGCGCAGTTCACACCGCGCTTTGCGGTGATGGCCAGCGCACCGCACGCGCGCCAACTGGCCGAAAAGCTGGCCGCCAATGGCATTCCCACGCAAGTCCTGCAAGCGGCAGATGCTCTTGAAACGATAGCGTCTCACCCGGAGGTGGATGCCGTCATGGCAGCCATCGTGGGTGCGGCAGGCCTGTCGCCGTGCCTGGCGGCAGCCCGCGCCGGCAAGCGCCTGATGCTGGCCAACAAGGAGGCGCTGGTGGTTGGCGGCGGGCTGTTCATGCAGACGGTCAAGCAGGGCGGCGCCACGCTGCTGCCGATCGACAGCGAGCATTCGGCCATTTTCCAGTGCCTGCCGGAAGACCCTGCCACCTGGCCTGACCGGGTGGACAGCATCCTGCTGACCGCTTCGGGCGGGCCGTTTCGCCAGCGCGACCCGGCCACGCTGTCGGAGATCACGCCGGCCCAGGCTTGCGCGCATCCCAATTTCTCGATGGGGCGCAAGATTTCGGTCGACTCCGCCACCATGATGAACAAGGCGCTCGAAGTGATCGAGGCGCGCTGGCTGTTCGACCTGCACCCGGACCAGATCAAGGTGGTGATCCATCCGCAGCAGATCATCCATTCGATGGTGCAGTTCAAGGATGCGTCGATCCTGGCGCAACTGGGCACGCCCGACATGCGGGTGCCCATCGCCTGCGGCCTGGCCTGGCCCGAGCGCATCGCCAGTGGCGCCAGCCGGCTCGATTTTTCCACGCTTTCCGCCCTGGCCTTCGAGGATGCCGATGCCATTCGCTTCCCCGGCCTGCACCTGTCCTGGCAGGCGCTCAAGGCAGCCGAGGGAACGACCGCGGTGCTCAATGCCGCCAACGAGGTGGCTGTCGGGGCGTTTTTGCAGGGCCGGCTGCGTTTTGACCGTATCCATGCGGTAAATCTTGCAACTTTGGATGCGGTGTCCCCCTCCAAGCCAGACTCGCTGGCTGCGCTGCTGGACCTGGACGCCCAGGCCCGGCATGCGGCAGAACACGCGGCAGTCCGCATGGCGGCCTGAGCGCCTCCACAGAGATCTACGGAAACCCCACCATGCTGCTCACCCTCGTTGCCTTCGTCGTTGCCCTGGGCATCCTGATTGCCGTGCACGAGTACGGGCACTACCGCGTGGCGGTGGCGTGCGGGGTCAAGGTGCTGCGCTTCTCGGTCGGCTTTGGCCACCCGCTGCTGCGCTGGCAGCCCAAGGGGTCGCCGACGGAATTCGTGCTGGGCGCCTTTCCCCTGGGCGGCTACGTCAAGATGCTCGACGAGCGGGAGGCGCCCGTGGCGCCTGAAGAGCGGCATCTGGCGTTCAACACCCAGCCCCTGCGCTCGCGTGCCGCCATCGTGGCGGCAGGGCCCATGGCCAACTTGCTGCTGGCGATGCTGCTGTACGCCATCGTCAACTGGAACGGCGTGCAGGAGCCTAAGGCCGTGCTGGCCAGCCCGGTGGCGGGTTCGGTCGCGCAGGCCGCAGGGCTGCGCGGTGGCGAACTCGTCGCGCAGGCTGCGCTGGGCACCGACGACATGGAGCCCGTGCGGTCGTTCGAAGACCTGCGCTGGCTCCTTACGCGCGGCGCGCTCGAGGGCGAGACGGTGCGCCTGGACGTGCAGCCCCAGTCGGGCGCGGCGCACCGCGAAGTGCGGCTCGACATGTCCAAGATCGACACCCGCGAGGCCGACGCACAGCTGTTTCGCAAGATCGGGATCCTGGGGCCGTGGACGCGGCCCGTGCTGGGCGATGTGATGGCCGACGGCGCCGCCGCCCGCTCCGGGCTGCGCCAGGGCGACGTGGTGCTGAAGGTGGGCGCCACCGACGTGGTGGACGGCCAGCAACTGCGCGAATTGATCCGGCAGTCCGTGAAGGGCACACAAGCCGTGGCCCAGCCCTGGCGCATCGACCGCGCGGGCCAGGTGCTGACGCTGGACGTGGTGCCCGAGGCCAGGACGGACGCTGGCACGACCGTCGGCCGTATTGGTGCGTATGTGGGGGCGGCGCCCGAGTTCGTGACCGTGGAGTACGGTGTGCTCGAAGGGGCCTGGGGCGGTGTGGTGAAGACGTGGGACGTCTCGATCCTGACGCTGCGCATGATGGGCCGCATGGTGATCGGCGAGGCGTCGCTCAAGAACCTCAGCGGGCCGCTCACGATTGCCGACTATGCCGGCCGCTCGGCCAGCCTGGGCCTCACGCAGTACCTGGTTTTCCTTGCGCTCATCAGCGTGAGCCTGGGGGTGCTGAACCTGCTGCCGCTGCCAGTTTTGGACGGTGGGCACCTGATGTATTATCTTTGGGAGGGTGTCACGGGCAAGGGAGTGTCGGACGCATGGATGGAACGCCTGCAGCGCGGAGGCGTTGCAGTGTTGCTTGTCATGATGTCCATAGCCTTGTTCAACGACGTCACCCGGCTTTTTGGCTAACCTTTGCCGCGCTTGCAACGCAACTGCGGCTCCAGCTTCATTCATGAAAAAACACATCAATCGCCTGGGCGTGCGTACCGCATCGGCCGTTGCAGCCATGATTTTCGCTGCCAATGCGGCATGGGCACTGGAGCCCTTCAAGGTGCAGGACATCCGCGTCGAGGGCCTGCAGCGCGTGGAGCCCGGTACGGTGTTCGCATCCATGCCGCTGCGCGTGGGCGACGACTACAACGACGAAAAGGGCGCGGCCGCCATCCGGGCGCTGTTCGGCCTGGGGCTTTTCAAGGATGTGCGCCTGGAGGCCACTGGCAACGTGCTGGTGGTGGTGGTGGAAGAGCGCCCCACGGTGGCGGATGTCGACTTCGCCGGCACGCGCGAATTCGACAAGGACACGCTCAAGAAAGCCATGCGCGAGGTGGGGCTGACCGAAGGGCGGCCCTATGACAAGGCGCTGACCGACCGCGCCGAGCAGGAGCTCAAGCGCCAGTACATCAACAAGAGCCTCTACGGCGCCGAAGTGGTGACCACGGTGACCCCCATCGAGCGCAACCGGGTGAACCTGACGTTCACGGTGGTCGAAGGCGAGCCCGCCAAGATCAAGGAAGTGCGCATCGTCGGCAACAAGGCGTTCAGCGAATCCACGCTCAAGGGCCTGTTCGACCAGGACACGGGCGGCTGGCTCAGCTGGTACACCAAGTCCGACCGCTATTCGCGCGCCAAGCTCAACGCCGACCTGGAAACCCTTCGCTCGTACTACCTGCAGCGCGGCTACCTCGAGTTCCGCGTCGATTCCACGCAGGTCGCGATCTCGCCCGACAAGCAGGACATCTCCATCATCGTCAACGTGACCGAAGGCGAGCGCTATGTCGTGTCCGGCGTCAAGCTGGAGGGCAACTACCTGGACCGCGATGACGAATTCAAGTCGCTCGTCACGATCCGCGCAGGCGAGCCCTACAACGCCGACCAGATCACCGAGACCACCAAGGCTTTCTCGGAGTATTTCGCGCGCTTCGGCTTTGCGTTTGCCCGCGTCGAGGCCGTGCCGGAGATCGACCGCGAGAACAACCGCGTCGCCTTCGTGCTGCAGGCCGAACCATCGCGCCGCGCCTACGTGCGCCGCATCAACGTGAGCGGCAACAACCGCACGCGCGACGAAGTGATCCGCCGCGAGTTCCGCCAGTACGAAGCCTCGTGGTACGACGGCGAGAAGATCCGCCTGTCGCGCGACCGCGTGGACCGCCTGGGCTTCTTCACCGAAGTGAACGTCGAGACGCAGGAAGTGCCGGGCTCGCCCGACCAGGTGGACCTGGTGATCAACGTGGCCGAAAAGCCCACGGGCTCGCTGCAGATGGGCGTGGGCTTCTCCAGCGCGGAAAAGGTCTCGCTCTCGTTCGGCATCAAGCAGGAAAACATCTTCGGCTCGGGCAACTACCTGGGCATCGATGTGAACACCAGCAAGTACCGCCGCACGCTGGTGTTCAGCACCACCGACCCGTATTTCACCAAGGAAGGCATTTCGCGCACGGTGGACCTCTACTACCGCACGGACAAGCCTTACGAAGACCAGGGCGGCAACTACCAGCTTGTGACCACCGGCAGTTCGTTGCGCTTCGGCGTGCCTTTCAGCGAGACCGACACGGTGTTCTTCGGTGGCGGCCTTGAGCAGACCAAGATCAAGCCTGGCACGAACATCCCCGCCACCTACCTGGCCTATGCAGACAGGTTCGGCTACAGCAGTACCTCCATTCCGCTGACCGTCGGCTGGTCTCGCGATGACCGCGACAGTGCGCTGGCGCCCAATTCGGGTCGCTACCAGCGCCTCAATTCCGAATGGTCCGTGGCAGGCGACGCCCGCTACGTGCGCGCCAACTACCAGTACCAGCAGTACGTTCCGCTGAACAAGCGCTTCACGCTGGCGTTCAACGGCGAGGCGGGTATCGGCAAGGGGATGAACGGCCGGCCGTTCCCCGTGTTCAAGAACTTCTACTCGGGCGGCCTGGGCTCGGTGCGCGGCTTCGACCAGGGCACGCTGGGTCCGCGCGACGTGACGGGTGCGTCTCTCGGCGGTCCGAAGAAAGTCACCCTCAATGCGGAGCTGATCGCTCCGTTCCCTGGCGCGGGGAACGACCGGACCCTGCGCGTGTTTACCTTCGTCGACGTGGGTAACGTGTACGGAGAGAACGACAAGGTCACCTTCAGTGACATGCGTGCCTCCGTGGGTCTGGGCCTGAGCTGGATTTCCCCGCTCGGTCCGCTGCGTCTGGCGTTTGCGCAACCGGTGCGCAAGTTCGCTGGCGATAGAATCCAGAAACTGCAATTCCAGATTGGAACGTCTTTCTAATGAAATCCTTTTCTCGCCATATCTCCTTGGCCCTGCTGCTCGGCGCATTCGCCGCTGCAGCGCCTGTGCAAGCGCAAGAGTCCTTCCGTGCCGGTTTCGTCAACACCGACCGCATCTTCCGTGAGGCCAACACGGCCAAGGCGGCCCAGGCCAAGCTGGAGCAGGAATTCGCTCGCCGTGAAAAAGAGTTGGTGGACCTGGGCAACACCCTGAAGACCGCCAGCGAAAAGTTCGAACGTGAAGCGCCCACCATGGCCGAGAGCCAGCGCACCACGCGCCAGCGCCAGTTGGTGGACCAGGACCGTGACTTCCAGCGCAAGCGCCGTGAGTTCCAGGAAGACCTGAGCGCCCGCAAGAACGAAGAACTCTCCCAGGTTCTCGAGCGCGCCAACAAGGTGGTCAAGCAGGTCGCAGAAGCTGAAAAGTACGACGTGATCCTGCAAGAGGCTGTCTACATCAACCCCAAGCACGACATCACCGACAAGGTGATCAAGGCGCTGAATGCCGCTGCCACCACCAAGTAAGCCGCAGCGCAGGACGGGTGGCGCGTGAGCTTGCTTCTCGGGCACATTGTTGATGCGCTCGGTGGTTCGCTGGAGGGGGGGGCGGTGGCTGACACCACCATCTCCCGCATCGCGCCACTGGAGGTTGCGGGCCCGGGGGACCTCAGTTTTCTGAGCAACCCCCGCTACCAACAGCAACTGGCCGCCTCCCGGGCGGCCTGTGTCATTGTGGCGCCCGCCATGCGCGAGGTGGCGCTGGCGCGCGGCCCCTGCATCGTTGCGGACAACCCCTACGTCTATTTTGCAAGGGCCACGCAGCTCTGGCGGCAGCACACATCGCCTGTGGTGCAGGGCTCGGTGCATGCCAGCGCCGTGGTGGACCCGTCGGCCCACGTGCATCCCACAGCTGTTGTCGGCCCGCTGTGCGTCGTTGAGCGCGGCGCTCGCATTGGTGCAGGCACGGTGCTCAAATCACGCGTGACGGTCGGCGAAGACTGCCACATCGGCGAGCGCTGCATCGTCCATGCGGGCGTGGTGATCGGTGCCGACGGCTTCGGCTTCGCGCCGGAGAGGGGGCAGTGGGTCAAGATCGAGCAGCTCGGCGCCGTTCGCATCGGCGACGATGTCGAGATCGGGGCCAACACCTGCATCGACCGGGGTGCCCTGCAGGACACCGTGATCGAAGACGGCGTCAAGCTCGACAACCTGATCCAGGTGGGCCACAACGTGCGCATCGGCAAGCACTCGGCCATGGCCGGCTGCGTGGGTGTGGCCGGCAGTGCCACCATCGGCGCGCATTGCACGGTGGGCGGAGGCGCCATCGTGCTGGGGCATCTGGAGCTGGCCGACAACGTGCACATTTCGGCGGCCACGGTCGTCACGCGATCCATCACACGGCCAGGACAGTACACGGGCATGTTTCCCATCGACGACAATGCGCGCTGGGAAAAGAACGCTGCGACACTCAAACAATTGCACAGCTTGCGAGAGCGCATCAAAGCGCTGGAGCAGGCCCTGAAAGCAGCATGAACGGAAGAAGAACTCGATGATGGATATCCACGCAATTCTCAAGCAACTGCCGCACCGCTACCCCTTCTTGCTGGTAGACAAGGTGATCGAGCTTGAGAGCAACACCCGTATCAAGGCCATCAAGAACGTCACGTTCAACGAACCTTACTTCGGCGGGCATTTTCCAGGGCGTCCCGTGATGCCCGGCGTGCTGATCCTCGAAGCCCTGGCCCAGGCGGCCGGGCTGCTGGCCTTCGATGCCATGGGCAAGGTGCCGGACGAGAACAACATCTATTACTTCGTCGGCATTGACGGCGCGCGTTTCAAGCGCCCTGTGGAGCCGGGCGACCAACTGATCCTGACCATCACCATCGACCGCGTGCGCGGCGGCATCTGGAAGTTCAAGGGCGTGGCGAGCGTGGGCGACGATGTGGCCTGCGAAGCCGAGCTCATGTGCACCATGCGCAGCGTGGGCTGAGCCGCAGCGACGACCTGGGCTGACCGGACCGTGAGCAATATCCATCCCACCGCCATCATTGCGGACGGTGCACGCATCGACCCCTCCGTCACGGTGGGGCCGTATGCCGTGATCGGCCCGCAGGTCGTGATCGGCCCGGGCTGCACCGTGGGGGCCCACTGCGTGATCGAAGGCCGCACGACCATCGGCAAGGACAACCGCATTTTCCAGTTCGCCTCCCTGGGGGCCGATCCGCAGGACAAGAAGTACAAGGGCGAGGACACCGAGCTGGTCATCGGTGACCGCAACACGGTGCGCGAGTTCTGCACCTTCAACCGCGGCGTGCCGGGCGCGGGCGGCAAGACCAGCATCGGCGACGACAACTGGATCATGGCCTATACCCACATTGCGCACGACTGCCATGTGGGCAACCACACGACCATGGCCAACAACACCACGCTGGCCGGCCATGTGCTGATCGGCGACTGGGTGACGGTGGGCGGGCTGACCGGCATCCACCAGTTCGTGAAGATCGGGGCGCACGCCATGATCGGATTTTCCAGCGCCGTGTCGCAGGACGTACCGCCCTTCATGACGGTCGATGGCAATCCGCTGTCCGTGCGGGGGCTGAATGCCGAGGGCCTGCGCCGCCGCGGGTTCTCTGCGGAGCGTGTGGCAGTGATCAAGCAGATCCACCGGCTGATGTACCGCCAGGGCCTCACGCTCGAGGCGGCCCGCGCCGCCATCGCGGACCTGCCGGTGGCGCACCCCGAGGCCACGGCGGACGTGGCGCTGGTGATGGCTTTCCTGTCCAGCTCCAGCCGCGGCATCGCCCGCTGAGGTCCGGCGCATGCAGACATCTCCCCGCATCGCCATGGTGGCGGGCGAAACGTCGGGCGACTTGCTCGCCGGGCTGCTGCTCGACGGCATGCAGGCGCACTGGCCCGCCCTGCAGTCCTTTGGCATCGGTGGGCCCCAGATGGCACGCCGCGGCTTCGAGGCCCGGTGGCCCAGCGACAAGCTGGCCGTGCATGGCTACAGCATGGAGGTGCTGCGGCGCCTGCGCGAGTTGCTCGCCATCCGCAAGTCGTTGCGCAACGACCTCCTCCAGAGCCGGCCCGATGTGTTCATCGGCGTGGACGCGCCGGATTTCAACCTGGGGCTCGAAGCCGACCTGCGCGCTGCCGGCATCAAGACCGTGCATTTCGTCTGCCCCTCCATCTGGGCGTGGCGTGCGGATCGGGTCGAGAAGATCCGCCGCAGCGCCGACCACGTGCTGTGCATCTTTCCCTTCGAGCCCGCACTGCTGGCCCAGCATGGCATCGAGGCGACCTACGTCGGTCACCCGCTCGCTGGTGTGATCCCGATGGTGCCCGACCGCTCAGCCGCCAGGGCACATCTGGGTCTGCAGGATGCGGATGAGGTCCTGGCCATCCTGCCGGGCAGCCGGTCGTCTGAAATACAGTACATCGCCAAGCCATTCCTCGAGGCTGCAGCGCTGATCCGTCAGGCGCGCCCAGCTATCAAATTGGTAGTGCCCGCGGTACCCGCCTTGCAAAGCCGCATTGCGCAGGTCGCACAGGAATGCGGCCTGCAGGACGCGGTGCAGATCGTGGCGGGCCAGTCGCACACGGTGCTGGCGGCCTGCGATGCCACCTTGATCGCCAGCGGCACGGCCACGCTGGAGGCCGCGCTCTTCAAGCGGCCCATGGTGATCGCCTACCACATGCAGCCCGTGAGCTGGTGGCTCATGCGCCGCAAGCAGTTGCAGCCCTGGGTGGGGCTGCCCAACATCCTGTGCGGCGACTTCGTGGTGCCCGAACTGATCCAGGACGCCGCCACGCCGCAAGCGCTGTGCGCCGCCACGCTGGATTGGCTGGACGCACGCAGGCACAATCCGTCCCGGATCAGCGCGCTGGAGCAGCGCTTCACCGCGCTGCATGAAAGCCTTCTCCGCAACACTCCCCGACTGGCAGCCGATGCGATCCAGAAAATCCTCGCTCCCACAGCCTGAGCAAGCCAGCCTGCCCTGGCATCCCCCCGGACTTCTTGCCGGGGTGGACGAGGCCGGCCGCGGGCCCCTGGCCGGCCCGGTGGTGGCTGCCGCCGTCATCCTGGACGACCTGCATCCCATCGCAGGCCTGGCGGACTCCAAGACCCTGACCGCAGCCCGGCGCGAGAAGCTCTACGACGAGATCCGCGCCAAGGCGCTGTGCTGCTCCATCGCCGAGGCGAGCGTCGAAGAGATCGACAGCCTGAACATCCTGCAGGCCACCCTGCTGGCGATGCGCCGCGCGGTGATCGGCCTGCGGCTCAAGCCGGTGCGGGTGCTGGTGGACGGCAACCGCTTGCCGCTGCTGGACGTGCCGGCCGAGGCCATCGTCAAGGGCGATGCGCTGGTGCAGGCCATCTCGGCCGCCTCCATCCTGGCCAAGGTGCACCGCGACCGCTGGTGCGCGCAGATCGACCAGGACTTCCCCCATTACGGCTTTGCCGGCCACAAAGGCTACGGCACGGCGATCCACATGGCCGCGCTGCGCGAGCACGGCGCCTGCATCCACCACCGGCGCTCGTTCGCACCGGTGGCCCAAAACCTGTTCCTGTGACCCGTTGCGGGTGACCGCCCAGGTGACCCCATTGCCGATGACATCACCTTCCGTCACCCCCATCCATTCGCGCGACAACGCTTTCGTCAAGGACCTGCGCCGCCTGGCGCAGGACAGCACGGCCTATCGCAAGCAGGGCAGGGTGTGGCTGGAGGGCGACCATCTGTGCCGCGCCGCGCTGGAGCGGCACCAGCGCCCGGCGGTGGCGGTATTTGCAGAGTCTTTTTGGCCGCTGGCGCAGGTGGAGTGGGCGCAAGCAGCTCCTAAAATCATAGTGCTCTCGGATGCCTTGTTCGCCGAGATCAGCGGGCTGGAGTCGCCGGCGCGCATGGGCTTCGTCATCGACTGGGCGGTGCCGGCGTCGCTGCAGCCGGGGGTTGCCACCGTGGTGCTCGACCGTGTGCAGGACGCGGGCAACGTGGGCTCCATCCTGCGCAGTGCCTCGGCGTTTGGATTCCGCCAGGTGGTGGCCGTCAAGGGCAGCGCGGCCCTCTGGTCACCCAAGGTGCTGCGGGCCGGCATGGGCGCGCATTTCGCGCTGGATCTCATCGAAGGTGTGGAGCACGCAGAGCTGCAGGCGCTGCAGGTGCCCCTGCTCGTCACCAGCTCCCATGCCGGAGACTGGCTGCACCGCGCCGCATTGCCCTGGCCCTGTGCCTGGGTCATGGGGCACGAAGGGCAGGGCGTGTCGCCGGTGCTGGAAGAGCGCTCGGCCCTGCGCATCCGCATTGCGCAGCCCGGCGGCGAGGAGTCGCTGAACGTGGCTGCCGCCGCCGCCATTTGCCTGCACGCGAGCGGCGCTGCGCGCTGAAGGGCCGGTCTCGGGCAGGAGATTCCTGCCGGGGGTGCCGGTCAGGTTCGCGCCACCCGGAGGTGGCGCGGGAGGCTGATTACTGCTGGTTGCGCAGGAACTGGCGCACGAAGTCTTCCTGGTTGGGCGCGTCCTTCTCGGTCGTGAACACCACTTGCTGGCCTTCCACGCGGATTTTCAGCGCGGATGCGAACTTGCACTGCACCTGGCCCAGGCTGGCCGCCTTGGCCTTGGCCGCGGGGGTGTTGCGGCACAGGGACTCCAGTTCCGAGGCGACCACGCCGCAGAAGCTGCCAATGCTCAGGGTCTGCAGCTTTTCGTCATCGATGGACGCCCAGTCGACCGTGGTCTTGACGGGTGTGCCGCACGCGGCGCTGGCATCCTGATCGGCCTTGGTCAGATCGGCCTGCGCGCTGGCCAGGCGCTTGTTGCGGTCAAAGCGGGCCAGCTTTTCCTGCACGCCTTGCTTTTGCTGGCGCTCATAGCTCGCCTGCAGGTCTGCCAGCTTGAACGCCTTGGTCTTGTCTTCATGGAAGGCCAGCACCACGCCGTCGCGCTTGCCAGGCAGGTAGACCACATAGTTGTCGCCACCGACGTACGCGTCGGTCTGCTTGTGCAGCAGGCCGTAGTTGCGGCCGTCGATGCGGGTGGAGTACACGTCGCGCGCTGCGCCTTGCCGCTCCAGGTTGCTCAGAAAGACCACCTGGTCGATCGGGTCGTTGATGCCGCTCACGCGCACCAGCGCCTGCTTGCCGTCCACGCTGGGGGCCAAAACGACTTCGACTCCCTGCGGGCCCACAAAGACTTTCGGATACTTGGCCAGCTCCATGGCCTGGGCGGTCAAGGCGATGCCGAGACCTGCCGCTGCGACAGCAAGGGGACGAATGAAAGCAAACATGAAAACAGCCTCTCTGAAGGTTGAAAACGTTGATGGTTGAATGGGCGCCGGGCGGAGTCTAGGCGCGCAGTGATGCATTGAAATGCCTGGAACACTTCCTTACGTAACAAGGTTATGCAAGACATGCATTTGCCGGGCGAAGACGCCCGAAGGGTATAATCGGGAGCTTTTCTCGCAACAGCGTCGCCCGATCGCACCCAAAGCAAAAATCTTTTCTGAGAGCAGCCACCAGCACTGCGTACGTTTGCGTGTACGAGTGGCCTGCAGGCGCCGGGCGACCGTAACCATCCGGAGAACCCAGTGCTTTTGTCTCTCAAGGGAAACTTCCCGCCCGCCATCCTGGCGCTCGCAGACGGCACGGTCTTTATCGGCAACTCGATTGGTGCTACCGGCACCACCGTCGGTGAGGTGGTGTTCAACACCGCCATCACCGGTTATCAGGAAATCCTCACCGACCCCAGCTATTGCCAGCAGATCGTGACGCTCACGTATCCGCACATCGGCAACTACGGCGTCAACAGCGAGGATATCGAGGCCGACAAGGTCTATGCCGCGGGCCTGATCATCAAGGACCTGCCCCTGTTGGCCAGCAATTTCCGCCAGACGGAAACCCTGTCCCAGTACCTCGTGCGCGAGAACACGGTCGCCATCGCCAACATCGACACCCGCAAGCTCACCCGCCTGCTGCGCAGCAAGGGCGCACAAAACGGCGCCATCGTCGGCCTGGCGCAAGGCCAGGCGGTGACGCAGGCTCTGATCGACGAGGCCCTGGCCGCTGCCAAGGCGGCTCCCAACATGGCCGGGCTGGACCTGGCCAAAGTGGTGTCGACCAAAGCCACTTACGAGTGGACCCAGACCGAGTGGGTGCTGGGCAAGGGCTACGGCAAGCTCGAGTCTCCCGAGTTCCACGTGGTGGCCTACGACTACGGTGTGAAGCTGAACATCCTGCGCATGCTGGCCCAGCGCGGCTGCAAGGTCACCGTGGTGCCCGCGCAGACGCCAGCGGCCGATGTGCTGGCCCTGAAGCCTGATGGCGTGTTCCTGTCCAACGGCCCTGGCGACCCGGAGCCCTGCGACTACGCCATCGCCGCCACCCGCACCATCGTCGACAGCGGCGTGCCGACCTTCGGCATCTGCCTGGGCCACCAGATCATGGCCCTGGCCGCGGGCGCCAAGACCTTCAAGATGACGAACAGCCACCACGGTGCCAACCACCCCGTGAAGGACCTGGACAACGGCCGCGTGAGCATCACCAGCCAGAACCACGGTTTCGCGGTGGACATGCAGTCGCTGCCGGCCCACCTGCGTGCCACGCACGTCAGTTTGTTCGACGGCACGCTGCAGGGCCTGGCGCACAAGGACAAGCCGGCGTTCTGCTTCCAGGGCCACCCCGAGGCATCGCCCGGCCCGCACGACATCGCCTACCTGTTCGACCGCTTCACCGACGCCATGCGCGCGGCCAAGGCGGCCTGAAATCAAGGAACAGCGCCATGAAATTTTTCAGCTTCCCCCTCGCAACCCTGGAAAAGGCGATCCACAAGCGCGTCCTGACGCTGCCGTCGCCCCACCGCGAATGGTTCACCGAGCGATGGGCGCAAAAGCCCTACAAGAAGGCCTTTGTCGAGAACAAGGCCATGCCCCTGATCACGCTCGTGGCCAAGGGCAAGACGCTGGACGACGCAGAGTTTGCAGAGCTGCTCCAGGACTGGGAAGTGACCTTTTATGACGCTGAAGAGGAAGTCCTGCGCCCGCTGATCCAGGGGGATGGCCTGCTGCAACTGATGCAGAAGAACCTTCCCCCCGCCCGGGCCGAGGCGCTGCTTGCCAAGCTGACCGCCCGCCGCCCGCAGGCGGACGCCGCACCCTCTGTAGAGACCCCTGGCTCCCAGGCAGCCGAACCCACGATCGACTGATCGACGCACCATGCCAAAACGCACAGACATCCAAAGCATTCTCATCATCGGCGCTGGCCCGATCATCATCGGCCAGGCCTGCGAATTCGACTACTCCGGCGTACAGGCCTGCAAGGCGCTGCGCGAAGAGGGCTACAAGGTCATCCTGATCAACAGCAACCCTGCGACGATCATGACCGACCCGGCCACGGCCGACGTCACCTACATCGAGCCCATCACCTGGCAGACGGTCGAGAAGATCATCGCCAAGGAACGCCCCGACGCCATCCTGCCCACCATGGGTGGCCAGACCGCGCTCAACTGCGCACTGGACCTGTGGCACAACGGCGTGCTCGACAAGTACAAGGTCGAGCTCATCGGCGCCACGCCCGAGGCCATCGACAAGGCCGAAGACCGCCTGAAGTTCAAGGACGCCATGACCAAGATCGGTCTGGGCTCCGCGCGCTCGGGCATCGCCCACAGCATGGACGAAGCCTGGGCCGTGCAAAAGAGCGTGGGCTTTCCTACCGTGATCCGCCCCAGCTTCACGCTGGGCGGCACGGGAGGCGGCATTGCCTACAACCCCGAAGAATTCGAGACCATCTGCAAGCGCGGCCTGGAAGCCTCGCCCACCAACGAACTGCTGATTGAAGAATCGCTGCTCGGCTGGAAGGAGTACGAGATGGAAGTGGTGCGCGACAAGGCGGACAACTGCATCATCATCTGCTCCATCGAGAACCTCGACCCCATGGGCGTGCACACCGGCGACTCGATCACCGTGGCCCCCGCGCAGACGCTGACCGACAAGGAATACCAGATCCTGCGCAATGCGTCCCTGGCAGTGCTGCGCGAGATCGGCGTGGACACGGGCGGCTCCAACGTGCAGTTCTCGATCAACCCGCAGGACGGCCGCATGGTCGTGATCGAGATGAACCCGCGCGTCTCGCGCTCTTCGGCGCTGGCCTCCAAGGCCACGGGCTTCCCGATCGCCAAGGTCGCCGCCAAGCTGGCCGTGGGCTACACGCTCGATGAGCTGCGCAACGAGATCACGGGCGGCATCACGCCCGCATCGTTCGAGCCCTCCATCGACTACGTGGTCACCAAGATCCCGCGTTTCGCGTTCGAGAAATTCCCCACGGCCGACAGCCGCCTGACCACGCAGATGAAGTCCGTGGGCGAGGTCATGGCCATGGGCCGTACCTTCCAGGAATCCTTCCAGAAGGCCCTGCGTGGCCTGGAAGTGGGCGTGGACGGCATGAACGAGAAGACCCAGGACCGCGAAGTGCTCGAAAAGGAACTCGGCGAGCCCGGTCCTGAGCGCATCTGGTACGTGGGCGATGCCTTCGCCATGGGCCTGTCGGTCGACGAAGTGTTCGACCTCACCAAGATCGACAAGTGGTTCCTGGTGCAGATCGAGCAGATCGTGAAGATCGAGCTCGACATCGACAAGCTGGTGGCCGAAAAAGGCGAGGGTGCCCTGGCGGCGCTCGACGCGGGCACGCTGTTCACGCTCAAGCAAAAGGGCTTCTCCGACCGCCGCCTGGCCAAGCTGCTCAAGACCACCGAAAAGGCCGTGCGTGAAGCGCGCCACGCGCAGAACGTGCGCCCGGTCTACAAGCGCGTGGACACCTGCGCGGCCGAGTTCGCCACCAACACGGCCTACCTGTACTCCACCTACGAAGCCGCCACTCACGGCGGCGTCGCGGAATGCGAGTCGGAGCCCACCAGCAACAAGAAGATCATGGTGCTGGGCGGAGGTCCCAACCGCATCGGCCAGGGCATCGAGTTCGATTACTGCTGCGTGCACGCGGCGCTGGCGATGCGCGAGGACGGCTACGAGACCATCATGGTCAACTGCAACCCCGAGACCGTCTCCACCGACTACGACACGTCCGACCGCCTGTACTTCGAGCCCGTGACGCTCGAGGACGTGCTGGAGATCGTGGACAAGGAAAAGCCGGTCGGCGTGATCGTGCAGTACGGCGGACAGACGCCGCTGAAGCTCGCCCTGGGCCTCGAAGCCGCTGGCGTGCCCATCATCGGCACCAGCCCCGACATGATCGATGCGGCCGAAGACCGCGAGCGCTTCCAGAAGCTGCTGGGCGAACTGGGCCTGCGCCAGCCGCCCAATGCGACTGCGCGCACCGAACCCGAGGCCCTGGAAAAGGCCGCCGCCCTGGGCTACCCCCTGGTGGTGCGCCCCAGCTACGTGCTGGGCGGCCGCGCGATGGAAATCGTGCACGAGCAGCGTGACCTGGAGCGCTACATGCGCGAAGCCGTCAAGGTGAGCAACGACTCGCCCGTGCTGCTGGACCGCTTCCTCTCCAACGCCATCGAGTGCGATGTGGACTGCGTGCGCGACTCCGCAGGCGTCACCTTCATCGGCGGCGTGATGGAGCACATCGAACAGGCGGGCGTGCACAGCGGTGACTCCGCCTGCTCGCTGCCGCCGTACTACCTGTCGCAGCCCACCATCGACGAGATCAAGCGCCAGACCGCCGCCATGGCCGCGGGCCTGAGCGTGGTGGGCCTGATGAACGTGCAGTTCGCCATCCAGGAAGTGGACGGCAAGGACGTGATCTACGTGCTGGAAGTGAACCCGCGCGCTTCGCGCACGGTGCCCTTCGTGAGCAAGGCCACCGGCATCCAGCTGGCCAAGGTGGCCGCGCGCTGCATGGCCGGCCAGACGCTGGCGTCGCAAGGCATCACCAAGGAAGTGACGCCCCCGTACTTCAGCGTGAAGGAGGCCGTGTTCCCCTTCGTGAAGTTCCCGGGCGTGGACACCATCCTCGGCCCCGAGATGAAGTCCACCGGTGAAGTGATGGGCGTGGGCAAGACCTTCGGCGAAGCCTTCGTGAAGAGCCAGCTGGGTGCGGGCACCAAGCTGCCCACCTCGGGCCAGGTGTTCCTGACCGTGAAGAACGCCGACAAGCCGCGCGCGGTGGACATCGCCCGCCAGCTCGTGGCCCTGGGCTTCGAGCTCGTGGCCACCAAGGGCACGGCCGCAGCGATCGAAGCGGCCGGCGTGCCGGTCAAGGTGGTCAACAAGGTCACCGAGGGCCGCCCGCACATCGTGGACATGATCAAGAACAACGAGATCGTGATGGTGATCAACACCGTGGAAGAGCGCCGCAACGCGATCGCCGATTCGCGTGCGATCCGCACGAGCTCGCTGCTCGCACGCGTCACGACCTTCACCACGATCTTCGGTGCCGAAGCTGCGGTGGAAGGCATGAAGTACATGGACAAGCTCGACGTGTATTCGGTGCAGGAACTGCACGCGCAACTGGCGGCCTGAAGGCCCCCAAAAGCGGCATAATTGGCCGCTGAACAACACCGCCGCGCGGCAACGTGCGGCGGTTTCCTTTTGTAGGGTCGCCAATCGCACAGCATTGCTTGCCTTGCGGGCTGACCGACCGGTGCCGTGCCCCCGTGGCAGGCGCCGGCCTTGTTGACCTATGGAGACGAAAAACATGGCCACCATTCCAATCACCAAGCGCGGCTCGGAGAAGCTCAAGGAGGAGCTGCACCGCCTCAAGACCGTGGAACGCCCCGCAGTGATCACCGCCATCGCCGAAGCCCGTGCGCAGGGCGACCTGAGCGAAAACGCCGACTACGACGCGGCCAAGGACCGCCAGGGCTTCATTGAAGGCCGCATCCAGGAAATCGAAGGCAAGCTCTCGGTGGCGCAGGTGATCGACCCCAGCGCTGTGGACGGCGGCGGCAAGGTGGTGTTCGGCGCCACGGTCGAGCTGGAGGACGAAGAGTCCGGCGAAGCCGTCAAGTACCAGATCGTGGGCGAGGACGAAGCGGATCTGAAGCAGGGCCTGATCAATATTTCGAGCCCCATCGCCCGTGCACTGATCGGCAAGGAAGAGGGCGACACGGCCGAAGTGCAGGCGCCCGGTGGCATCCGCCGCTACGAAGTGGTGGGCGTGAGCTACCAGTGACCGGCCCGGGCATGCGCCAGCGTCTTCCCGCCCTCGTGGCGGCCCTGTGGTGGGGCAGCCTCACCACCATCGGATTCCTGGTGGTGCCGCTGCTTTTTGCCCACCTTCCGTCCCCGTCCATCGCCGGCAACATGGCCGCCAGGCTGTTCGCCGCGCAGACCTGGGTGGCGGTCGCATGCTGCGTGGTGTTGCTGCTGATGTCGCGTCCCAAACAAGCGGTACGGCAATACCTGTGGGCGCAGGCTGCTATGGTTTTCATACTGGGGGGCATGCTGCTGGCATTGTTGTCCCAGTTCGGCGTGGCGCCGCGCATCGTGGCCCGCCAGGATCTGCGCCTTTGGCACAGCGTGGGGTCCGTCATGTATGTGCTGCAGTGGGGCTGCGCCCTGGCGGTGCTCTGGAGCACCTTGCGCCCCGGGGCCACCGATGCGCCCGGGTCGCCAGCGGACGATGCGGCCGGCGCGCCTGTCGACGGGCACTGACGCTGCGTCGAACCGTTTGAAGGGGCGCTGCACGGGGCGGGCGGCGGTGCTGTGTGGCGTGCGCGCCCAAGCTTCGGTGCCGCCGTCAGCCAGTCACCGCAACGCCTGGCGTCGTGGGGGCGGTGCAGTGCCCTGCAACCCGCGCCTCGTCTGTCTTATTCCCGCCAGTGTTCCGCCACCCACGTGGCCGGGCGGATATAGCGAAACCGCCGGTTGCGCCGTCCTGCCAGTGCATCGGGCGGATTGCATTCCCCGTGAAAGATCACGATGCGGGCCCCCGGCGGTACAAAAGGGGGCCGCCAGTAGTTGGTGGGCCAGGGCGGGATGCCGTGGTACTTGAAGCTCGGGCACCACTCGGCGGGCCAGTACTGCAGTTTGCCCTGCTTGTGCAGGAAGTCCGACAGGTACGCCTGCTCGTTGCGAAACTCCTGCCGGATCTCGGCAAAGTGCGCGCGGAAATGCTCCAGCACGTTCGGGTGCGCACCCAGCTCGAACCGGTAGACCGACGAATTGCCGGTGATGCGCCACGGGCGCTTGTAGTCGTGAATGATCAGGAACTGGCCAGGCTGGGTGAAGAACCCCTCCAGGCTACCGGTGACGACCACGTCCACATCGAGGAACAAGGCGGTGCCCCGCAGCCCGTGCAGATCGGCGGCGAAGGTGGCCAGCTTGGTCCAGCCGCGCTCCGGAATGCCGGGCGGCAGGTCGAGCGCCGGAATGGGCAGGCACAGCACCTCGGCGCGAATGCCCGCGCTGTCGTCCGTCAGGCAGACGAAGCGGAAGTCCCCCGCCAGATGCCTTCGCACCATCGCATACAGCCGATTGACATACTCGGGGCCGTATTTCGTGCCCCACTTCATGCACAGGATGTGGCGCACGGGCGCCGGGCCGGCCGGGCCGGGTGGGGCGGCAGAAGCTGCAGTTCCTGCAGAGGCTGCAGGGACGCTCATCAGTCGGCCTGGCGCTTCTTGATGGACTTTTGCTTGGGCTTGGCGCGCTTGATCTGGCCGCCGGAGGTCAGGCGCTGGTTGCCCAGCACGCGCAATTGCTTGATTTCCGGGCGCTGGCCGCCGCGCTTGCTGAACTTGAGCACCTTCACGTCGCGCGGGCCGGGCATGCGGTCTTCATCCACCGCCTTTTCCTTGGCGGGCACGGGGCGCCAAAGCACCAGCAGCTTGCCGATGTGCTGCACGGGGGCGGCGTTGAGGTCGGCAGCAAGCTCCTGGTACATCAGCTCGCGGGCTGCGCGGTCATCGCCGAACACACGGACCTTGATGAGGCCGTGGGCATTGAGCGCAGCGTCGATCTCTTTTTTGACGGCAGGGGTCAGGCCGTCGCCGCCGACCAGGACCACGGGGTCCAGATGGTGGGCATCAGCGCGGTGAAATCGGCGCTCGGCGGGGGTCAGTTGAATTTGGGGCATGGGCCGTATTATCCGCGGCCTGCCGTCCGGTGCCCCGGTCATCTTGCGTGTCGGGAGACAATACGGCCGTATGAAAGTCAAAACGCAGAGCAAGAAGGTCAACAAAGCCTGGTTGAACGACCACGTGAACGACACGTACGTCAAGCTGGCCCACAAGGAGGGATACCGCGCACGGGCGGCCTACAAGCTCAAGGAGATCGACGAGCAACTGGGGCTGGTCAAGCCGGGCCACACCGTGGTGGACCTGGGCTCGACCCCCGGCGCCTGGAGCCAGTACCTGCGCCGCCGCATGTCACCCGCCGGGGCGGCAGCGGGGCAGCTCAACGGGACGATCATCGCGCTGGACATCCTGCCCATGGAGCCCATCGAAGGCGTCACGTACCTGAACGGCGATTTCCGCGAGGCCGATGTCCTCGCACGGCTGGAAGAAGCCCTGGCAGGCAAGGTGGTGGATGTGGTGGTGTCCGACATGGCGCCCAATCTGTCGGGGATCGAGTCGGCCGACGCAGCGCGAATCGCCCATCTGGTGGAGCTGGCGGTGGATTTTGCTTGCAACCATTTGAAACCGGATGGCGCGCTGGTGGTCAAGCTCTTCCATGGCAGCGGCTACAGCGACCTGGTGACGCTTTTCAAGCAGACCTTCAAGGTGGTGAAACCCTTGAAGCCCAAGGCGTCGCGCGACAAGTCGTCGGAAACCTTCCTGGTCGGGATGGGGCTCAAGAAAACCGCCTGAATTGCCTTGTCCGGGGTCAAGAAGCGTGACGGATGGCCACAAAGTCCGTGCTGTTTCCATGGCCGATAGGGGGAATAGCTATGGCCGGGTGGCTTGAAAGACCTAAAATGGGCCACACATGCAAGCCGTGACGTGACGGCAGTGTGTCCGTTTTCTGTTTCCTGCAACTGGAGCCCCGCTTGAACAATCAGTGGTTTTCAAAAATTGCCGTGTGGCTGGTCATCGCCATGGTGCTTTTCACGGTGTTCAAACAGTTTGACACCCGTGCAGGCGCCAGCGCAGGCCACGTCGGCTACTCGGAGTTCCTCGAGGAAGTCCGCAGCAACCGCATCAAGAGTGCAACCATCCAGGAAGGCCAGGGCGGCACCGAGATCGTGGCCGTCACCAACGACGACCGCAAGATCCGCACGACCGCCACCTACCTCGACCGCGGCCTCGTGGGCGACCTCATCAACAACAACGTCAAGTTCGACGTCAAGCCCCGCGAAGAGGGCTCCCTGCTCATGACCCTGCTGGTCAGCTGGGGTCCCATGCTGCTGCTGATCGGTGTGTGGGTGTACTTCATGCGCCAGATGCAGGGCGGCGGCAAGGGCGGTGCCTTCAGCTTCGGTAAAAGCAAGGCGCGCATGCTCGACGAGAACAACAACCAGGTCACGTTCGCGGACGTGGCTGGCTGCGACGAGGCCAAGGAAGAAGTCAAGGAAGTCGTGGATTTCCTCAAGGACCCGCAGAAGTTCCAGAAGCTCGGCGGGCGCATTCCGCGCGGCCTGCTGTTGGTCGGCCCTCCCGGTACCGGCAAGACCTTGCTGGCCAAGTCCATCGCGGGCGAAGCCAAGGTGCCGTTCTTCAGCATCTCGGGCTCGGACTTCGTGGAAATGTTCGTCGGTGTGGGCGCGGCCCGTGTGCGCGACATGTTCGACAACGCCAAGAAGAACGCTCCCTGCATCATCTTCATCGATGAAATCGACGCCGTGGGCCGCCAGCGTGGCGCGGGCCTGGGCGGCGGCAACGACGAGCGCGAGCAGACCCTGAACCAGATGCTGGTCGAGATGGACGGTTTCGAGACCAACCTGGGCGTGATCGTGGTGGCTGCCACCAACCGCCCGGACATCCTGGACGCCGCCCTGCTGCGCCCCGGCCGCTTTGACCGCCAGGTGTACGTGACGCTGCCCGACATCCGGGGTCGCGAGCAGATCCTGAACGTGCACATGCGCAAGATCCCGATCGGGCAGGACGTGGCGCCCGGCATCATCGCCCGTGGCACGCCCGGCATGAGCGGTGCCGACCTGGCCAACCTGTGCAATGAGGCGGCCCTGATGGCGGCCCGGCGCAATGCGCGCACGGTGGAAATGCAGGACTTCGAGAAGGCCAAGGACAAGATCCTCATGGGTCCCGAGCGCAAGAGCATGGTCATGCCCGAGGAAGAGCGCCGCAACACGGCCTACCACGAGTCCGGCCACGCCCTGATCGGCAAGCTGCTGCCCAAGTGCGACCCGGTGCACAAGGTCACCATCATTCCCCGTGGCCGTGCCCTGGGCGTGACGATGAGCCTGCCCGCACAGGACCGCTACAGCTACGACCGCGAGTACATGCTCAACCAGATCAGCATGCTGTTCGGTGGCCGCATCGCTGAAGAAGTGTTCATGAACCAGATGACCACCGGCGCCAGCAACGACTTCGAACGTGCAACGCACATTGCGCGCGACATGGTCACCCGCTATGGTATGACGGATGCCCTGGGCCCGATGGTCTATGCGGAAAACGAAGGCGAGGTGTTCCTGGGCCGTTCGGTCACCAAGACCACCACGATGAGCGAGCAGACCATGGAAAAGGTCGACATGGAAGTGCGCCGCATCATCGACGAGCAGTACAACCTGGCCCGCCGCCTGATCGAAGAGAACAGCGACAAGATGCACGCCATGGCCAAAGCCCTGCTCGAATGGGAAACCATCGATACCGAGCAGCTGGACGACATCATGGCTGGCAAGGAACCACGTCCACCCAAGGACTGGACGCCACGCACGCCCCCCTCGTCGGGTGGCGACAACTCCAGCGGCGGCACACCGGCCGTTGCCACGGACACCGCTCCTTCGGCTGCCTGACGGCTGGGGTGCGTTCCCATCGCTGAACGAACGGGGCCTTGTGCCCCGTTTTTCTGTTTCAGCGCGCCGGATGATGCCCCGCGTTTGCCGGCCGCTCCGATCCACGCGATCTGGGCGGGCCGTCCCGCTCCAGCCCAATTCCACAGAGTCTTTTTCCTGCGATAGACCATGATCTGGCAGACCTCCCGTTTCGTCATCGACCTCAGCCGTCCGCAGATCATGGGGATCGTCAATGTCACGCCGGACTCGTTCTCCGACGGCGGACACCATGGGTCCACGCTGGCCGCATTGAGGCACTGCGAGCAGTTGCTGCAAGACGGCGCGGACATCCTCGACATCGGGGGGGAGTCCACGCGCCCTGGCAGCCCGGCGGTGCCTCTGGATGAAGAGCTTGCCCGTGTGGTGCCGCTGGTGCGTGATGCCGTCAGCTTCGGCGTGCCGATCTCGGTAGATACCTACAAGCCCAAGGTCATGCAGGCTGTCCTGGACCTGGGTGCTGACATCGTCAATGACATCTGGGCCCTGCGGCAGCCGGGCGCTGTTGCCGCCGTGGCCGCGCACGCGCGCTGTGGCGTGTGCCTGATGCACATGCACCGCGATCCGCAAACCATGCAGGCCGCGCCGATGGAGGGCGATGTGGTGGCGCAGGTGCTATCTTTTTTGCAGCTGTCGGCGCAGAATCTGCTGGCCGCAGGCGTGCACAAGGATCGCATCGTGGTCGACCCGGGCATCGGCTTTGGCAAGACCGTGGCGCAGAACTTCGCCCTGCTCGCGCACCAGCAACGGCTGCGCGATGCGGGCCATGCAGTGTTGGCCGGGTGGTCGCGCAAGTCGTCGCTGGGTGCGGTGACGGACCTCCCGGTGGACCAGCGCATGGTGCCCAGCGTGGCCGCTGCCGTGCTGGCGGTGGAGCGCGGTGCGTCGGTCGTGCGCGTGCACGACGTGCGAGACACCGCCTCGGCATTGAAGGTGTGGAGTGCGTGCCATGCAGCAAGCCGGGGGCTGATGCAGTGAGATGGATGCAGCCGGCGCCCGAAGGCGCAGGCGCAGCGGATTCGAGGGCGCCGAGGGTGGCCCGCGACCGGTAGCCAATAAATAGCCAACAACCAACAACGAGATACACGAGGAGACGCTCCAACATGACGCGCCAATACTTTGGAACCGATGGCATCCGCGGCACGGTGGGCCAGCCCCCCATCACCCCGGATTTTGTGCTGCGCCTGGCCCATGCCGTGGGCCGCGTGCTGCGCCGCACCGAAGAGCGCCCGACGGTGCTGATCGGCAAGGACACCCGCATCTCGGGCTACATGCTGGAGAGCGCGCTCGAGTCCGGCTTCAATTCCGCCGGGGTGGACGTCGTGCTACTGGGCCCATTGCCCACGCCGGGCGTGGCCTACCTCACGCGGGCCCAGCGGGCCAGCCTGGGCGTGGTCATCAGTGCCAGCCACAACCCTTACCCTGACAACGGCATCAAGTTCTTCAGTGCCCAGGGCACCAAGCTGTCCGATGCCTGGGAGCTGGCCGTCGAGGCCGCCCTGGCCGAGCCGCCGGTGTGGGCCGATTCGGCCAACCTGGGCAAGGCGCGGCGCCTGGACGATGCGGCCGGCCGTTACATCGAATTCTGCAAGAGCACCTTTCCGCAGGACCTCACGCTCAAGGGCCTGAAGATCGTGGTCGATGCTGCACACGGCGCGGCCTACCAGGTGGCGCCCAAGGTATTCCACGAGCTGGGGGCCGAGGTGCTGTCCATCGGTTGCTCGCCGGACGGCCTCAACATCAACCGCGACGTGGGCGCCACGCACCCCGATGCGCTGGTGCGGGCGGTGCGTGCCAACCGCGCGGATTACGGCATTGCCCTGGACGGCGACGCCGACCGCCTGCAGGTGGTGGACGCCACGGGCCGTTTGTACAACGGCGACGAACTGCTGTACCTGATGGCCGCCGACCGCATGGGCCGCGACGAGCATGTGCCTGGCGTGGTGGGCACGCTGATGACCAACATGGCGGTGGAAGTCGCCTTGCAGGCACGCGGCGTGAAGTTCGTGCGCGCCAAGGTCGGCGACCGGTACGTGCTGGAAGAGCTGGCCCGCCACCGCTGGGTGCTGGGCGGGGAGGGCTCCGGCCACCTGCTGGCCCTGGACCGCCACACCACGGGCGACGGCCTGGTGAGTGCGCTGCAGGTGCTGCAGGCCTGCGTGCGCAGTGGCCGTACGGTGTCCCAGTTGCTGGCCGAGATCACGCTGTACCCGCAGGTGCTGCTCAACGTTCGCCTGGCGCCGGGCCAGGACTGGAAAGCCAATCGCCTTTTGGAAGACACCACGCGCTGCGTGGAGCAAGAGCTGGGCTCGTCAGGCCGGGTGCTGATCCGCGCCAGCGGCACCGAGCCCTTGCTGCGTGTGATGGTGGAGGCGCGCGACGCCCAGCAGGCCAGCCTGTGCGCGCAAAGGCTCGCGGATGCGGCCCGAGCGGGCTGATCGCGCCAACAAGCACCTCGCTTCCGGCACGCCGAGCCCCAAACGCCGTTCACCGCCGCCGCGCAGTCCTCCATCCCTAGTTCATCCATTTCGCTCGGCCTGGCGGCGAGCGGGCGGGGTGGGCGATCCGGTACGCTGTCACTTTTGCGGCTGAAGCTCCTCGGCCGCCGCTCAGGATTCCTCTCATGCCGTCTGCCGCTTTGACTTCCACCTCGACACCCCTGGCCATCCACGTCCGCCGCGTCGACTTTGCCAACGCCCGCGATGCCCGGGCGCTGGTCGATCTGCTCGATGGCTATGCACGCGACGCAGCGGGCGG
Organism: Acidovorax sp. NPDC077693; assembly: GCF_044542805.1. Lineage (NCBI taxonomy): Bacteria > Pseudomonadati > Pseudomonadota > Betaproteobacteria > Burkholderiales > Comamonadaceae > Acidovorax > Acidovorax sp. NPDC077693. Next base: position 60,132 of record NZ_JBITVD010000015.1, on the reverse strand, counting down.
CGGAGAGCCGCTCAGCGACGAAGTGAAGCAGGGGCTGCCCGCGGCCCTGCGGCAGCGTCCCCAGGCCTTCAGCGTGATCGCCTGGGCTGCAGACGCTGCCGCGCCGCACGGCGAGGTTCCGGTGGGGCTGATCAATTGCCTCGAGGGGTTTTCCACCTTTGCCTGCAAGCCGCTGGTTAACGTGCACGACGTGGCCGTGGCGCCCGGGTGGCGCGGCCACCGCATCGCGCAGCGCATGCTGCAGGCGGTGGAGGTGATCGCCCGGGAGCGGGGCGCCTGCAAGCTGACCATGGAGGTGCTGTCGGGCAACCACAGTGCCCTGCGCGCGTACGAGCGCGAAGGCTTCGCGGCCTACACTCTGGACCCCGGCATGGGGCAGGCGCAATTCCTGCAGAAGGTGCTGCACGGCCCCGGGCCCGCCGCAGCGCCCGCACTCTGAACTTTCCCCGGAGACCTCCGCATGAAGACATCTTGGCACCGGATCGCTGTGATGGGATGGGCCGCGCTGGCGGCCGTGGCCGCGGTGCCTGCCGCGCATGCAGGCAAGACGCTCGACGGCATCAAGGCGCGGGGGCAGGTGGTGTGCGGCGTCAACACCGGCCTGGCCGGGTTTGCGATGGCGGACGCGAGCGGCAAGTGGTCGGGCCTGGACGTGGACGTGTGCCGCGCCCTGGCTGCGGCCGTGCTCGGCGATGGGCACAAGGTCAAGTACGTGCCGGTGGACGTGCCCCAGCGCTTCACCGCGCTGCAGTCCGGCGAGGTGGATGTGCTCTCGCGCAACACCACGTTCTCGCTCACCCGCGACGCCTCGCTGGGCCTGCACCAGACCGTGGTGACCTACTACGACGGGCAGGGTTTCATCGTGCCCGCCAAGAGCAAGATCAAAAGCACCCGCCAGCTCAAGGGGCAGACCGTGTGCGTGCAGTCGGGCACCACCACCGAGAAGAACCTGCTCGACTACTCCCGCACGAACGGCCTGGACGTGAAGCCGGTGATGTTCGAGAAGATCGATGCCGCCACCAGTGCCTATCTGGCCGGCCGCTGCACGGCCTACACCACCGATGCGTCGGGCCTGGCCTCGCTGCGCAGCACCATCCGCGATGGCGCCGCCACCCATGCCATCCTGCCTGAGCTGATCTCCAAGGAGCCGCTGGGGCCCCTGGTGCGCCGGGGCGACGACGAGTGGTTCGCCGTGGTGAAGTGGGTGATCTACGGCCTGATCGAGGCCGAGGAATACGGCGTGACCCAGGCGAATGCGGAGCAGCTGAAAACCAGCAGCACCCATCCCGTGGTGCAGCGCATGCTGGGCACGTCGGAAGACACGGGCAAGCTGCTGGGCCTGGACCGCGACTGGCTGCTGCGGGCGGTGAAGACCACCGGCAACTACGGCGAGATCTTCGAGCGCAACGTCGGCCCCAAGTCCGCGCTGGGGCTGCCGCGCGGCCTGAACAACCAGTGGAACAAGCAGGGGCTGATGTACGCCGTACCGATCCGCTGAGCGCGTGGTGGTGGGGGTTGCGCACGCCTTGCGTGGGCGCCATGGCGCCATGGTGGCCACGGTCGCATGGGCTGACATGCCCCGTGCCTCGGTGTAGCAACGTTTGCTATTGAAAATATAGCTGCCCGCGCTTGTCCATCAAGCGGTGGAGCCTGTTTTTATCTGAAGGCGATGGTTGGGCGGGCGCGGGCCGGCGCGGCCCTCGCGTTCTGCCGGCTGTGCTGCAGCGCTGCCGTCGTGCCTGCTGGCGTGTCAGTGCGCCAGCCGGCGCATGAAGGCTTCCAGCTCGGGCGCGGCCAGCGGCATGCTGAAGTGGTAGCCCTGCGCTTCGTCGCAGCCCTGTTCCAGCAGGAAGGCGAGCTGCCCTTCGGTTTCCACGCCTTCCGCCGTGGTGCGCATGCCCAGCGCCTGCGCCATGCGGATGATGGCGCTCACGATGGCGCGGTCGTTGCCCGCGTCGCCCAGGTCCCGCACGAACGACTGGTCGATCTTGAGCTTGAAGATCTGAAAGCGCTTGAGCTGGCTCAGTGATGAATAGCCCGTGCCGAAGTCGTCCATCGACATGCGCACGCCGCGCGCATGCAGCTGGTCCATGGTGGCCACGGCGGCATGGGGGTCGTCCACGGCCACGCCTTCGGTCAGCTCGAGTTCCAGCGCATCGGGGGGCAGGTCGAACTCGGCGAGGGTGCGGCTGACCATCTCGGGCAGCTGCGGCTGCCGGAACTGGATGGCCGACAGGTTGACCGCCATCATCAGCCGGGGGAAGCCGCTCGCGCGCCACACCTTCAGCTGCGCGAGCGCGGTGCGCAGCACCCATTCGCCAATCTGCAGGATCTGGCCGCTGTCCTCGGCGATCGGGATGAACTCGGCCGGCGATATGCCGCCCAGTTGCGGGTGGTTCCACCGCAGCAGGGCCTCCACGCTGCGCACGGCGCCCGTGGTCAGGCTCATCTGGGGCTGGTAGTGCAGCTGGAGCTGGTTGCGCTCCAGGGCCCGGCGCAGGGCGTTCTCCAGCTGCAGCGCGCGCACGGACTGGGCCTGCATCTCCGGCGTGAAGAACTTGAAGGTGTTGCGCCCGTCGAGCTTGGCGCGGTACATGGCCACGTCGGCCGACTGGGTCAGCGTGTCGAAGTCCGCACCGTCCTGCGGAAACAGCGCGATGCCCATGGACGGCGCCATGGTCAATTCGTGGTGATCGATCTGGTAGTGCTGGCGCGAGGCCTCCTGCAGCTTGCCCGCCACTCGGGCCGCGCCGTGGGCGTTGGCCCCGGGCAGCAGCAGCACGAACTCATCGCCACCCAGGCGCGACACCGTGTCCTTGTCCCGCACCACGGCGCGCAGCCGCTTGGCGATCTCCACCAGCAGCGAATCGCCCACACGGTGACCCAGCGAGTCGTTCACGTGCTTGAAGTGGTCCAGGTCCAGGAAGATCACGGCCAGGGGCGTGTTGCCTTCCTGCGCCACGCGGATGGCCTGCTGCGCGCGTTCGGACAGCAGCGTGCGGTTGGGCAGGCCCGTCAGGGCGTCGTAGTGGGCCAGCCAGTAGATGCGCTCCTGGTCGGCCTTGCGGTCGTTGATCTCGCGGTGGAGGTCGTCCACCGTCTCGCGCAGCTCGCGGGTGCGGTCCTGCACCTGCTGCTCCAGGTCCTCGTGTGCGCGCGCCAGGGCCGCCTGGGCCTGCTTGCGCTCGGTGATGTCCATGGTGATCCAGATGGTGCCCTGGGACGGGTCTGACGCGTCCAGCGACTTGCTGCGCACTTCGCAGATCACCGGGGTGCCGTCCTTGCGGCGCAGCTCGACCTCGCCCTCGTAGGTCAGGCCCGCTGCCATGGGGGGATAGCACCGGCGTCCCACTTCGTCCCAGGCCGCATCGCTGGCATACCAGCGGCGCGACGGGCTGCCGACCAGCTCGCCGGGCTGGTAGCCCAGCATCTGCTCGAAATGGTGGTTGCAGCGCGTCAGCTGCCGCTCGCGCAGGAAGACGATGCCCACCATGGCGCTGTCGAACAGCAACTGCTTTTCCGTCACGGCCGCGTTCAGCGCGGCGGCGGCGCGCTTTTGCTCGTCGATGTCGTCCACGATCCAGATCGAGCCTTCGGCCGTGTCGTGCGGGTTGATCAGGCGCCCGGTCAGGCTGGCCCAGAACAGGCTGGCGTCACGCCGGCGCAAGGGGCGTTCGACGCGGAAGGAGAGCCCTTGTGCCAGCACGGGATAGGCGGTGCGCCCCAGCTCGCGGAAGGAGTCTCTGTCGGGGTAGAAGGCTTCGGTGTTCAGCCCGACCAAACGCTCGGGGGCGGCATAGCCGAAGATCTCGGCGTACCGCTGGTTGCAGCGCACCACGCTGCGCTGGCGCAGAAAGACAATGCCCACGCCTGCACTGTCGAGCAAGGTTTGCTGTTCGCGCAAGGCGCGCTGCAGAGGCGTTTGGGGGGCGGCTCCAGGACGCTGCAACTCTGGAGCGCCGTAGGGCGCGGACATGGAACCGGGAAAAATGGAAAGCCGGGCGGCAGAAAATTTGTACCAAAGTGTAGCAGTGCTGCCTTACAACCGTTCCTGCCAGGGTGTGGCGCGCAGCCTGAAGGCCGGCCTGTGCCTTGCGATGCGGCGGCCAGCGCGGACCGGCCCCACTTTCCCCGCGCCCCGGAGGCTGCCTAGGCAGGCAGGCGCAGCTGGTCCCGCAGATACGCCTCAAACGCGGCGGCGGGCAGGGGGCGGCTGAAGAGATAGCCCTGGCCCTCGTCGCACCCCTGGGCCCGCAGAAAGTCCAGTTGCCCGTCGGTCTCCACCCCCTCGGCCGTGGTCTGCATGCCCAGGGCCTGGGCCATGCGGATGATGGCGCTCACGATGGCGCGGTCGTTGGCATCGTCTTCCAGGTCCCGCACGAACGACTGGTCGATCTTGAGCTTGTAGATCTGGAAACGCTTGAGGTAGCTCAGCGACGAATACCCGGTGCCGAAGTCGTCCATCGACAGGCGCACGCCACGGTCGTGCAGCTGGTCCATCATGGCCAGCGCGGCGGCGGGGTCGTCCACCGCGGCGCCTTCGGTCAGTTCCAGCTCCAGCCGCCGGGCGGGCAGCCCGGCCTGCTCCAGGCAGCGCGTGACCATCTCCGGCAACTGCGGGTGGCGGAACTGCACGGCCGACACATTGACCGACACCGCGCGCAGCGGCAGCTGCATGTCCAGCCAGCGCTTGATGTCGCTCACCGCGGTGCGGATCACCCATTCGCCGATCGCGACGATCATGCCGCTGCTTTCTGCCACCGGCACGAACTCGGCCGGCGACACCATGCCCAGCTCAGGGTGGCGCCAGCGCAGCAGGGCTTCCGCGCCCATCAGCTTGCGGCTGTCCAGCGACACCTGGGGCTGGTAGTGCAGCTCGAACTGGTTGCGCTCCAGGGCGCGGCGCAGGGCGTTCTCGATCTGCAGGGCCCGTGCGGTGCGGGCTTCCAGATCGGCGGTGAAAAAGCCGTATCTGTTGCGGCCGTTCTGCTTGGCGCGGTACATGGCCGCGTCTGCCCGCTGGTACAGCGTGTCGAACGACTCACCGTCTGCCGGATACATCGCAATGCCCACCGACAGCGTGGTCGTGAGCTCGTACGTGTCCAGCTGAAAAGGCTCGGCCACTGCCGTCAGCAGCCGGTTGGCCACCTCTGCCGCTGCCGCTGCCGAAGTGGCGGGCAGCAGCAGCAGGAATTCGTCGCCGCCCAGGCGCGACACCGTGTCGTGCGGCTGCAGCAGGGACTGCAGCCTCCGCGCCACGGCGACCAGCAGGATGTCGCCGATGCGGTGGCCCAGCGAGTCATTGACGTTCTTGAAGTGGTCCAGGTCCAGAAACAGCAGCGCCAGGGTGCCGCCACGGGAGCGCTCTTCGTCGATATGCCGCTGCGCGCGCTCGGCCAGCAGCGCGCGGTTGGGAAGCTCAGTGAGCGGATCGAAGTGCGCCAGGCGCTGGATGCGGTCCTGCGCATCGCGTTGCTGGGTGATGTCGCGAAACAGCGTGATCGAGTGCGTCACCACGCCTTTGCCGTCGCGCACGCTGCTCACCGACAGCCATTGCGGGTACGTGGATCCGTCCTTGCGGCGCCCGCGGACCTCGCCCTCCCAGCGCCCGTCCTGCGTGAGACGGGCGTACACCGTGTCGGTGTCGAAGTCGCGCACGGATTCCGCGGCCGTGAGCAGCCGTACAGACTGCCCGATGGCCTCGCTCTCGGAGTAGCCGGTGATGCGGGTGAACGCCTTGTTGATGCGCACCACCGTGTGCGTCGCATCGGCGATGACGATGGCCTCGCTGCTCTGGTCGAACACCTGCGCGGTGAGCTGCAATTGCTCCTGCGTGCGCTTGCGGTCGGTGATGTCGCGCGACAGCACGATGTACCGCGGTACATCGCCCGGGGCGGTGGCCTTGCGCGCGGCGGACAGCTCGAACCAGCTCGTGCCCAGCCCGGGCAGGTCGACCATGATCTGCCGTCCCGTGGACCAGCCTTGCTGCTGCGCCTCCTGCAGCACGTCCATCACCGCCAGGGCCGCAAGCGCCGGCAGCATGTCCGTCACGTTGCGCCCGATCAGATCGGCAGCGGGTGCCATCAGCAGCTCGGGCCGCTGGCTGTGCACGCTGCAATAGAGGCCCTCCTGGTCGATCTCGAAGAGAGGATCGGGAATGGCGTCGATGGTGGCGCGCAGCTGCTGCTGCGTGGCCTGGATCTCGGCCGTGCGCTGCGCGACCTGCTGCTCCAGGCCTTTTTCGTGGGCCTTGAGCCTGAACAGCAGCCAGGCCAGGTACGCCATCATCAGTGCGAACCCCAGCCCCAGGGCGCACCGCACCGCCAGCACGCCGGGGTTGCCCCAGCCCTTGTCAGGGGCCAGGCTCAGCGTCCATTGCCCATTGGGCAGGTTGAGCGCGCGCCCGACGGCCTGGTCTGCCGCAGGGGGAGGCGTGGATTGCGCAATGGTCTGCTCTTCGGACGTGCCGGGCCGCACGCGCCACAGCCGGTAGTGGTAGCCCCGCTGGGTCAGCTGCGGCAGCCGCGCCACCTCCAGCACGTCCGGCAGGCGGATCGTGACGTAGGTGAAGCCCCAGAACGTGCGCTGGCCCTGGGCGTTGTCCAGGTACACCGGCTGGCGGCCCACCACGCCCAGCCCGCCCTGGACCAGCTCCAGCGGCCCCGCGAGCGTGAGTCGCCCGGATTCGCGGGCCAGCACCGCCTCCGGACCCTGGCGGGGGTCGTTGAGCTGGTCGAATCCGATGATGTTCTCGTTGCCCTGCCGGGGCACCACCTGCCTGACGACGCCTTGCGGCGCAAGGCCCATGGCCGCAATGCCCGGGTAGAAGGGCAGCATCTGGGTGCCGATGTCCTCGAACTGGGTCACGGTGCCCTGGCCCTGCCGCACCAGGGCCACCAGGGTGTTGTTGGCCGACAGCGCCAGCTCGATGGCCCGCTGCAGCGCCTGCACATGGTCGCCCGCGATATCGGCCACCTGCGTGTGCTGCTGGTCGCGTTCCTGCTGCTCCAGCGTCCAGATCAGCCCGGCCGCACACAACGCCGACAGAACAAAAACCACCAGGGGGCCCGTGAGGGACCTGCGGGATCGGGTGGGAGGAGATGTCTGCACAGCGTGGTTTCCTGAATCCATTATGCAGGCCCACAGGCCGGCTCCCGCGTCGTGGAAAACGCTTGCCTGTCATGCCGCTGACATGCCGTGGACATGGCGATGTCATGGACGAGTCCCACACTGCGACCCAGGGACCCGGTTCCCTGGCCGCTGCGGGAATGTTCGCTGCGCCGGCCCTACATCAGGAGATGTTGCACCATGAATGAGCTGTCCGCCTTGACGCCGATCCTGCCCCAAGATGCGCAGCCCCGCAGCGCCCTGCAAGCCCCCGGCGCGGTGCCCGGCGCAGCCAGGGCAGCGCCCGAGCGCGGTGCGATTCAGGTCACCTGGGCACGGCATGAAGACGAGGTGCGCCAGGCGCAGAAGCTGCGGTTCGATGTGTTCGCGGCGGAGATGGGCGCTCGATTGACGACCCCCATCCCCGGCCACGACGTGGACCTGTTCGACGATTATTGCGAGCACCTCCTGGTGCGCGACGCGCAGAGCCAGCAAGTCATTGGGACTTACCGCGTGCTCACGCCGGCGCAGGCCAGGCGCGTGGGCAGCACCTACAGCGACACCGAGTTCGACCTGACCCGCCTGCGCACCCTGCGCCCCCGCATGGTCGAGCTGGGCCGCAGCTGCGTGCACCCCGACCATCGCCACGGCGGCGTGATCATGGCCCTGTGGAGCGCGCTGGCCGACTTCATGGTGCGCAACCAGCTCGACACCATGATCGGCTGCGCCAGCATTCCCATGCTGCACAACGGCGTGATCAGCGGCGATGCCGCCGCCAGCATCTGGAACCAGGTGCGCCAGACGCACCTGGCCCCCATCGAATACCACGTTCTGCCCCGCCTGCCGCTGCCCATCGACCAACTGGACGGCTCGGTCTTCGTGGAGCCGCCGGCCCTGATCAAGGGGTACCTGCGCCTGGGTGCGCGGGTGCTGGGCGCCCCCGCGTGGGACCCGGACTTCAACACGGCAGACCTGCCCATGCTCATGCGGCTGGCAGACCTGCACCCGCGCTACCGCAAGCACTTTCTGGGGGCCTGATGCGCGCCGCGTTCGACGCGCTCGGCGACTGGACTGCACACGTGGGAGGTGGGCATGCCCCTGCCGCCGACGACGCGCATCCACCAGGGCACCGGCACCTGCGGGCGGTGTTCATCTCCGACCTGCACCTGGGCACCCCCGGCTGCCAGGCCGAGGCCCTGCTCGACTTCCTGAAGCACCACCCCAGCGACCATCTGTACCTGGTGGGCGACATCGTGGACGGCTGGCAACTGCGCCGCCGCTGGTTCTGGCCCCAGGCCCACAACGACGTGGTGCAAAAGCTGCTGCGCCGTGCGCGCAAGGGCTGCCGCGTGGTCTTCGTGCCCGGCAACCATGACGAATTCGCCCGCGCCTTCGTCGGCCACTCATTCGGCGGCATCGAGGTGGCCGAGGACACCGTGCACACAACGGCCGATGGCCGCACCCTGTGGGTGACGCACGGCGACTACTTCGATGGCGTGATCCAGTGCGCCAAGTGGCTGGCCTATGTGGGCGACAACCTGTATGAGTTCACCCTCAAGCTCAACCGCTACCTGAACACCCTGCGCGCGCGCATGGGGCTGCCGTACTGGTCGCTATCGGCGTACCTCAAGGGCAAGGTCAAGAAGGCCCTGAACTACGTGACTGACTTCGAGGTGGCCGTGGCTGCAGAGGCCCGCCGCCGCGGGCACGACGGCGTGGTGTGTGGCCACATACACCGCGCCGAGATGCGCGAGATCAATGGCACGCTGTACTGCAACGACGGCGACTGGGTGGAAAGCCGCACTGCGCTGGTCGAGCACATGGACGGCCGGCTTGAACTGGTGCAATGGCATGCGCCTGCGCCGCAACGCACAACATCCACTGTGACAGCAGAGGCCACGGTATGAAAATCGCACTGGTCACCGACGCATGGCGTCCCCAGGTCAACGGTGTGGTCACCACCCTCCTGGAGCTGGTGCAGGAGCTCGAGGCGCTGGGGCACGAGGTGCGGGTGATCGAGCCCGGCCAGTTCAAGACGCGTCCATGCCCCGGCTACGCAGGCATCGACCTCGCGGTGCGCCCCGCAAAGCAGGTGGCCCGCATGCTCGACGAGATCCAGCCCGACGCCATTCACCTGGCCACCGAGGGCCCGCTGGGCTGGGCCGGGCGGCGCCATTGCCTGCGCAAGGGCCTGGCGTTCACCACGGCTTTTCATACCCGCTTTCCGGAGATATTGCAGGCAGCGCTGCGCGTGCCGCTGTCGTGGGGGTATGCCTTGTTCCGGCATTTCCACCGGCCGTCTTCAGGTGTCATGGTGCCCACGCAGGGCGTGCTGCAGATGCTGGCCCAGCGGGGCTTTCGCAATTTGCGCCTGTGGACGCACGGTGTCGACACGCAGGCGTTCTCCTTCCATGGCGCGGTGACGCACAGCCCGCTCACCGGCACGCTGGCCCACCCCGTGGCCCTGTATGTCGGGCGGGTGTCTTACGAGAAGAACATCGAGGCCTTCTTGCAGCTGGACATGCCGGGCACGAAGGTGGTCTGCGGCGTCGGTCCGCTGGAAGAGCGCCTCAAGGCACGTTATCCGCAGGTCCGCTGGCTGGGTATTCTGGAGCGGTCGGCGCTGGCACAGGTCTACGCGGCAGCCGATGTGTTCGTGTTTCCGAGCCGCTCGGAAACCTTTGGCCTGGTGATGCTGGAGGCCATGGCCTGCGGTACGCCGGTGGCGGCGTTTCCGGTCGACGGGCCCATGGAAGTGCTCGGGGCCCATGCGGGCGAGGCACCGCAGGGCGGGGTGCTGCATGACAGCCTGCTCATTGCCGCGCAGCAAGCGCTGGCCATTCCCCGGTGCGAGGCGCGGGCCCGCGCGCTGGATTTCACCTGGGCGCACGCGGCGCGCCTGTTCGAGCAGCACCTGGTGCCTGTGCATTCCGGCGCTGTGACGGTGCCGGCGGCTGTCACAAAATCTGTCACATCATTGTCATCTGGGCGTTAAATACTGAGGCCATCCCGCACTTGCCGCGCTTGCGTACCCATGCTGCCTTTGCCTTTTGATGACGCTGCCGCCATGCGGTTCGATACCGCTGCCATGACCGAACACCCTCCTGCTGCCTTGTCACATGACCGTCATGACGGTGCCCCGGCTGCACTGGCGCAATCCGCGCAGTGGCCGGCTTTCCTGGACCGGGACCACAGCATCCTGGCCTTCAACGAGCGCGTGCTCGACTGGGCCGTGCGCAGCGATGTGCCGCTGCTGGAGCGGCTGCGCTACCTGTGCATCGTGTCGTCCAACCTCGACGAATTCTTTGAAGTGCGCGCCGCGCCGCACATCACCGCAGCGCAAAAAGGCGAAACGCAGGGCCGCTATTCCACCGCGTCGTTCGAGGCTGTGGCCGCCAAGGTGCATGGCCTGGTCGAGCGCCAGTACGCGCTCTACAACGAGGCGCTGGTGCCCGCTTTTGCCGAGCACGGCATCCGCATCCTGGGGCATGGCGAGCGCTCGTCAGCGCAAAAGCGCTGGGTGCAGGAGTATTTTGCGAGCGAAGTGCGGCCGCTGCTGATCCCGGTGGGGCTCGACCCTGCGCACCCGTTTCCGCAGGTGGCCAACAAGTCGCTCAATTTCATCGTGCGGTTGAAAGGCCGCGATGCGTTTGGGCGCGAAAACGAAATCGCCATCGTCAAGGTGCCGCGGGCGCTCCCGCGGCTGGTGCGCATTCCGGAGCGCGCTGCCTCCGAGCGCAATCAGTTCGTCAGCCTCTCCAGCATCGTGCGGTCGCACCTGGAAGACCTCTTCCCCGGCCGCGAGGTCACGGAGTTCTCGCAGTTCCGGGTGACCCGGCACTCGGACCTGGCACTGGACGAGGAAGACGTGCGCAACCTGCGGACCGCCTTGCGCCAGGGGTTGCAGCACCGCCACTACGGCCAGGCCGTGCGGCTGGAAGTGTCGTCCGGCTGCTCCCAGTTCCTGTCGGACTTCCTGCTCGCGCAATTCGGCCTGCCTGCTGCTGCGCTGTACCGGGTTCAAGGCCCCGTGAACCTGGTGCGCCTGACCCAGTTGGTGGACCTGGTGAACGACCCGTTGTTGCTGTTTGCGCCGTGGAACTCGGCCTGGCCGCGCCAGTTGCAGCCCGGCATGCCGATCATGGACCAGATGCGGCGCCGCGATGTGCTCATTCATCAACCGTTCGAGAGCTTCGACGGCCTGCTGGCATTCCTGCGGGAAGCGGTGAACGACCCCAACGTGCTGGTCATCAAGCAAACCATCTACCGCACGGGCTCCGACTCCGAACTCATGGATCTTCTGACCGAGGCAGTGCGCCGCGGCAAGGAGGTGATGGCGGTCGTGGAGCTGAAGGCGCGCTTTGACGAAGAAGCCAACATCAACTGGGCCGAGGCGCTGGAGTCCATCGGCGCGCAGGTAGTGTACGGGGTGGTGGGGCTCAAGACCCACGCCAAGATGCTGCTCGTCACGCGCAGGGAAGGGCGGCAGCTCAAGCGCTACGGACACCTGTCCACCGGCAACTACAACATGCGGACTGCCCGGCTCTACACCGACCTGAGCTACCTCACCGCCGACGAAGACATGACCGCCGACATGGACGGCGTCTTCAACCATCTGGCCAGCCAGAACAGGCCACCCCGGTTGCGCAAGCTCATGCTGGCCCCGTTCCATCTGCACCGGCGCATGCTGGAGAAGATTGAGCAGGTGGGCCTGGCCGCCAGCCGGGGCGAGGGCGCGCGCATCGTCGCCAAGATGAACTCCCTCACCGACGAGGCGCTCATGCGGGCCCTCATACTGGCTGGGCAGCGCGGTGCGCGCATCGACCTCATCGTGCGCGGCGCGTGCATGCTGCCGGCAGGGCTGCCGGGCGCGACGGAGAACATCCGGGTGCGCTCGGTCATCGGGCGCTTCCTGGAGCACACGCGGGTCTTCTACTTCCTGGCGGGCGAGCAGGAGGACCTGTACCTCTCCAGCGCCGACTGGATGAACCGCAACATGATGCGGCGTGTGGAACTGGCCTGGCCCGTGACCGACCCATCGCTGCGCCAGCAGATCGTGGACGAGTGCCTGGTGGCGTATCTGCACGACAACCGGGATGCCTGGACGCTGAACGCCGAGGGCGGTTATGACCGTGCGGAGCACCCCACCGACGGCGTGGGCGCGCAAGACGCACTGATGGTTCGCTACGGGCCTGTGCCGCCCGCGGGGGCTGTCGAGCAAGGGGCTGCATGATGGACCTCATCCTGTGGCGGCATGCAGAGGCGGAAGAGCCGCAAGAGGGCCATGACGACCTGGCGCGGGCGCTGACGCCGCGGGGGGAAAAGCAGGCTGCGCGCATGGCCGCCTGGCTGGACCGGCAACTGCCGGAAGGCTTGCGCGTGCTGGCCAGCCCCGCACGGCGCACCGAGCAGACGGCCAGCGCGCTCGGCCGCAAGTTCAAGATGCGGGCCGAGCTGCTGCCCGGCGGGACCCCGCAGGAACTGCTGGAGCTGGCGCAATGGCCGCGTGCCAAGGGGGCTGTGCTGGTCATCGGGCACCAGCCCGTGCTGGGGCAAACCATTGCGCAGCTGATGGGGCTGCAGGCGGCCGACTGCGCCGTGCGCAAGGGGGCGGTGTGGTGGCTGCGCCAGCGGCAACGCCTGGATGAGAGCCAGACCCTGCTGCTGGCGGTGCAGTCGCCCGACCTGCTGTAGCCGCTGCGGCGCGCCGGGTGGCGGGGTCCGCTGGCGGGCCTTGCCTGCCGGGCCCGCCTGGCCTGCCTGGCCTGCCTGGCTCTAGCAGGACCAGCCGGTGCCCTGCAGAAGCATCGCAGGTGCCTTGAGTTACTTGCGGCTGGCTTTGGCCGTCTTCGAGGCCGTCTTTGCAGTCGCCTTCACAGCCGGCTTGGCGGCGGGCTTGGTGGTCGTGGAGCTTGCCGGCGCGGCCACCGGCTTTGCGGCAGGGGCCTCGGCCTTGGGGCGGCCCGTCTTGATGGACGGCACGGCTTGCAGGGCGGAGCGCAGGGCAGTGTCGGACAGGGCTGCCAGCACCTTGAGACCGGCACGCAGCAACTCGCTTTTCTTGACGGGCTGGGCCAGTGCCGCCGAGCGCTGCTTGAGCGTCTCGATGACGGCGTACTCGTCCTTGGGGATGGTGAAGCTGTCGCGCACCAGCTTGGGCTTCTTCGCCTTGCTGTCTTTCGCGCTCTCTGCGGGCGCTGCCTTGGCGGCTTTCGCAGGCTTGGCGGGCTTGGTCGCCTTGGCAGCAGGCTGCTGGGCTGCGGCTGCCTTGGGTTTGGCGGCGGTTTGTGCGGGGACCTTGGCCGCTGGCTTGGGGGCTGCTGCAGCGGTGGTTTTCACCGGCTTGGCGGCAGGGGCGGGGGCAGCGGGCACTGCGGAAGTGGCTGGAAGCGGAGCGCTGGAAGTAGTAGTCATGGCATCGATGAAATAAACGGTATAAACAGTTTATACCGTTTTATGCCAGCGCTCAACACACCCGCTCCCGTCTTCAGGCCAGGCTGACGGCCAGCTCCCAGGGGGTTTTCAGCCATGCCAGCGCTTCCTCGCGCAACAGGTGGGCCGATTGCGGGTATGCCGCGGCCCAGCCACCGCGTGTTGCCAGATGAAAGCGCGCACCGTCCTGGCGCAGCGCCAGGCCCGCTGTGTCGGGGTCGCGGCGCGCATGGCACAGGGCCACGGCCAAGCGCAGGCTCAGCAACTGCAATGCGAACATCGGGTCTTGCAGGTCCGCTTCGATCTTGCGGACCTTGCCGCGCTGCCCCTGCACCAGGATTCCCAGGCGGTGCAGTTCAGGCACGGCAAAGCCGGCCGCATCGGTGTTGTCCAGAATGTAGGCACCGTGGCGGTGGTAGTCGCTGTGCGAGACGAGGCAGCCGATCTCGTGCAGGCGGGCTGCCCAGTCCAGCTTGCGTGCGGCGCGCTCGCTGCCGGCGGGGGCGGCCTGGTCGAACAAGGCGCATGCCGTGCGCGCCACCCGCTCGGCATGTTCCGCATCCACCCCAAAACGCTGCATCAGCCCGTTCACGGTGGTGGTGCGCAGGTCGGTGCCGGGCTGCTCGCGGTCCAGCAGGTCGTACAGCGCGCCCTGGCGCAGCGCGCCTTGCGCGACCTGCATCTGGTCGATCTCCAGCAGGTCGAACACGGCCCGCAGCACGCTGACGCCACCGCCGATCACGGCGCGGCGCTCTTCCTTCAGACCGTCCATGCGCAGGCGGTCGGCTGTCTGCGCGCGCAGCAGCCGCTCGTGCAGCCAAGCCAGCCCCTCGCGGGTGATGGTGCCGGGCGTGCCCCCGGCCGCTGCCAGAATGTCGCCCACCGCGCCTGCGGTGCCGGACGAGCCATAGGCCACTTCCCATGCATCCGGGCGGAACGTTCCCAAGGCCTCGTCGAGCACGGCCTTGGCCGCAATTTCGGCCGCGAGGAATGCCGTGGCGGTAAACTCGCCTTGTGGAAAGTAGCGCTGCGACCAGGCCACGCTGCCCACGCGAAACGATGCCACCGCGTGGGGCGTGAATTGCTGCCCCAGGATGAGTTCGGTAGACCGCCCGCCGATATCGACCACCAGGCGGCGTTCGTCGGACTGGGGCAGCAGGCGTGCAACGCCTTGGTAGATGAGGCGCGCTTCTTCGGGGCCCGACACCACGTCGATCGGGTAGCCCAGCATCTCGCTGCCGCGCGACAGGAACTCCTCGCGGTTGCGCGCTTCGCGCAGGGTCTGCGTGGCCACCGCACGCACCTGGGCGCGGGGGAAGCCGGCCAGGCGTTCGCCGAAACGCGCGAGACAAGCCCAGCCGCGCTCCATGGCCTCCGGTGTCAGGTTGCGGTCTTCGTCCAGGCCGTTGCCCTGGCGGACGGTTTCCTTGAGGTATTCGACGCGCTGAATGTGTCCGAACTCGTAGCGCCCGATTTCAAGGCGAAAACTGTTGGAGCCGAGGTCGACCGCGGCGAGGCGTGTGCCGTTGTGCATATTGTTCTGGTAGGAGCTTCGACCGGCATCCTACCGCGTGCCACGGCGCATGGAAGCTGCTGCCCGCGCACGGCAGGAGAAGAGGAGGGAATGGCCAGCGTCAAGCCAGTGTGTTGTGGTTGTGTGACGGGTTCGTGACATTGCCTTTTGGGTGTTTTACCTCTGTAGCGCACGGTCGAATGGGTGGCTTTTTGTCACTGAATTGTCATCTTGGCCCCCTAGAGTTCACGGTGTTCCTGTTAACCCTAGTCCAAAGGTAACCTCATGAAACGCACATTTCTCAAAACCGTTGCAGTCGCACTGGCCACCTTCGCGGTCGGTGGTGCCTTTGCAGCGGACATCACCGGCGCTGGCGCTACCTTTCCCTTCCCGATGTACGCCAAGTGGGCAGAAGCCTACAAGAAGGAAACCGGCACGGGCCTGAATTACCAGTCCATCGGCTCGTCCGGCGGCATCCGCCAGATCCGCGCCAAGACCGTCGTGTTCGGCGCCACCGACGCCCCGGTCCCCGGTGCTGACCTCGACAAGGACGGCATGGTGCAGTTCCCCGCCATCATCGGCGGCACGGTGCCCGTGATCAACCTGGATGGCTTCAAGCCCGGCGAACTGCGCGTCACGGGCCCCGTGCTGGCTGACGTGTTCCTGGGCAAGATCGCCAAGTGGAACGACGCCAAGCTGGCGGCCCTGAACCCCGGCAAGACCCTGCCTGACCAGAACATCACCGTCGTGCACCGCGCCGACGGCTCCGGCACTACCTTCAACTGGACGGACTACCTGTCGTCCGTGAGCAAGGAGTGGGCTGACTCCGTGGGCAAGGGCGCTGCCGTCAAGTGGCCCGCAGCGTCGTCCGTGGGCGGCAAGGGCAACGAAGGCGTCGCCGCCAACGTCTCCCGCGTGAAGGGCTCCATCGGCTACGTCGAATACGCCTACGTCAAGAAGAACAACATGAACTTCCTACAGCTGCAAAACGCTGACGGCAAGTACGTGAGCCCCGACGACAAGACCTTTGCCGCCGCTGCCGCCAGCGCAGACTGGTTCAGCGTGCCCGGCATGGGCATCTCGATGGTCAACGCCAAGGGTGCCGACAGCTGGCCCGTCAGCACGGCCTCCTTCATCCTGATGTACAAGGACCCGGCCGACAAGGCGCAATCGGCCGAAGTGCTCAAGTTCTTCGAATGGGCCTTCAAGAACGGCAAGGGCATGGCCACCGAACTGGACTACGTGCCCCTGCCTGACAGCCTGACCGCCGAGATCCGCTCGAAGGTCTGGTCGCAAATCAAGAAGTAATTAACTCCAACAATAAAAGCAGTCTGCCCCAAAATAGTACCCATCGGCCGGCCGGTCTGGCCGATGGGTACTGGTTTGTGGGGCCTCCAGAAGCCAGATGGGAGTCAACATGAGCGTGGGAACCACCATGAGTTCGCAACCCGTGTCCGTCAACAAAGTGACGGGCGCCCCCACAGAGTCCATGGTCTCGATTGCCAAGCGGCAACGCCTGCAGGACATTTTTTTCCATCGCCTGACCCAGAGCCTGTCGCTGCTCGTGCTCGCTGCACTGCTGGGCATCATCGTTTCTCTTTTCGTCTACGCATGGCCCACGTTCCACAAGTTCGGCGTCCAGTTCATCTGGCGCGTGGAATGGGACATCATCAATGAACAATTCGGTGCCGCGATCGCCATCGTCGGCACCCTGGCCAGCGCAGGCATTGCGCTGCTGATCGCCGTGCCGCTCGCTTTCGGCATCGCCCTGTTCCTGACCGAAACCTGCCCGGTGTGGCTGCGCCGTCCGCTGGGCACGGCGGTAGAGCT
The DNA here is from genome assembly GCF_044542805.1 of Acidovorax sp. NPDC077693. Taxonomy (NCBI): domain Bacteria; kingdom Pseudomonadati; phylum Pseudomonadota; class Betaproteobacteria; order Burkholderiales; family Comamonadaceae; genus Acidovorax; species Acidovorax sp. NPDC077693. The sequence continues at coordinate 43,250 of NZ_JBITVD010000015.1, read as the reverse complement.
GCTGGCGGCCGTGCCGTCCATCATCTACGGCATGTTCGGCCTGTTCGTGTTCGCGCCGCTGTTCGCAGACTACTTCCAGATGCCGGTGCAAAAGCTGCTCGGCTCCATGCCGCTGGTGGGCTTCCTGTTCGGTGGCAGCACCAACGGCTTCGGCATCCTGGCGGCGGGCATCGTGCTCGCTTTCATGGTGCTGCCCTTCGTGGCGGCCGTGATGCGCGACGTCTTCGAGATCGTCCCTCCCATCCTGCGCGAGTCGGCCTATGGCCTGGGCTGCACGACATGGGAAGTGGTGCGCCGCGTGGTGCTGCCCTACACCCAGAAGGGCGTGATCGGCGGCGTGATGCTGGGCCTGGGCCGCGCTCTGGGCGAGACCATGGCCGTGACCTTCGTCATCGGCAACGCCAACCGCATGCCCACGTCGCTGTTCTCGCCCGGCACGTCCATCGCCTCCACGCTGGCCAACGAGTTCGGCGAGGCCGCGGACTTCCACCTCTCCACGCTGTTTGCCCTGGGCTTCCTGCTCTTCGTCATCACCTTCGTGGTGCTGTCGGCCGCCAAGATCATGCTGCTGCGCGCCGAGAAGGCCAAGGGCCTGTGATCTGGACCATGAACCCACTCAATTGAGACAAGCTCCATGGAATTCAACCAACAACTGTACAAAAAGCGCCAGCGCTCCAACGCCATCGGCCTGACCCTGTCCCTGGGCGCGATGGTGCTGGGCCTGTTCGTGCTGCTCTGGATCCTGAGCGTGCTGCTGTCCAACGGCTTCGCCGCGCTGGACTGGAACATGTTCACCCAGTCCACCCCAGCCCCCGGCTCGGAAGGCGGTGGCCTGGCCAACGCCATCGTGGGCAGCCTGATGATGGTGGGCTTCACCGTGCTGGTGTCCACGCCCATCGGCGTGCTGGCCGGCGTCTACCTGGCCGAGTACAGCGGCCAGAGCAAGACCGCCGAGCTCACCCGCTTCGTGACCGACATCATGCTGTCTGCGCCCTCCATCGTGCTGGGGCTGTTCGTCTACGCGATTGCCGTGGCCACCGTGGGCAACTTTTCCGGCTGGGCCGGCAGCCTGGCGCTGTCGCTGATCGCGGTGCCCGTGGTCGTGCGCACCACCGAGAACATGCTGCGCCTGGTGCCGGGCAGCCTGCGGGAAGCGGCGTTTGCCCTGGGCGCACCGCGCTGGAAGGTCTCCGTCATGGTCACCCTGCGCGCAGCGCGCAGCGGTGTGATGACCGGCCTGCTGCTGGCCGTGGCCCGCATCAGCGGCGAGACGGCGCCCCTGCTGTTCACCGCACTGAACAACCAGTTCTTCAGCACCAACATGAATGCGCCCATGGCGAACCTGCCCGTGGTGATCTTCCAGTTTGCGCTGAGCCCCTACGAAAACTGGGTGCGCCTGGCCTGGGGCGGCGCACTGCTCATCACGCTCTCGGTGCTGATCCTCAACGTCGTGGCGCGGGTTTTCCTGCGCGAGAAGAGCCGCGCCTGACCTGCCTGCCCCCGTACGCAGACACCCCCCAGACAGTCCCCATTTTCAGGATTTGACAATGACCGCTACTGCTACCGCCACTGCCAGCAAGAACGCGCTGGAACTGCGCAACCTGAGTTTCTTCTACGGCAAATTCCAGGGGCTGCGCAACGTCAGCCTCAACATCGCAGAACACAAGGTCACCGCTTTCATCGGCCCATCGGGCTGCGGCAAGTCGACCCTGCTGCGCACGCTCAACCGCATGTACAGCCTGTACCCCGGCCAGCGGGCCGAGGGCAAGATCAACTTCTACGGCCAGGACATCCTGGACCCCAAGCAGGACATCAACCTGCTGCGCGCCCGCATCGGCATGGTGTTCCAGAAGCCCACGCCGTTTCCCATGTCCATCTACGACAACATCGCCTTCGGCGTGAAGCTGTACGAGAGCCTGAGCAAGAGCGAGATGGACGACCGCGTGGAATGGGCGCTGTCCAAGGCCGCGCTGTGGACCGAGGTGAAGGACAAGCTGCACCAGAGCGGCCTGTCGCTGTCCGGCGGCCAGCAGCAGCGCCTGTGCATTGCGCGCAGCGTGGCGGTGAAGCCTTCGGTGCTGCTGCTCGATGAGCCTACGTCGGCGCTGGACCCGCTGTCCACCGCCAAGATCGAGGAGCTGATCGACGAGCTCAAGCACGACTACACCATTGCCATCGTGACGCACAACATGCAGCAGGCCGCACGCTGCAGCGACTACACCGCCTACATGTACCTCGGTGAAATGATCGAGTTCGGTGCCACCGAACAGATCTTCTTCAAGCCCGAGCGCAAGGAAACCGAAGACTACATCACCGGCCGTTTCGGCTAAGGAGACAACGAGATGCCCGATAAACATCTTTCCTCGCAGTTCGACAGCGAACTCAACAGCGTCTCCGCCCGCGTCATGGAGATGGGCGGCCTCGTGGAGTCGCAGATCCGCCAGGCGGTCTATGCCCTGTCCCAGTTCAGCCTGGAGGCCGTGGAAACCGTCGCCTCGATGGAGACCCGCATCAACGCGATGGAGGTCGAGATCGACCAGGAGCTGTCCTCCATCATCGCCCGCCGCCAGCCCACCGCGCGCGACCTGCGCCTGCTGCTGGCCTTCTCCAAGGCCACGGCCAACCTGGAGCGCATGGGCGACGAGGCCAACAAGATGGCGCGCATGGTGCGCTCCATCATCGAGAGCGGCGCCCCGCGCTCGCTGCCGTCGAGCGACCTGCGCACCGCCGCCGAGCTGGCCTCGGGCCTGCTGCGCAAGACGCTGGACGCGTTTGCGCGCCTGGACGTGAAGGCCGCCGTGGCCATCCTCAAGGAGGACGACCTCATCGACAAGGAGTTCGACGGCTTCGTGCGCAAGCTCGTCACCTACATGATGGAAGACCCCCGCACCATCTCCCCCAGTCTGGACCTGCTGTTCCTGGCCAAGGCGATCGAGCGCATCGGTGACCATTCCAAGAACGTGGCCGAGCTGATCATCTATCTGGTCAAGGGCAAGGATGTGCGCCACACTGCCCTCGACGAGATCGAGTCGGCCGTGCTGTAAGAAGAAAGGGCTTTGGCAACACCATGACAGAACTCACCCCCACGCTCCGCCGCCACACGGGCCGCTGCTTTCTGAGCGCAGCGCTTTCTCACCTGGGGGCGGCCCGGCGATGAGAAAACTCCCACGCGTCCTCATCGTCGAGGACGAACCCGCGATTGCCGAGCTGATTGCCGTCAATCTGCGCCACAACGGATTCCAGCCCTTCTGGGCGGAAGACGGCGAGTCCGCCCAGCGCGAGCTCGATGCCGTGCTGCCCGATGTCATCCTGCTGGACTGGATGCTGCCGGGCCAAAGCGGCCTGTCGCTGGCCCGCAAGTGGCGTGCCGACAGCCGCACCAAGCCGATCCCCATCCTCATGCTCACCGCACGCGGCGACGAGCCGGACAAGGTGGCGGGGCTCGATGCCGGTGCCGACGACTACATCACCAAGCCGTTCTCCACGCAGGAGCTGCTGGCCCGCATCCGCGCCGTGCTGCGCCGCCGCGCGCCGGAGCAGGTCAGCGACAGCGTGACCATCGGCGAGCTGGTGCTCGATGCCGGCACATACCGCGTGACCTTCCAGGGCCAGCCGCTCAAGGTGGGCCCCACGGAGTTCAAGCTGCTGCACTTTTTGATGAAGCATGCCGAACGCGTGCACAGCCGCTCGCAGCTGCTCGACAAGGTGTGGGGCGACCACGTCTTCATCGAGGAGCGCACGGTGGACGTGCACGTCAAGCGCCTGCGCGAAGCCCTCGGGTCCGCGTCCGTCATGGTCGAGACCGTGCGCGGCGCAGGCTATCGCCTCACGGCGCAGCCGCAGGTGCAGTTGCAGGCCTGATATCCATTTGCCTTCAAAAATATAAAACCCGTTCACGCTGAGCTTGTCGAAGCGCCGCGCGAGGCTTCGACAAGCTCAGCCCCAACGGCATTGAATGATTGAACGCAAATCCGTATGAGCTTGTTTTTCTTGCTGTCTTGAACGGGGCGCACGCGTTGCGCCCCTGGTGTTTTTGAAAAGGCGTTGCGGACCGGATGCTGTGGCGAATTACGTATTTTCTGCTCTGGCAGATTGCGGGCGGTAGCCTGGGCTGGTGGCAGGGAGGGCCGTGGGGCGCCGCACTGGGTGCCGCGCTGGCCGGGTGGGCCTGGTTTGTGTGGGACCTGCTGCGCGGCGCGCGCGTGCTGCGCTGGCTGCGCACGGGCGATTTGACCGACGTGCCGTCCATGCGCGGCATCTGGGGCGAGGCGGCCGACCGGGCGCGGCGCCTGCTGCGCCGGCAGGAAGCGCAGATCCGCGACAGCCAGGACCGGCTGCAGGAGATCCTCGCCGCCCTGCAGGCCACGCCCAACGGCGTGGTGCTGCTCGATGCGCAGGGGCGCATCGAATGGTGCAACCAGATGGCGGCCAACCAGTTCGGCTTCGACGCGCAGCGCGATGTGATGCAGTCCATCGGCAACCTGGTGCGCGACCCCGAGTTCACCGCGTATTTTGCCGAGCAGGACTTTGCGCACGACGTGGTGCTGGAAGGGCGTTTCAGCACGCCGTCGCGGCCGGTGCGCATCTCGGTGCACCTGCACCCCTACGGCGACGGGCGCACCCTGCTGCTGTCGCGCGACGTGACAGCCCTGGAGCAGGCGGACGCCATGCGGCGCGACTTCGTGGCCAACGTGTCGCACGAGATCCGCACGCCGCTCACGGTGCTGACGGGCTTTGTGGAAACCCTGCAGACCCTGCCCTTGAACGCCGACGAGCGCTCCCGCTACCTGGGCATGATGGCGCAGCAGGCCCAGCGCATGCAGAGCGTGGTGCAGGACCTCTTGACCCTGTCGCGGCTGGAGGGGAGCCCGCCGCCCGGCATGGCCGAATGGACCCCGGTGCAGGCGCTGCTGCAGCGCTGCGAGGAAGAAGGGCGCGCGCTGTCTGCGCTGCTCACGCAAAACCTGCCGCGGCAGCATGTGATGGTCTTTCCGGGGGCTGAGAGCCTGCGCATGGAAGGCCAGATCGCCGGCGTGCCTGCCGAGCTGCAAAGTGCCCTGTCCAACCTGATCAACAATGCCGTGCGTTACACGCCAGCAGGTGGCTCCATCACGATCGCCTGGCAGCGCAAGGACGACGGCAGTGCCGTCTTCTCGGTGCAGGACACCGGTCCCGGTATCGCCCCCGAACACATCCCCCGCCTGACCGAACGCTTCTACCGCGTGGACCGCAGCCGCTCGCGCGAGACCGGTGGCACCGGCCTCGGGCTGGCCATCGTCAAGCACGTGCTGCAGCGGCACGGCGCCACGCTCGAGATCTCCAGCACGCTGGGCAAGGGCTCGGTGTTCGCGGTGACCTTCCCGGCCAACCGGTTGCGCGGCTTTACGCTGCCTGCGGTGGCCGCCTGACAGGCCAGACGGTCAGACGAACCACGCAGGGCAAGATGGGGCAAGGCAGGGCAATGCCTGCATCCGAAGGCGGCGCACCTCAGCCCTGCCGGTGAATGGCCCGCCACAGCATGGCCACGAACAGCAGCGCCGTGGCCAGCAGGGCCGCCGCGCTGGCGGCCCAGAACGGCATGGGGGAGGGCGCTACCGCCCACACGCCCGCGCCGTGGTAGGCCCACAGATAGCCGCCGCCCAGGCCCGCGCCCCACAGCAACACGCAGTACACCACCAGCGGTGCCACCGTGATCCGGTAGCAGCGCAGCACGAACACGCACAGGGTCTGCATCGCATCCGCCAGGTGGTAGGCGGCCACCCAGACCAGCACGCCGCCCGCCATCGCCACCACCGCAGCATTGCTGGAGTAGATGCTGCCCAGGTGGTGTCTTGCTATGAATAATATAGCTGCCAGCGCAATGGCAGCGAGCGCTGCAAGCCTCAAGCCCAGCAGAACCACCTGCCGGGCACGCGCCGGCTCGCCCGCCCCCAGCCAGTAGCTGGTGCGTGCGCTGGTGGCGATCGACAGCGACAGCGGCACCATGTAGAGCACCGCTGCCAGGTTGGACGCGATCTGGTGCGCGGCCGATGCGATGGTGCCCTGGCGCGCGATGAACAGCGCCATGAGCGTGAACGAGGTCACCTCCACCATGACTGCCAGCCCGGCCGGCACGCCCAGCCGCGCGAACCCGGCGATGGTGGGCCAGTGGGGGCGCTCCATGCGGCGCCAGATGGCGAGCGGGTCGTAGATGTCCCGCGTGCGCAGCAGCCAGATGGCCAGGCCCAGCATGCTGCAGTTGACGATGAGCGTGGCCCAGGCGCAGCCCACCACCCCTTGTGCGGGCAGCCCCATGCCGCCGAAGGTGAACCAGATCGACAGCGGCAGCTTGATGAACAGCGAGCCCACCTGCAGCCAGGTGACGAGCTGCGGGCGCCCCAGCGCCTGGTTCAGGGTGCTGTAGATGCGAAACAGCAGGGCCGGTGGCAGCGCCAGCGCGAGCACGGCCAGGTAGCGCTCGACCTCGGTGCGCAGGGCGGGCGGCACTTCCGTCCAGCGCAGCAGGGGGCCGGGCGACAGCAGGATGGCCATGCCCACCACCGATGCCGCCGCGCACAGGTACATCGCCTGCCGCAGTGACCGGCCGATGGCCTCGGTCTGCCGCGCGCCGCGCTGTTCCGCCCACACCGGCAGCAGCGCCTGCAGCACGCCGATGAGCGCCACGTACACGCTGATGAAGATGGCCGAGCCGACCGACAGTGCGGCCAGCGAGGCCTCGCCATAGCGGCCCGCGACGATGGTGTCCGTCACGCCGAATGCCATGACGGCCAGTTGCCCGGTCAGAACGGTGGCGGCGTGCCGGGAGATGGTGGATAGCTCGGACATGTCAGGGTGTGTGTAGCGCTGTGCCTGCCGGCCGTCCATGCAGCCAGCGACGGGTCAGCCCGTGGAGATTTTCAAATGCGCCCTGCAAGGCTTCACGTCGACACGCTGCGTGGCCAGGCCAGCGGCGCGGGGGGGTGAAAGCCTTTGGTGCTGGCATGCTGGCAGCCACGCCGCGCGCCCCGTGAGGGCCAGGGCGTGACGCCGAACGGGCTGGCGCGTCAGCTCCCCCTGCGCCGCAGCACCAGGAGGTGATCGTTCTTGTCGGTGGGGCGGGGAACGACCGCCAGGCGCTCCCAGAGCGCCGCGTTGACCATGCGCTCGGACGCCGGCCAGGATTCCATGTCCGCCACCAACCAGTTGCATTCGTCCTGCAGGCCCGCGCGCTCCAGCCTGAGCTGGCCGTGGTACTGCAGTGCGGCAACCTGCGCGCGGCTCAGGCCCACCGTCTGCACGCACCCGGGGTTCGTGCCCAGCACCGCCTGCACGGCGCGCACCTGGGGGCCGTAGCTGCGGGCATAGTCCAGCAGCGGCAACCACAGTGTCATCAGCAGGACCCAGCCCAGCGCCGCACCACCCGCGGGCAGCACGAGGCTCTTCCAGATCGGCGCGCGGTCGCGCGAGGCGCGCCACCACACCAGCACGCACCAGCCGGCGGTCGCCGCCAGGGCCACCACCAGCGCCAGCGCAGAAAACTGCGGCACAAAGCCCGGTGCCAGCTTGGCCACGTTGGCCGCCGGCTTGGCCGGAAAGCCTGTCTGCATCGCGATCCAGATCACCCAGATGGCCAGGGCCGACACGGTGAAGAACAGCAGCGTGAACCAGTCGATCAGCGCGCCCACGCTGCGCCGCAGGGTGGGCAGGGCGAATGCCGCCAGCGCGGCCAGCGCCGGCAGGCCCAGCAGCAGCGCCCGGTCGGCCGGCTGCGTGGTGATCGTGGCGGCAATGGAGACGGCAGAGAACCACAGGGGCAGCAGCAGATGCCGATGGCCTTGCCGGCTGAAGATCTGCTTGCGCCAGCGCCACAGCGTCCACAGGGCCAGCGGCCAGGCGGGCCAGCCAAACCACAGCAGCAGCCGCGCCAGGCTCTGCCATTCCTTGCCGCCAGAATTTGCGCCCACGATCCGCCAGCGCCACAGGTCGAGCTTCCAGGCGACCAGCGCGGCCACCACGGTGATGGCGGCCAGCGCCAGGGTCCAGGGCAGGCGGCGGTCGGTGCTGCTGCCTGGGGCCAGCACCACCAGCACCACGCTGCCCACGCCCAGCAAGGTGGCCAGCGCCGGGGCGCCTGCGAGCGTCAGGCCCAGCATGCCCACCACCAGCGCGATGGCAGGGGCCACGGTGCGGTGGGGCATGGCCGCCACGGCAAAGAAGAGCAGGGCGGTGCAGCTGAGCTGCACCAGGTAGCTGGTCACCTCGTGCGACAGCTGGGCCAACCCCAGGCAGGCGATCAGGGCCAGCAGCGCGCCGTCGGCGATCGCGCGGGCATAGTCGGGCGGGTTGGCCTCGCCGCCAAACGCAAAGGCCACTGGCTGCGCGCCCGGGCTGCGTGCCAGGTAGTACACGCCGTACCAAGTGGCCATGAGGGTGATCACCAGCAACGCGGCAAAGGGCACGCGCACCGCCATCTCGGGCGACAGCAGCCACGCTGGCGTGATCTGGATGGCCCAGGCGCCCAGCCAGTAGGGCAGCAGCCCCTCGGTCTCGGGGGGCATGCCGCCCAGCAGGGGCGCCAGCCACGGCGTGCGCTGCTGCGCCAGCTCCAGCATGTAGCCGAATGCGGTGACATCCGCACTCTTCCAGGGATCACGGCCCACGAAGCCCGGCACCACATAGGCAATGCACAGCAGCAGCAGCGCCCACCGCGGCAGGGGGCGGACGGCGCTTTGGGTCACGATGGCGGGGGTGGGAGGAGTCACGCGTCAGAAAGGCAGCAAAAGCGGAGCCGTCGAGAATAAGCGCAAAAACGCACCAAAACGATACAGGATGCAGGGACCGCCAGCGTCGGGATCAAAAACTCCCGCGTTCTTGTCCCCGCCGGCCCGCGGCCAGCGCGGTGATGCCCACCACGGACCAGCCGCTGCAAAGCAAAAAGGCAGCACGGTTGCCCGGGCTGCCTTTTGTGGCGGTAACGCGCAGGAGGCGAATTACTTCGCTGCGGTCTTGCCGAAACGGTTGCGGAAGCGCTCGACGCGGCCACCCATGTTGTCCACCGACTTTTGCGTGCCGGTGTAGAAGGGGTGCGACTCAGAAGAGGTATCCAGCTTGAACAGCGGGTATTCCTTGCCTTCGAAGGTTTCGGTTTCCTTCGTGTTCACGCACGAACGGGTCACGAACTTGAAACCGTTGGACAGGTCCGAGAACAGGACTTCGCGGTAGTTGGGGTGAATGCCTTCTTTCATGATCAATCCTTGTCAAGTGCGGGAGCCGTGCTGAACCCGGTGCAACCTTTGCGCCGTGGAACATCCAGCGTACTTTCCGCAGAAAAAGCCCTCTATTATGGCACAGGCGGTTGGACGGCTTTTTGCGATGGCCCGTGACCGCTGAAACTGGCGCGGCCTGGGCCCGAACCGCCGCGCAAGGGCCGCCCCGCCGCGCTGGCGGTGTCCCCCTTCCCGAATTGCGTAGCAATTCGAGAGAAGGGGGAAGGCGCGACAGCGCCTCAGGGGGTTGTCACCCGCCTCTTCTCATCATGTCGAAGAAGTCCACGTTGGTCTTCGTGGCCTTCATGTTCTTGATCATGAGCTCCATCGACTCGATCTCATCCATGTTGTACATGAACTGGCGCAGGATGCGGGTCTTTTGCAGGATCTCGGGGGCCAGCAGCAGCTCTTCGCGGCGCGTGCCGCTCTTGTTGAGTTCGATGGCGGGGAACACGCGCTTTTCGTACAGGCGGCGGTTCAGGTGGATTTCGCAGTTGCCGGTGCCCTTGAACTCTTCGAAGATCACTTCGTCCATGCGGCTGCCGGTGTCGACCAGTGCGGTGGCGATGATGGTGAGCGAGCCACCTTCCTCGACCTTGCGCGCGGCGCCGAAGAAGCGCTTGGGGCGCTGCAGCGCGGCGGCGTCCACACCGCCGGACAGCACCTTGCCGGACGAGGGCACGACGTTGTTGTAGGCGCGGGCCAGGCGGGTGATGGAGTCGAGCAGGATGACCACGTCCTTCTTGAGCTCGACCAGGCGCTTGGCGCGCTCGATCACCATCTCGGCCACGTGCACGTGGCGGGCGGCGGGCTCGTCGAAGGTGGAGGCGATGATCTCGCCCTTCACCGTGCGCTGCATTTCGGTCACTTCTTCAGGGCGCTCGTCCACCAGCAGCACCATCAGGTGCACGTCGGGGTTGTTGGCCGTGATGGCGTGGGCGATGTGCTGCATCATCACCGTCTTGCCGCTCTTGGGCGGGGCGACGATCAGTGCGCGCTGGCCGCGGCCGATGGGCGCGATGATGTCGATGATGCGGCCGGTGATGTTCTCTTCGCTCTTGACGTCGCGCTCCAGGCGCATCTGCTCCTTGGGGAACAGGGGCGTCAGGTTTTCGAACATCACCTTGTGCTTGTTCTGCTCCGGCGGGCCGTCGTTGACCTTGTCGAGCTTGGTCAGGGCAAAGTAGCGCTCGCCGTCCTTCGGCGTGCGCACTTCGCCTTCGATCATGTCGCCGGTGTGCAGGTTGAAGCGGCGCACCTGGCTGGGCGAGATGTAGATGTCGTCCGTGCTGGCTGTGAAGCTGGTGTCGGGGCTGCGCAGAAAGCCGAAGCCGTCGGGCAGGATTTCCAGAACGCCATCGGCAAACACCTGCTCGCCCGCTTTGGCGCGCTTCTTGATGATGGCAAACATCAGCTCCTGCTTGCGCATCCGGCCGGTATTTTCGATTTCGAGTTCTTCGGCCTGCTTCAGGACTTCAGACACGTGCAGTGCCTTGAGTTCGTTTAAGTGCATGGAGTGACTCCTTGGCGGAGCTGGTGTGAATCTTGGGGGAGAGGGCAGGTGCCGGGAAAGCTGCTGTTTGCAGGCCTGGCATGCCGGGGATCTTGTTCCGGCTGCCAATGCGTGCAGGCCGGTGATCGGAAAGAATTATGACAGGAAAAAAATCGGGATATTCAGGGGCTGGCGATTTGATCGATCGCCAGTGCAGCCCAAGGTGCGCAAGCCCAAAGAAAAATGCCCCGCCAGACTGCCAGATCTGCGAGGCATGGGGGATCAGGCCAGTTGCTGATCGATGAAGGCGGTCAGCTGGGCCTTGCTCATGGCGCCGACCTTGGTGGCGGCCAGCTGGCCGTCCTTGAAGAGCATCAGCGTGGGGATGCCGCGGATGCCGTACTTGGCGGGGATCTCGCGGTTCTCGTCCACGTTCATCTTGGAGATCTGCAGCTTGCCCTGGTAGGTGCCGGCCACTTCGTCCAGGATGGGGGCGATCATCTTGCAGGGGCCGCACCATTCGGCCCAGTAGTCCACCAGCACCGGGGTGCCGGCCTTCAGCACGTCGGCTTCGAAGCTTGCGTCGGAGAGATGTTTGATGAGTTCGCTGGCCATGGCGTATTCCTTGTGTCTGGGCGGGTTGCGACCGGGGTACGTATAAAGTCTGGGCATTGTGACAGAAACCAATCCCACGTACACCGGTATGGCCGGGCCCTGTGACGCTATGACAGTCATAGCGAAAACCGATCAGTGCACCCTCTTGTGGCGGCGTGTTCTGGCCCAGGTCGCCCTGCACATCGAGCAGTGCGCCGCCCACCCGGCGCGCACGGTGGTGCTGGTGCCGTACGCGCAGCTGATGCCCTGGGCACAGCGGTATTGGGGCATGGCGCACCCGGATGGCTTTGCGCCCCGTTTCGAGACCACGCGCAACTGGGCGCGCCAACTGGCGGCTTTCGTGCCGCAAGGGGACGACCTGGCGGGGGACGTGGCGCGCGATACGCTCACTGCCCGCCTGTTGCTCGACAAGGCCGGTTTGTCGGCGCAGCGTGATGTGCTGGCCACGCCCCTGCAGGAGGCGGCGGCCCAGCTGGCACCGGCAGTGGCTGCCGTGCCGCCGTCGCAGCGCGAGGCCTGGGGCGAGCAGGCGCGCGCACTGCTCCCGCCCGCGGACGAAGGCTCGGCCCTGCGGTTCGAGGCCGTGGTGGCGCGCATTGCGCTCGAATGGGTACTGGCATCGCGCCACGCCACCGACGTGCTGTTCGAGCCCGGCGTCGCCAGGTCCATCGATGCGCTGGTGCTGCTGCCCGGCTTTCAGCCCGATGCGCTGGCCCAGGCGCTGCAGGCGCATTGGGGCGGCAAGGCGTCGTCCCTGGCACTGTGGACCGGATCGCCCGACAAGCCCGCGGCCGGCCACGGCCGCGTGGCCCTGCATGCGGCGCAGGACGCCGAAGACGAGGCGCAGCGCGCAGCCGCCTGTGTGCTGGCCCACCTGGCCGCAGGGCGCATTCCGGTAGCGCTGGCCGCCAACGACCGCGCGCTCACCCGCCGCATCGGCGCCCACCTGGCCAGCGCCGGTGTGGCGGTGCGCGATGAAAACGGCTGGACCCTGTCGACCACGCGGGCTGCCGCGCGCCTGATGGCCGCGCTCACCGGGTGCGCCTGGGACGCCACCACGGACGCCGTGCTGGACTGGCTCAAGCACGTGCCCCGTGCCGATGCCGCGCTGCTGGCCCGCCTGGAGCGCGCACTGCGCAAATCCGCCATGGCATCGTGGGGCCACGTGGCCCGGCACGACTGGGCGAGCGTGCCCGACGTGGCGCTGGTGGTGGCGCAGGTGCAGGACTGGCGTGACAGCCTGCGGGCGGCGCGTGCCTTGCCCCAGTGGCTGCAGGCCCTGCGCACGCTGCTGGTCGACACCGGGCAATGGACCGTGCTCGAAGAAGACGCCGCCGGCGCGCGCGTGCTGTCGGCCCTGCGCCTGCAGGCCGGGCAGGAGGCGGAGCTCGACGGCTGGGGCGACGGCGCGGGCCGCCGCATGACGCTGGCCGAGTTCACGCGCTGGGCCAACGAGGTGCTGGAGGCCGACCGCTACGTGCCCGCGCAGATGGGCGATGCGCCGGTGGTGGTGCTGCCCATGCCCCAGCTGCTGGCGCGCCCGTTTGCGGCGCTGGTGCTGCCCGGTTGCGATGAAAAGCGCCTGCAGGCCGCACCCGAGCCAGCCGGCGAATGGACGCAGGCGCAACGCGAAGCCTGGGGCCTGCCCACGCGGGCATCGGCAGAGATGGCCCAGCGCGCCGCCTGGCAACACGCGCTGCAGACCCCCGCCGTGGACGTGCTGTGGCGCACCGGCGACGAGGGTGGCGAGCCCCTGCTGGCCAGCCCGCTGGTGCTGGCGCTGCACCTGGACGGCGCGGCGCAGGGCGGCGCAGACAGCCGCACGCAGCGCACCGTGGACGCCGCCCCCACCGAGCGGCCCCAGCCGCAGGGCGACCGGCTGCCCGTGCAGCGCCTCTCGTCGACCGCGTATTCAGACCTGCGGCACTGCCCGTACCGATTTTTCGCGCTGCGCCAACTGGGCTTGCAGGAGGCCGATGAACTGGCCGCCGACGTGGACAAGCGCGACTTCGGCAACTGGCTGCATGCGGTGCTGCAGCACTTTCACGAAGCCCTGCTGGCCGACCCGGTGCAGAGCCCGCCCGAGCGGGTGGCGCGCATGGACGCGGCGGCCCAGGCAGTGACCCGCGAGCAGCGCCTGGGCGAGGGCGACTTCCTGCCCTTTGCAGCTGGCTGGCCGCAGGTGCGCGACGGCTACCTGCGCTGGCTGGCCCAGCACGAGCAGACCGGCGCCCGCTTTCGCCAGGCCGAGCTGCGCACCACGCAGCCGCTGGGCAGCCTGGAGCTCGTCGGCACGCTCGACCGCGTGGATGCCGTCGATGCCGTCGACACCGTCCCTGCGGTGGCTGCGCAGGGCGAGCCTGCCACGCTGGTCATCGACTACAAGACCGAGAACGACACCGTGACGCGAAAGCGCATCCAGTCTGGCGCCGAGGACACCCAGCTCGCGTTCTACGCCGCGCTGCTCAGCCACGACACGCTGCGCGCCGCCTATGTGAACGTGGGCGAGCGCGGCGAGACGCAGATGCACGAGCAGGAGGACGTGGTGCACCTGCGCGACCTGCTCGTCGAGGGCATACAGCACGACTTCGAGCGCATCGCCGCGGGTGACCCTTTGCCCGCGCTCGGTGAGGGCATGGTGTGCGAATACTGTGCGGCGCGCGGGCTGTGCCGCAAGGATTTCTGGAATGAGTAGAGTGCACCCCCCTGAGGCGCTGCGCGCCTTCCCCCCGCTCTCGCTTCGCTGCGCTACGCGGGCAGGGGGACGACACCCTCGCTGCGGGGCGGCCCTTGCTCGGTGTCTCCACGCCTTGGCCGCGCCAGTTTCAACGTCCGCTTGCTCATCGCCGTTCAAAAAAACCTCTTCAAAGGGGCTCGTTAAATGAACGCCGCATACGAACACAACGGCCGGCCCGTCTCGCGCGAGGCGTTTTACGCCATCGCCTGCGACCCGCAGCGCAGCGTGGCGGTGGAAGCCTGCGCGGGCGCGGGCAAGACCTGGATGCTGGTGTCCCGCATGCTGCGGGCGCTGCTCGACGGCTGCGCGCCGCACGAGATCCTGGCCATCACCTTCACCAAGAAGGCCGCGGGCGAGATGCGCCAGCGGCTGCAGGAGTGGCTCGAAGCCTTTGCCCATGTCCCGCTGCCCGACCTGACCCGCGAGCTGATCGCACGCGGAATCAGCCCGGAAGGCGCACTGGACAAGCGCGAGGCGCTACAAAATCTATACCGCCAGATGCTGGCCAGCGGGCGGCCGGTGCAGATCCGCACCTTCCACAGCTGGTTCGCGGCGCTGCTGGGCACGGCGCCGCTGGCGCTGCTGCAGTCGCAGGGACTGCCTGCCCACTTCGAGCTGCTGGAGGACGACGCCGAAGCCGTGCGCGAGGTCTGGAGCCCCTTCTTGCAGGCCGTGGCCGACAGCCCCGGCCTGCGGGCCGACTACGAAGCCGTGGTGGCGCAGCACGGCCGCTCGCAAACGCACAAGGCCCTGGCGGCCGCGCTGTCCAAGCGGGTGGAGTTCGACCTGGCCGATGCGGTGGGCGTGGTGGAGGCCTCGGTGCCGCCGTTCCAGGCCGCGTATCCCGACCTCGCAGGCTGCGCCGACCCGGCCGATGCGCTGCAGGGCGATGCCTGCCACCAGCGCTGGCTGGCCCGCGCCAAGGCGCTGGGGGCCGAAGCCAACAAGACCCCGCAAAAAGCGGCCGACGCCATCATCGACGCGCTGGCGTGTGCTGACCTGAACCAGCGGCTCGACCAGCTGCGCCGCGCAATGTTCGTGGCCAAGGAAGACCGGCTGTCCAAGAACCTGGAGAAGTTTCCGGCCGCGCAGGAGGCAGAGCCCGAACTGCAGCGCCTGCTGGTCGCACGGCGCCAGCACGCCGCCTGGCAGCACCAGCAGCGCATGGCACGCCTGGCGCGGCGGCTCATCGCGGAGTTCGCCGCGGTGAAGAACCAGCACGGCTGGGTGGACATGAACGACGTGGAGCGCACCGCGCTGGTCATGCTGTCCGACCCCATCCTGTCGGGCTGGGTGCAGGAGCGGCTGGACGCGCGCGTGCGCCACCTGCTGGTCGACGAATTCCAGGACACCAACCCGCTGCAGTGGCAGGCGCTGCACGCGTGGCTGTCGGGCTACGCGGGCTCGGGCGGCGGCGCCACGGCCCCGAGCGTGTTCATCGTGGGCGACCCCAAGCAGAGCATCTACCGCTTTCGCCGCGCCGAGCCGCAGGTGTTCATCGCGGCGCAGGCCTTTGTGCGCAACGGCCTGGCGGGCGACCTGCTCAGCTGCGACCACACCCGCCGCAACGCCACGGGCGTGATCGCCGCCGTCAACCACGTGATGGGCACGGCGCAGGCGCAGCACGAGACCACGGGCTTTCGCGACCACACCACCGAGTCGACCGACCCGGGCACCTTGCTGCGCCTGCCGGCCATCCTGCCCGCGGATGCCGACGATGGCCCCGGCACCGACCCCATGGCCTGGCGCGACAGCCTGACCGAGCCGCGCCACGAGGCCGAAGAAACCCAGCGCATGCGCGAATGCACCCAGGCCGCCGCCTGGGTGGCCGCCCAGATCGCGCAGGGAACATCGCCGAACGAAGTGCTGGTGCTGGCCCGCAAGCGCGACCGCCTGGCCGCCATGCAGGACGCCCTGCGTGCGCTGCACCTGCCGTGCGTGCAGCCCGAAAAAGCCGACCTGTTCGACGCGCCCGAGGTGCAGGACATCGTGGCGCTGCTGGACGCGCTGGTGTCCACCGGGCACGACCTGTCGCTCGCGCGGGCGCTGCGCTCGCCGCTGTTCAGCCTGCCTGACGACGCCCTGGTGGCGCTGGCCCTGCTGCGCCGCCAGCCGGAGCATGCGGCCACCAGTTGGCTCGATTTGCTACAAAAAACAGAGCTGCTGGCGCCCGACCATCAAGCGGTAGGGCCTGTTTTGATGCAATACAAAGCCTGGGTGGACAGCCTGCCGCCGCACGACGCGCTGCACGCCATCTACCAGCACGGCGACGTGCTGGCCCGCTTTGCCGCCGCAGCGCCTGCCACCCAGCGCCTGGCGGTGCAGGCCAACCTGCGCGCGCTGCTGTCGGCCGCGCTGCAGCACGATGGCGGGCGCTACCTCACGCCCTATGCGTTTGTGCGGGCCATGAAGCGCGGCGGCGTGCGCGCGCCGGGCCGTGCCGATGCCCAGGCGATCCGCCTGCTGACCGTGCACGGCGCCAAGGGCCTGGAGGCGCGCTGCGTGCTGCTGCTGGACACCGACACGCGCTCGCAAAAGGCCGAGACCATGGGCGTGCTGGTGGACTGGCCGGGCGAGCAGACGGCACCCACGGGCTTCGTCTTTCTGGCCAGCGAATCGAGCCCGCCGCCCAGTGCGGTGGACGTGCTCGCCACCGAGCAGCAGGCCCGCCAGCGTGAAGAGCTGAACATGCTCTACGTGGCCATGACACGTGCCAAGCACTGCCTGGCGATCTCGTCGGTGCAGCCCAGCGCGTCGGCGCCGGGCAGCTGGTGGAACCGCCTCACGCCCCTGATGGAGGATGTGGACATGGCCCCGGGCGGCGTGCCTCCGGGCGGTGCGCACGAAGGTCTGGAGGGCGCTGGAGAGCTTGCACCGGGCGCCGCATCGCCCGCGCGCTTCACGCTGGCCGAACTGCCGACCGTGCCCGAGCACCTGCGCATGCCCCCCGCCAGACCCGCAGTGGCTGCTGCAGATGCACCCACCAACAGTGCGGTGGACCTGGAGCACGGCGTGGCGACACCGTCCACCCCCGCATCGCGCCTGGGCGAGGCCATGCACCAGCTGCTGGAGCAGGCGGGCGTGGCCGGTGCACCGCTGGCCGACCTGCGTGCCCACGGCTGGCCCGCCGTGCGCGTGGCCCGCCTGGCGCAGGACTTCGACATCGCCCCCGCCGCAGCCCGGGTGGCCGCGCAGACCGCCCAGCGCATTCTGGCGGGCGAGGGCGCATGGGCGTGGGACCCTGAGGCCGTCGACACCGCCATCAACGAGGCCCCGCTGCGCCACGGCGGCCAGAGCCTGCGCCTGGACCGCCTGGTGCACTGCACGCAACCGGCCGAGCGTGCCGGCTGGTGGGTGCTCGACTACAAAAGCGCCGCCGAGCCCGAGCGCCAGCCCGCATTGATGGCCCAGCTGCGCCGCTACCGCGACGCGGTGCAGCGCCAGACGCCGGGCGAGCCCGTGCGCGCCGCATTCCTCACCGGCGACGGGCGAATGGTGATGGTGCAGGAGGGCCATGCCGAGGTTGCAAGGGTTGCCGCGCCTGCAGTGGAGGCACCACCAGCCGCCCGGCTGGCCCAGGCAGCAACGCCACCGCCAGCACCAGCACCAGCACCAGCACCAGCACCAGCACCAGCACCAGCACCAGCACCAGTGTTGGCACCGTCAACCCCCGCTGGTCCAGGCCATCCGGCCGCCCCCGCGGGGAGTGGCGAGGGCATCAGGCATACTCCGGCCCCCGCTGCGCCGCCTGCAGCGCCCGCGCCCACATCCACGCCCGCTGCGCCTGCGGGCACCGACCCCGATTCGCCGCAGCGTTCACTGTTCTGAACCTGTCACGCCGCTACCCGCTACCGCCACACGCTCCCCTTCACAAGGTTTCCTTCATGACAACAACCACGCCTTCTTCGCCCGACCCGGTGGCTGACCTGCACTGCGACGTCGCCGTGATCGGCGGCGGCCCCGCCGGGCTGATGGCCGCCGAGGTGCTGGCGCAGGGCGGCGTCGGCGTGCATCTGTTCGACGCCATGCCCTCCGTGGGCCGCAAGTTCCTGCTGGCGGGCAAGGGCGGGCTCAACCTCACGCATTCGGAGCCGCACGACGCCTTTGTTACGCGCTATGGGGCGCGCCAGCCCCAGGTCGCGCAGCTGCTGCAGGGCTTCGACGGCCCCGCGCTGCGCGCCTGGGCGCAAAGCCTGGGGGTGGAGACTTTCGTCGGCACCTCGGGCCGCGTGTTTCCGGCCGACATGAAGGCCGCCCCGCTGCTGCGGGCCTGGCTGCAGCGCCTGCGGGCGCAGGGCGTGCAGTTCCACATGCGCCACCGCTGGCTGGGCTGGAAAGGCGATGGTGCGCTGCGTTTTGCTGCCCCATCGGCGGGCGGTGAGCCTGCTGAATCGACGGTGCGCGCGCGGGCCGTGGTGCTGGCCCTGGGCGGCGGCAGTTGGGCGCGCCTGGGGTCCGACGGCGCCTGGGTGCCCTTGCTCGCCGAGCGCGGCGTGGCCGTGGAGCCGCTGCGGCCGTCCAACTGCGGCTTCGACGTCATGCGCTCGGCCGCGCCCACCGGCGAGACCCGCCGCGAATTCCTGCAGGAGCTGCTGGGCCGCACGCCCGCCCCGGTGGTGGGGTGGACGCCGCACTTTGCCGAGCGCTTTGCGGGCCAGCCCTTCAAGACCGTGCAGCTGAACTTCACCGACAGCCAGGGCCGCACCTTCAGCCGCCGCGGCGAGTTCGTGGCCACCGCCACGGGCGTGGAGGGCAGCCTGGTCTATGCGGTGTCGCACCTGCTGCGCGACGAAGTGCAGGCCCAGGGGCACGCCACCTTCCACCTGGACCTGCTGCCCGACCACAGCCCAGAGCGCGTGCTGGTCGAAGTGCGCCACCCGCGCGGATCGCGGTCGCTGTCCAGCCACCTCAAGAGCCGCCTGGGGCTGGACGGCATCAAGGCGGGCATCTTGTACGAACACCTGGGCAAGGACGGCGTGAACGACGCCGTGGCCCTGGCCCACGCCATCAAGGCCCTGCCCATCACCGTGGTCGCCACGCGCCCGCTGGACGAAGCCATCAGCACCGCCGGCGGCGTGGCCTTCGAGGCGCTCGACCCCCACCTCATGGCCACGGCCGTGCCCGGCGTCTTCTGCGCTGGCGAAATGCTCGACTGGGAGGCCCCCACTGGCGGCTACCTGCTCACCGCCAGCATGGCCAGCGGCCGCGTGGCCGCCGAAGGCGCCCTGCGCTGGCTGGCGCAAGGCGCATAAAGATTACTGCCGTCCGCAACTGGCGCTCCACCAACGCCCGCGCCACCGTGGATCCGGCTCCGCCGGTCCACTGGACGCGTCCCCCTCAGGGGGAAGACGCGCAGCGTCTCAGGGGGAGTCAGAGCTTCAGGGGGGTCAGAATTTAGCTCTGTAGTACAGCATGGGCCCGCCCTTGCGTGCCCGCAGCACCAGGCGGGAGCCGCCCTGCAGCTGCACCCCGATGGCGCCGAATTCCGGCACCAGGCCGCGGGTGCGAGACGAAGCCCACTGCATCTCCACCCGCGTGCCGTACACCGGCTGCTGCTGTTGCCAGATCAGGCCCATGGCATCGGGCGACTGCGCCAGTTGCGGTGTCTGTGCCCAGGCCGATACATCCAGGTGACGGCCGCTGGCCAGGCGCGACCGCCACCGCACGCCCAGGTCCAGGCTGGAGGGAGCTGCAGCGGCGCCGTTGAGGCTGTTGCCGGCATTGGCGAGCGAATGGGCCGACGGCGCGGCCGATGTGAGGCCCAGCGAGAAGCCCACGCTGCGCGGCGCATCCGGCGTGAGCCAGCGCGTGACGTCGATGTGCTGCGTGGCGTTGGCAAAGCCGCTGGCGCTGCCGGGGCGCTGCGACGGGTTGTTGCTGCCGAAGGAGGTATCACCCAGATTGGGCAGGACCAGGGTGTTGACCTCATACGCTGGCGCCGCGGTGGCCGAGCGTGTCTGCTCTTGCAGCGACGCCATGGCGTCATCGCCGAACCCTGAGGACTCCACGGCCAGCGCCGGCAGCGCCAGCGCGGCCGACAGGCATGGGGTGACCCAGGCGGCCACCTTGCGGGAGGCATGCCTTCGGGGCGCAGGGGCGGGCGCTTGGGTGGGCGTATGGGGACTGCGCATCGTGGCATGCGCCGACGCACGGGTGGGGCGGAACAGAAACAGCTTTGTCGCCAACGGGCGGCGAGTGGAAGACACCTGCGCTGTGTTGCGGTTTGGCATGGCGGCACCCATGAGAAGAAAGGCTGAAACGATGCAACAAAGTGTGCTGTCATCGCCCGTGCAGGTTCAGCATCGAATGCCTCAAGACGGCGTGGGAAATCACTGACACCGCTATGCGCAGCGGGCAGCGGGGCGCCAGCGGCATACGCAAGCCATGGAGGGCGCGGTGGTGTGGATGGGGGTACGGCCAGAGCGGCATGTACTGCGCACTGGCGATCCTTGCGCATGGGCTGCAGCACGAGATGGCAGCACACGCAAAGATAAAAAAGAAGTTGACGAGCCTTACCCCCGGCACTGACTCCACAGTTAGGGCTGCTTGGTTCCCCACCTGACCCGGTTGGCCGCTTCACCATGCGGGGAGGCCCGTCACCCACGATTGTACGCTGGATGCGGCGGCCTCTTTCCGTCCACGGTGCATGGCCTTGGCTGCCGCAAGGCTTCGCTACGCGCCCGGGGGCGAGCCACTGCACTCTAGGCCCGTGGGGCGCCGCCGCAATCCTGAACGGCCCGGCATCCCATCGCCCCCGGACCGGCAAAGCCGCCGGCTCAACCCGTAGAATCGACCGAATGTCCTATCTCGTGCTCGCCCGCAAGTACCGTCCCCGCAATTTCACGGAAATGGTGGGGCAGGAGCACGTGGTGCAGGCGTTGACCAACGCCCTCACGCAGCAGCGGCTGCACCATGCGTACCTGTTCACCGGCACGCGGGGCGTGGGCAAGACCACCGTGTCGCGCATCCTGGCCAAGTCGCTCAACTGCCAGGGTACGGATGGCCATGGCGGCATCACCGCCACGCCCTGCGGCGTGTGCCAGGCGTGTACCGACATCGACAGCGGCCGCTTCGTGGATTACACCGAGCTCGACGCCGCCTCCAACCGCGGCGTGGACGAGGTGCAAAGCCTGCTGGAGCAGGCCGTGTACAAGCCGGTGGCGGGGCGCTTCAAGGTCTTCATGATCGACGAAGTGCACATGCTCACGAACACGGCGTTCAACGCCATGCTCAAGACGCTGGAAGAGCCGCCCGAATACCTCAAGTTCGTGCTGGCCACGACCGACCCGCAAAAGGTGCCGGTCACCGTGCTGTCGCGCTGCCTGCAGTTCAACCTGCGGCCCATGGCGCCCGAGACCGTGCTGGACCACCTGACCCGCGTGCTGGCGCAGGAGAACGTGCCGGCCGAGCCGCAGTCCCTGCGCCTGCTGGCGCGTGCGGCGCGTGGCTCCATGCGCGATGCGCTGTCGCTCACCGACCAGGCCATCGCCTTCGGCAGCGGCCAGTTGCAGGAGGCCGGCGTGCGCCAGATGCTGGGCGCGGTGGACCGCTCGTACGTGTTCCGCCTCATCGACGCGCTGGCGCACGCCGACGGCCGGGCGGTGGTGGAGACCTCCGATACGCTGCGCCTCAATGGCCTGTCGGCCGCGTCTACCCTGGAAGAGATGAGCGCCGTGCTGCAGCGCATGGCGGTGTTCCAGGCCGTGCCGCAGATGGCCGCTGCCGTGGACGCCAACGACCCTGAAGCCGTCGAGACAGCCCGCCTGGCCGGCCTGATGCCCGCCGACGAAACCCAGCTGCTGTACAGCCTGTGCCTGCACGGGCGCGGCGAGCTGGGCCTGGCGCCGGACGAATACGCCGCGTTGACCATGGTGCTGCTGCGCCTCCTGGCCTTCAAGCCCAGCGGCGAATCGGCTGAAAAAAAAACTCTGACGCGGGCTGAACCCGCACCGGCGCAGGCCTCTGCGGGGCCGGCACCGCACGCCGCGGGCGCACCCGCTTCGGCGATGCAGGCCACACCGGCCGTGGTGCGGCCCGTGCCTGCTGCGGCACCAGACACCGCCGCCGTCGCGCCCCAGCCATCGGCCGCGCAGCCTCCCGCTGCGGCCGCCGTGGTCGCCGCGCCTTCTCCTTGCGTTGTGCCGCCAGCGCCTGCTGCCGCGATGTCGGATGACGATGCGTCGTCCGAGCCGCCACCCTGGCCAGGCTCCGACGAAGAGGCGGGCGGCGCAGCAGTCGCGGTGGCGCCCGCAGCCTCCGGCACGGCCATGGCCTTGCCCGTGCGCGATGCCCAAAATTTTGATCGCCAGGCCCGTCCGCCGCAAGCTGAATCAGCGCAAGGCGCTCCTGAATTCGTAGCAATTCCGGTGCGCGTGGCGCCCGAGCCCGGTGCGCGCCTGCAGCCTGCGCCGCATTCGGCCCCGGTGCCCGTGTCCTCGCGCTACACACCCACCGAAGAGGGCGACGTGTGGCACACCACCGTGCAGCAGCTGGTGGCGGCAGAAGCCATCAGTGCCCTGGTGCGCGAACTGGCCCTGCAGTCCCAGCTGGTGGCGCGCGACGGTGCCCACTGGCTGCTGCGCGTGGAGCGCGAGTCGCTCAACCAGGCCACCGCCCGCGAGCGCCTGCGCGCCGCGCTGGAGAATGCCGGGCACGCCAGCCAGATCAGCGTGGAGGTGGGCGTGGTCATCGACAGCCCCGCCCGCCGCAATGCAGCTGCCGCGGCCGAGCGCCAGCGCCGCGCCGAGGACATCGTGGCGAACGACCCCTATGTGCAGTCGCTGGTGCGCGACTACGGCGCGAAAATCGTGCCGGGCAGCATCAAGCCGGTGTAGAGGATGAAGCTCCCCCTGAGTCGCCTTCGGCGCCTTCCCACTGTCTCGCTGCGCGGGAGGGAGACGCACTCGGTGGCCTGGCGGAGCCAGTTCCACGAGTGCACTGGCCTCTGGAGCGCCAGTTACTGAGGCTGGCGGCGTTGCAAAGCACAATGTTGTTTGTGCAATTCAGATACCGAATTCAGACCCCTTCAGGGGTATCGATCAACCAGAAAGAAAGCAAAGGAAACACACCATGTTCAACAAAGGACAACTCGCCGGCCTGATGAAGCAAGCCCAGGCGATGCAGGACAACCTGAAGAAGGCCCAGGACGAGCTGGCGTTCATCGAAGTCGAGGGCGAGTCCGGCGCCGGCCTGGTGAAGGTGCTGATGACCTGCAAGCACGACGTCAAGCGCATCACCATCGACCCCAGCCTGCTGGCCGAAGACAAGGACATGCTGGAAGACCTGGTGGCGGCAGCGTTCAACGCGGCCGTGCGCAAGGCGGAAGAGACTTCGCAGGAGAAGATGGGCAAGCTGACGCAGGGCATGCCAGGCCTCCCGCCCGGCATGAAGTTCCCGTTCTGAGGATGGCTACCGAGCGGGCGATCTGCGTCGTTGGGCGGTGCTCGGAATCCTCACGTGCTTCAAGTACGTTCCGGTTCCTGCGTTCCGTCCGCCTGGCAGCTCATCCCGCTAGCTACGCCGTGACGGCGGGGAGTGAATACCGGGTTTTTTAGCGAGACTTTTTTGTTGTTTGTTTGTGGTGGCGGGCTTGTGTGGGGTGAAGCCTCTTCTCCACACAACCGTTCGGGCTGAGCCTGTCGAAGCCGTCCTTGGCGTCACACGCATTCCAAGTTTTTCAGAATTTCATCCCAACCCATGTCCACCACCGATTCCCTCGACGTTTTGATCCAGGCGCTGCGCCGGTTGCCGGGGGTCGGGATCAAGTCTGCGCAGCGCATGGCTTTCCATCTGCTGCAGCATGACCGGGAGGGGGCGCAGGTGTTGTCGCAGGCGCTGCAGCATGCCGTGGGGTCGGTACACCACTGTGCGCGCTGCCATACGTTCACCGAGGCGGAGGTCTGCAGTACCTGCCTGGACCCGTCGCGCGATGCGTCGCGGCTGTGTGTGGTGGAGACGCCCGCGGACCAGGCCGCGATGGAGCGCACGGGCGCGTTCAAGGGGCTGTACTTTGTGCTCATGGGCCGGCTCAGCCCGCTCGATGGCGTGGGACCCAAGGAGATCGGCCTGCACAAGCTGCTGCAGCGCGCCGCCGAAGAGGGCGTACAGGAGGTGATCCTGGCCACCAATTTCAACGCCGAGGGCGAAGCCACGGCGCATGTGATCAGCGAGACCCTCAAGGGCCGCGGCGTGCACGTCACGCGGCTTGCGCGCGGGGTGCCCGTGGGCAGCGAGCTGGAGTATGTGGACCTGGGCACCATCGCGCATGCGCTGTCGGACCGCCGCTGAGCAGAGCGGCTGTGCCGGGCCCATGCCGTACCGGTAGAATACTCACAATTTAATAGCTGCTAGCGCTTGTGTACCAAGCGGTAGCGGCCCAAAAGGCATACAAGATGAATACCACCATGCATGTCGCACGGTTTACGGTGGCCTACTGGTGCGTGCTGATCGCGGCGTTGCTGCCGCTGGCCTGTTCATGGCTTGCCAAGAGCGGCAGCTGGGGCAAGCCGCGCAAGGACGGCGGCTTCGACAACCACGACCCGCGCGCCTGGATGGCGCGCCAGACCGACTGGCGGGCCCGTGCCAACGCGGCGCAGGCCAACAGCTTCGAGACACTGCCGTTCTTCATCGGCGCGGTGATCATCGCGCACCTGCTGGGTGCCGGGCAGACGCTGCTCGACATGCTGGCTTTCCTGTACGTGATGCTGCGCGTGTTCTACATCCTGATGTATGTCTCGGACATGCCCACCGTGCGCAGCGCCGTGTGGGCTGCAGCCCTCATCGTGAATATCGCGATTCTCTTCGTGGGGTATCGGTAGCCTGGATCGGTAGGCCCCAGAGGCGCTGCGTGCAGTCCCCTCCCGCGCAGCGAGAGAGGGAGCACGCCGCAGGCGGCCCAGGGGTGGGCAGGTTCTTACGTAGAAACCCCGCTGGGAATCCCCCTAATGCGGGATGGCCCACTCTGCGGCACGATTGTTGCGGTGCAACAATCGTCCTTTTGCTGATTCCATGAACCGTCCTTTGCTCACCCGCCGCGCCTTCGGTGCACTGTCCGCTGTTTCGGCGGCCACGGTGTTCGCACCTGCGGCTGTGCGTGCGCAGGCGGAGGCCACGCCGCTGGGCCGCGTGACCATCGCCGTGGGCGGGCAGGGCGTGCTGTACCACCTGCCCTTGGCGCTGGCAGATCAGCTGGGCTACTTCCGGGCGGAAGGCCTGGACGTGGCTGTGCGGGACTTTTCCGCCGGTGCGCTGGCGGTGCAGGCGGTGCAGGACGGTGCAGCCGATGTCTGCGCTGGTGCGTTCGAGCACACGCTGCGCCAGCAGGCGCGGGGCCAGGCCTACCGCTCGCTCGTGGTGCAGGGGCGCGCACCGCAACTGGCCCTGGGCGTGTCGCAGCGGTCGATGCCGGCTTTCAAGGACCTGGGAGACCTGCAGGGGCGGCGCATCGGCGTGTCGTCGGTGGGCTCGTCCACGCACCTGGCCGCCAGCCTGCTGCTGGGCCGCGCGGGGCTCACGCCCAAGGACGTGTCTTTCGTGGCCGTGGGGTCCGGCACGGCGGCGCTCAATGCCCTGCGCTCCGGGCAGGTGCACGCCCTGTGCCATGCCGACCCGATCATGACCTTGCTGGAGCAAAAGGCCGACACCCGCATCGCGGGCGACCTGCGCTCGCTCAAGGCCGCGCAGGAGATGCTGGGCGGCAACATGCCCGCCAGCTGCCTGTATGCGCCGCAGGCCTTCCTCCAGAAGAATGCGCCCCAGGCGCAGGCCCTGGCCAACGGCATCGTGCACGCGCTCAAGTGGCTGCAGACGGCGGGCCCGGCCGACCTGGTGCGGGCGGTGCCGCAGGGCTACCTCATGGGAGACCGGGGGCTGTATCTGGCGGCCTTCAGCCGGGTGCGCGAAACCTATTCCACCAACGGCCTCATGGCGGACGACGGGGCGGCCACGGCCTTGCGCGTGCTGTCGCGCGTCCACCCCGAAATGGCGGATTTC
Source organism: Acidovorax sp. NPDC077693 (assembly GCF_044542805.1). Classification (NCBI taxonomy): domain Bacteria; kingdom Pseudomonadati; phylum Pseudomonadota; class Betaproteobacteria; order Burkholderiales; family Comamonadaceae; genus Acidovorax; species Acidovorax sp. NPDC077693. The sequence continues at coordinate 17,170 of NZ_JBITVD010000015.1, read as the reverse complement.
AAGGTCGACCTGTCACGCACCTACACCAACGATTTCGTGCGCAAGGCGCGCCAGAAATTCAACGTGTAGACGGCGTGCCCAGGCGGGCCGCAAAACCATCTGGCGGGCCATGCCTACAGCCGCCTGGCACCGCGTCCTGCGACGGAAAAATCAGCGAACGGATGCACTACAGTCCTGGGCTCTCCGGTGCTGCAACCCATAGCGCCGCACCGGTGTCATCCCACCTTCTTTCGCTCTTATTCCTCAAGGATTGCGCCATGACGTTCAGCCTCAGCATCGGTCCCCTGGTTTCCCTGATCGCCGGCATTCTGATTCTGGTGATGCCCCGCCTGCTCAGCACCATCGTGGCGCTGTACCTCATCATCATGGGCATCCTGGGGCTGCTGGGCATGCACAACCTGCGCTTCTGAGCGCGGCCCCATACGGGGGCATAGCGCAGGACGGCGGCGGCGCTGCCGTGGCTTTCCGCAGCGCCGCCTTCAGCGCGTGAACCGCTTTGTGCGCCGGTCTCGCTGTGGCGATGCCGCTCAGCGGCGCTTGACCTTCGAGGGCGTGCCGCCCTTGCGCGAGGGTGCCGACACCGACCGCTTGCCGCCGCCACTGCTGTGCGCTGAAGCGCGCGTGCTGCCGCTGCTGCGTGCGCTGGCCTGCGCCTGCCGCACGGGCAGATACACCACCACCTGCTGCCCGAGCTTGAAGGCCGCATTTGCGCGCACGTCGTTCCAGTCGGCCACGCTGGACGCCGCCAGCTTGTAGCGGCGTGCGATGCTGGCCACCGTTTCACCCTTGCCGGCGCGCACGGTGGTCTTGCGGGTGACCACCTCAGGGGCAAAGGCCAGCTGTCCGTTGTCGGCCAGGTGGGAGGACACGTCCTGGCGGATGGCCGCCGAGCGCGGCACCATCAGCGCCGAGCCTGCCTTGATCAGCATGCGGGGCGGGATGCTGTTCAGGCTGCGCAGGTCGTTTTCGCTCATGCCCGCACGCTGGGCGGCCTCGGCCACCGTCATGTTGGACGGTACGGACCAGACGGTCCAGCTGGCGTACTGGCCTTCGCGGCGCGCTTCGAGGTTGCGCTGGAAGACTTTGGCGTTGTCCCAGGGCAGCAGGATCTGCGGCGTGCCCGCGGCAAGGATCACCGGGCGGTGGAACGAGGGGTTGAGCGCGCGGAAGTCTTCTTCGCGGATGCCGGCCAGCTGCGCCACGAGCGCCACGTCCATGTCGTGGGTGATGTCCACGGTCTGGAAGTACGGGTGGTTCTCGATGAGCGGCAGCTCGGTGCGGAAGGCTTCGGGGTGGGCCACGATGTTCTTCACGGCCTGCAGCTTGGGCACGTACATGCGGGTCTCGGCCGGCATGTTGAGGTCGGTGTAGCTGGTGCCCAGGCCTAGCTTCTGGTTGCGCGCGATGGCGCGGCCCACGCTGCCTTCGCCCCAGTTGTAGGCGGCCAGGGCCAGGTGCCAGTCGCCGAACATGCCGTACAGCTTTTGCAGGTAGTCGAGCGCGGCGCGGGTCGAGGCCAGCACGTCACGGCGGTCGTCACGGAATGCGTTCTGCTTGAGGTCGAAATAGTTGCCGGTGGCGGGCATGAACTGCCACATGCCGGCCGCCTTGGCGCTGGACACCGCCTGGGGGTTGAAGGCGCTTTCGATGTACGGCAGCAGGGCCAGTTCGGTCGGCATGCCGCGGCGCTCCAGCTCTTCGACAATGTGGAACAGGTACTTGCTCGAGCGCTCGGTCATGCGCTGCATGTAGTCGGGCCGGGTGGCGTACCACTGCTCGCGGTCCTGCACCAGTTCGTGCTGCAGGTCGGGCATCGCAAAGCCGCGGCGGATGCGGTCCCACAGGTCGGCGGGGGCCGAGAGCGATGCGACCTCGCCGCTGGCGGCCTGGGCTGCTGTGATGGGGCGCAGCGGGCCGTTGGGGATGACGGGGGTGTGCGGGGCGCGGGCCGACGGGGTGTTGGCGGTGGTGGTGGCCTTGGCGTCGGTGGTGGCGTTGGGGTCTTGCGTGGTGCCCGTGGTGGCGCAGCCGGTGAGCCATACGGCTGCTGCCAGGCAGGCAATGTGCAAAATTTTCATCGGAACTCGTTCTTCCATTGGCGCAGCGCGGCCAGTACCGCTACGGCGTCGTCTTGGTGGACCTGCGCATCGAAAGCCTGGGCCGCGTGGGCCACGCCAGGCTGCCGTGTGCGCAGGAAGGGGTTGATGTCTCGCTCCAGCGCCATGTTCGAGGGCAGCGTGGGCTGGTGGCCGGCACGCAGCGCTTCGCACTGGGTGGTGTAGTGGAGCAATGCTGCGTTGCCGGGTTCCACGGCGCGCGCAAATTTCAGGTTGGACAGTGTGTATTCGTGCGCGCAGCATACGCGGGTATCGCCGGGCAACGCCGCGAGCTGGTCGAGCGAGCCGAGCATCTGGGCCGGCGTGCCCTCGAACAGCCGTCCGCATCCGCCCGAAAACAAGGTGTCGCCGCAAAACAGCAGCGGCGCCCCATCGAACGCCGCGCAGTAGTAGGCGATGTGGCCCGCCGTGTGGCCGGGCACATCGATCACCGCAAAGTGCAGGCCCAGCGCATCCACGGTGTCGCCCTGCGCCAGCCGCACCAGCGGCTCGGGGATGCGCTCGCGGGCCGGGCCGTAGACCACGGCGCCGGTGGCCTCGCGCAGCGCATCGACCCCGCCGACATGATCGGCATGGTGGTGCGTGACTAGAATGGCCTGCAACTGCACGCCCAGGCGCTGCAGGGCCTGCAACACAGGCGCGCAATCCCCGGGGTCGACGACGATGGCCTGGTGCGCGTCGTGCAGCATCCAGATGTAGTTGTCGGTAAAGGCGGGCAGCGGCAGCAAGTTCATGAGCGATCAAATTATAGGTTTGCACCGGTGGTTCGACTCCCCGCCGGGCCGGTACCTGCTGGCGTGGGAGCAGGCGCGCTTCGATGACGCGGTGGCCGACATCTTCGGCTACCACAGCCTGCAGCTCGGCATGCCGCTGCTGGACGGCCTGCGCGCGAACCGCATGCCGCACCAGTGGTTGGCGCTGGGGCAGGAAGGTTTTGCGGCAGGCGCCATGTCGGGCCCCTCGGCCGGCGCCGCTGATGCTGATGCGGTGTCTGCGGGAGGGTCTGTGCCGCCCGAGCGCCGCGCCATCGACCTGCTGACAGAGTCCGTGGCCCTGCCGTTTGCAGAAAACAGCCTCGACCTGCTGGTGCTGCCCCACACCCTGGAGCTGAGCATCGACCCCCACGCCACGCTGCGCGAGGTGGAGCGGGTGCTGATGCCCGAGGGGCGGGTGGTCATCAGCGGCCTGAACCCCGCCAGCCTGTGGGGCCTGCGCCAGCGGCGGGCGCGGCTGTACCAGCGCCTGGGCAAGGGCCACCTGTACCTGCCCGATGTGGGCGAGTTCATCGGCTACCGCCGCCTGCGCGACTGGCTGCGGTTGCTCAGCTTCGAGGTCGAGTCGGCCCAGTTTGGCTGTTATCGTCCTGCAGTGCGCAGCACCCAGTGGCTGGACCGCTTCGGCTTCATGGACCCCTGGGGGGAGAAGTGGTGGCCCATCTTCGGGGCGGCTTACTTCGTGGTGGCCGTCAAGCGGGTGCACGGCATGCGGCTGCTGGAGCCCGCCTGGCGCACGCAGCGCCAGCGGTCCGCCGGCACCGTGCCCATTGCCAACCGGGCCCACACGGCAACGGCGCCGGCCGCACCCGCAGCGCAGCCCGTGGCCCGCAAGCGCCCGGCATCGTTCAAGCAACACGACAAAGACAGGAATACGGTTTGAATCAGGTAGTGATATACACAGATGGCGCCTGCAAGGGCAACCCCGGCCCCGGCGGATGGGGCGTGCTGCTGCGCGCGGGCGACACCGAAAAGGAGCTGTTCGGTGGCGAGCTGGGCACCACCAACAACCGCATGGAGCTGATGGCGGTGATCGAGGCGCTGACGGCGCTCAAGCGGCCCTGCGCGGTCACGCTGTTCCTGGACAGCGAATACGTGCGCAAGGGCATCACGGAGTGGATCCACGGCTGGAAGGCCAAGGGCTGGCGCACCGCATCCAAGCAGCCCGTCAAGAACGTGGAGCTGTGGCAGCGCCTGGATGCGCTGGTCAGCACCGGCGGCCACCGCATCGACTGGCGCTGGGTGAAGGGGCACTCGGGCGACCCCGGCAATGAACGCGCCGATGCCCTGGCCAACAAGGGCGTGGACCAGGCCCGCGGCAGGGGCTGACGCGCGCCTTTGGGCATTGAAGCTGGCACGCGGTGTGCATTCCAGCAACACAGCGCCTCGGGATCTGCGCCGCAGCGCCTGGGGTGAGTGGTCGCTTTGTGTAAAGCCTGCGTAAAACTGGGGAATTGACCTTCGGTCAAGGCGTCAGTCACTGCAGTGTCTGACACGGACTGATACATTCTTTGGTTGCATTCCGCTCTTCCACCGGTTTCATTGATCCATGGCGTCCAAGAAAAGAACCATCGTTTTCGCTGTCGTCGGCATCGCAGCTGCCCTGGGTGCTGCATGGTGGCTGCAAAAACCTGCCCAGGCTCCGCGCACTGACGGAGCGCCCGCAGCGCCCGCCGCCGCCAGTGGCGCCCCGGCCGGCTCTGCACGTGGTGGAGCGCAGGGCGGCGGTGCGGGCCGCGTGGCCATGGTGGAAGCCGTGCCCGTGCGCCAGATGGCGCTGCGCGACGACGCCGAGGCCGTGGGGAGCCTCAGGTCGCGCCAGAGCGTGGTGCTGCGCCCCGAGGTCAGCGGCCGCATCACCCAGCTGAACTTTCGCGACGGCCAGCGCGTCAAGCGCGGCCAGGTGCTGGTGCAGTTCGACGACCAGCTGCCCCGCGCCCAGATCCAGCAGAGCCAGGCGGAGATGTCCATCGCCCAGGCCAACCACAAGCGCAACCAGGAGCTCGTGGCCCAGGGCTTCATCAGCCAGCGCTCGGTGGACGAGAGCGCGGCCAACCTCGAAGTGGCGCAGGCCAAGCTGTCGCTGGCGCAGGCCACCGCATCGCGCCTGAAGATCGTGGCGCCCTTTGACGGCATCGCCGGCATCCGCGGCGTGAACGTGGGCGACTACCTCAAGGACGGTGCCGACATCGTCAACGTGGAAGACCTCGACGCCGTGTACGTGGACTTCCGCCTGCCCGAGCGCCTGCAGAGCAAGGTGCGCACCGGCCAGACCGCGCAGGTCTCCTTCGATGCGCTGCCGGGCGTGCGCTACGGCGCCGTGGTGCAGGCCATCAACCCCCAGATCGACGCCGACGGCCGCTCCATCGCGGTGCGTGGCTGTATCGACAACCGCCGCCTGCAGCTGCGCCCCGGCATGTTCGCCCGCGTGACCGCCGTGTTTGCCGAGCGCGCCAATGCGAGCGTCATCCCCGAAGAGGCCGTGGTGCCTGAGGGCACCAACCCCTATGTGTTCAAGATCGTCGAAGGCAAGGAGCCCGGCAGCCGCGTGGCCCGCCGCACGCCGGTGAAGCTGGGCGCGCGTACGCCTGGTTTCGTCGAGGTGGTCGATGGCCTGAGCGCGGGCGACCTGGTCGTTTCGGCAGGACAGCAACGCATCCAGAAGGACGGCGCGCCCGTGCGCGTGGTGGAGCTGGGCAAACCGGCCGGTGGCGCGGCGCCCGGGCCCGCACGGGCGGCATCGGGCGCTGGCGCTGCGGCCAGCGCAGGGGTGCCCGCCGATGTGCCGGCCCCAGGCGTGGCGGGGGCGCCCAGCGGCGCGCCCGTGGCTGCGGCCCCCGTGCCCGCGGCCGCGCCGGCAGCGCCGGTGGCCGCTGCGTCGGCCCCTGCGCTGGTGGCACCGCTGCCAGGCACCAACCCCTGCCTGGCCGCAGGCGGGCCCGGCGGGCGCGCGGCGCCCTCCGGTGCGCGCGCACCGGCCTGAGCCCCGCCCCCGCCCCCCGGATCGATTGACCGAGTGACCGACTGACCGACTGACCGAAGCCCCCACTGCCATGCAACTCGCTGAAATATCGATACGCCGGCCGGTCTTTGCCACCGTTCTGTCGCTGCTGGTGCTGCTGATCGGCGCGGTGAGCTTCACGCGCCTGTCGGTGCGCGAATACCCTAAGATCGACGAGCCCGTAGTCACGGTCAGCGTGCGCTACGCGGGCGCCTCGGCCGAGGTGATCGAGTCGCAGGTCACCAAGCCGCTCGAGGACTCCATCGCCGGCATCGACGCGGTGGACGTGATCACCTCCATCAGCCGCCCCGAGCAAAGCCAGATCAGCGTGCGTTTTCGGCTGGAGAAGGATGCCGACAACGCCGCCGCCGAAGTGCGCGACCGCACGGCCCGCGTGCGCAACCGCCTGCCCGACGCGGTGGACGAACCCGTCATCGCCAAGGTTGAGGCCGACGCCTCGCCCGTGATGTGGCTGGCCTTCAGCAGCGACACGCGCAGCCCGCTGGAGATCAACGACCTGGTCAACCGCATCGTCAAGCCGCGCCTGCAGACGGTGACCGGCGTGGCCGACGTGCCCATCTACGGCGAGCGCAAGTACGCCATGCGCGTGTGGCTCGACCCCGAACGCATGGCGGGGTACCGCCTGACCACGCAGGATGTGGAAGACGCCATCCGCAAGAACAACCTGGAGCTACCCGCGGGCCGCATCGAGTCGCAGCAGCGCGAGTTCAGCGTCACCTCGCAGACCGACCTGGCCACGCCTGGGCAGTTTGCCGAGGTGGTGATCCGCACGGTCAACGGGTTTCCGGTGCGCATCCGCGACGTGGCACGGGTGGAAGAGGGCGCCGCCAGCGACCGCAGCCGCGTGCGCCTGAACGGGCGCGAGGCCATCTCGGTCGGCGTGATCCGCCAGGCCACGGCCAACCCGCTGGAGCTGGCCCAGGGTGTGCGCTCGATGATGCCCGTCCTCAAGACCGACCTGCCGCCGGACATCGTGATCGATGTGGCCAACGACAACTCGCTCTTCATCGACCGGTCCATCAAGAGCGTGTACTCCACCATCATCGAAGCCGTGGTGCTGGTGGCGCTGGTGATCTTCGTCTTCCTGCGCACGCTGCGCGCGTCCATCATCCCCATCATCACCATCCCGGTGAGCCTGGTGGGCAGTTTTGCGTTGATGTCGCTGGCGGGCTTTTCGATCAACACCCTCACGCTGCTGGCGCTGGTGCTGGCCATCGGCCTGGTGGTGGACGATGCCATCGTGATGCTGGAGAACATCTACCGGCACATCGAGGAAGGGCTCGACCCGTTCTCCGCCGCCATCAAGGGGGCGCGCGAGATCGGCTTTGCCATCGTGGCCATGACGCTCACGCTGGTGGCGGTGTATGCGCCGCTGGCCTTCACGCCGGGCCGCACGGGCCGGCTGTTCGTGGAGTTTGCGCTGGCGCTGGCCGGGGCGGTGGTGGTGTCGGGCTTCGTCGCGCTCACGCTGTCGCCCATGATGTGTTCGCTGCTGCTCAAGCACAACCCCAAGCCGAACTGGTTTGACCGCTCCATGGAGCGCTGGCTCACCGCGCTGTCCGACGCTTACGGCCGCCTGCTGCGCTGGATCGTGACCGCCCGCTGGGGCGGCGGCGCGGGCCAGGAGGGCGCGGGGCGCGGCAGCCGCATTCGCGGCGCGATCTTCCAGGCGCGCTGGATCGTGATCGCCATCATGGCCTTGAGCGGCGTGGCCCTGGTGCTGGTGTACCCCACCATGCGCCAGGAGCTGTCGCCGCTGGAGGACCGCGGCACGGTGCTGGTCAACGTCACTGCGCCGGACGGCGCCACGCTCGACTACACCAATCGCTACGCGCTGGAGCTGGAAAAGCTCGGGCAGCAATACCCCGAGTTCGACCGCATCTTCGCCAACATCGGCAATCCGACGGTGGCCCAGGGCAGCGTCATCTACCGCACGGTGGACTGGGAAAACCGCAAGCGCACCACGCTGGAGCTGGCCCGCGAGCTGCAGCCCAAGGTGGGCACGCTGCCGGGCGTGAGCTCGTTCCTCATCACCCCACCGTCGCTGGGCCAGGGTTTTCGCGCACGGCCGCTCACGTATGTGATCCAGACGTCCGACAGTTATGAAAACCTCAACCAGGTGGCCACCGCCTTCATGGCAGAGATCGCGCAGAACCCCGGCATCGTCGGCCCGGACATCGACCTGCGCCTGAACAAGCCCGAGCTGCGCATCGAAGTGAACCGCGAGCGCGCGGCCGACCTGGGCGTGAGCGTGGACGTGGTGGCCAAGGCCATTGAGACCATGCTGGGCGGTCGCACCGTGACGCGCTACAAGCGCGATGCCGAGCAGTACGACGTGATCGTGCAGACGGAGGCACGCGGCCGCACCACGCCCGAGAACATCGACACCATCTACGTGCGCGGCCGCAACGATTCGATGATCCCGCTCTCCAGCCTGGTCAAGGTGCGCGAGAGCGTGAGCCCGCGCGAACTCAACCACTTCGGCCAGCGCCGCTCGGCCACCATCACCGCCAACCTGTCGCCCGACTACTCGCTGGGCGAGGCGCTCAAGTTCATGGACGACACCGCCGCCAAGGTGCTGCGCGCGGGCTACACGACCGACCTGAACGGCACCTCGCGCGAGTTCAAGAGCTCGCAGGGCGCGCTCGGCGTGGTGTTCTTGCTGGCGCTGGTGTTCATCTTCCTGGTGCTGGCGGCGCAGTTCGAGAGCTTCATCGACCCGCTGGTGATCATGGTGTCGGTGCCGCTGTCGATGATCGGCGCGTTACTGGCACTCAAGTGGAGCGGCGGCTCGCTCAACGTGTATTCACAGATCGGCCTGATCACGCTGGTGGGCCTGATCACCAAGCACGGGATCCTGATCGTCGAGTTCACCAACCAGCTGCGCGAGCAGGGCATGGACATGGTCGATGCGCTGGTCAAGGCCTCCGCCCAGCGCCTGCGCCCCATCCTGATGACCACCGGCGCCATGGTGCTGGGCGCCATCCCCCTGGCGCTGGCCACCGGCGCGGGGGCCGAGACACGCATGCAGATCGGCTGGGTGATCGTGGGCGGCATGTCGCTGGGCACGCTGCTCACCATCTTTGTCGTGCCCACCATGTACACGCTGTTCGCACGCCGCGCGGTGCCGGGCGCCAACACGGCGGTGGCGACCGAAGAGCCCGCCCATGCAGTGCACATGCACGACTACGTCGGCAAGTAGCCGCCTTGCCGCAGGGATCTGACGTATCAGAATGAAAAAACAAAAGGCCCGTCGGGGCCTTTTGTTTTTGGCCGCGGCCTGGTCGAATAGGCAGCGCGGCGTGAGAACTGTGGGGGGGTTGCAGGGTCGGTGGTGCATGGGTGCGGACTGAGCATTCCATCATGCCGCACCGTTCGGGCTGAACTTTCCGTACCGTTCGGGCTGAACTTGTCGAAGCCCAGCGAACCGCTTCGACAGGCTCAGCGTGAACGGTTTTTCCTTGATTTTTCAACGCCTCAGGTCGGATCATGCTGCCGGCGATGCAACCGCCTGCAGGGCATCCGCAATGTCCTGCTGGCCCTGCGGACGCACCAGCCGCTCCACTTCCTTGCCGTCCTTCAGGAACACCAGCGTGGGCCAGAGCTTCACGCTGAAGCTGCGGCCCAGGCGCTGGCCGGGGCCGTCCTCGACCTTCACGTGGGCGACGTCAGCGCGGTCTTTCAAGGCAGTCTCGATCAGCGGCTGTGCGCGCTGGCAGTGGCCGCACCAGGGCGTGCCGAACTCCAGCACGGCAGCGCCCGTCAGGCTGTCGATGTCTTCGCGGGCAGGGGGCTGGGCAAGGTGTGTGGCGGTGTATGGCATGGCGGTTCGACCAGTGAAGTGAAAAGTTGGGACACAGGTTATGGTGAGGGAGCGCGCTCTGCACCAGCGATGTCCCCATGGCTGTGTCAGATCATGCCTTCAAAGACCATCACATCCACCGTGTCGCCCACCGCCACGTTGCCCTGGCCGTGGTGCAGCACGATCAAGCCGTTGGCCTGCACCATGGAGCTGAGCACACCCGAGCCCTGGTTGCCCGTGGTGCACACCTGCAGCGTACCGTCGGCGGCGGTGGTGACGGTGCCGCGCTGGTATTCGGTGCGGCCGGGCTTCTTGCGCAGGGGCTCGGTGCACACGGCGCGCAGCAGGGGCGGCGCGGCGCGGGTGCTGCCCATCATGCGCAGCAAGGCAGGGCGCACGAACGCGAGGAAGGTCACCATCACCGCCACCGGGTTGCCCGGCAGGCCAAACAGCACGGCGCCTGCGCTGGCATTGCCGTTGCTATTGTTTTTATAGCTGTTAGCGCTTGCTGGATGCGCGGTGGAGGCTGTTTTTTCTTGAAATGGGGTGCCCTGCGGCGTATTGCTGATGCTGCCCACCGCCATGGGGCGGCCCGGGCGCATGGCGATGCGCCAGAAGGCCACGTCGCCCAGCTTCTTCATCATGGTGCGGGTGTGGTCAGCCTCGCCCACGCTCACGCCGCCGCTGGTGATGATGGCGTCCGCCTGCCCCGCGGCCTGGCGGAAGGCGGCTTCGAGCAGCGCGGGCTCGTCGCGCACCACGCCCAGGTCGATCACCTCCACGCCCAGGCGGGTGAGCAGTCCGAACACGGTGTAGCGGTTGCTGTCGTACACCGCGCCTTCGCGGGGCGGCTCGCCCAGGCTCAGGATCTCGTCGCCGGTGGAGAAGTACGCCACGCGCAGTCGCCGGAACACCGTCACCGTGGGCAGGCCCAGGCTGGCCACCAGGCCCAGCGCTGCGGGCGTGAGCAGCTCGCCACGCGCCAGCGCCACGCCGCCTTGCATCAGGTCTTCGCCCTTGAAGCGGCGGTTGTCGCCGGTGCGCAGCACGTCGGCCGCAATGCTGATGCGCTGGCATCCATCCGCTGTGCTGCCGGCCGTGTCGGAAGACGCGGTGGTGAACTCTTGCGGCACCACGGTGTCCAGACCCGCGGGCATGATCGCGCCGGTCATGATCTTCACGCATTCACCGGCTGCCACGTTGCCCGTCCACGCCTTGCCCGCCAACGCCGTGCCCACCACGCGCAGCGCCAGGGGCTGGCCCGCTACCAGCTGCGCGCCTGCGAAGGCGTAGCCGTCCATGGCGGAGTTGTCGTGCGGCGGCACGCTGATGGGCGACACCACATCGCGGGCCAGTACGCGGCCCAGTGCGTTGAAAAGCGGCAGCTCCTCGGTGTCCTGCACGGGCTCGACCAGGCGCTCCAGGAACGCGTTCACATCGGAGGCTTTGAGCGCATGCGGGTCGTAGCCCTGAAGTTCAGCAGCGATCTGGGCAATGGTCTTCATGGGCAGCAAACAAACAATCAATCAATCAGTCGGGTATGCCGCGCGGCAATCGTCACAGGATGTCGCGTCACCGGGAGCGGCAGGCGGCAAAGGGGTCGGAGGTCAGCAAAAGCAGCATGTGCAGCTTGTCGTACGCCACGTTGTCGACGATCACGGCGCGCGGCAGCAGGCCCCAGGCATGAAAGCCCGCCTGCTCGTACAGCCGCACCACATGGGTGTTCGACGCGGTCACCGTGAGCACCAACTGCGTGAGGCCGGGGACCTGGCGCGCAGCCAACACGCAGGCTGCAATCAGCTGCCGCCCGATGCCCTGGCGCTGCGCACCGGGAGCCACCATCATGCCCACCACGCTGGCGCAGTGGCGCTGCTGGGTCCGCTGCTCGCGCTCGCAGCCCACGCAGCCGAGCAACCGGCCGGTGGCATCGAACGCACCGAGAAAAAACGTGCCCGATGCCACCGGCCCGAAGCGCCCGGCGTATTCCTTGGCCGCGCGGCCGATGGACGACGCGTAGTCCGAGGTGAAGGCGTCGGGTGCCGTGCGCAGCGCTTCATCGCGCACCGCCTTGTAGGGCACGGCGTCGGCCGCTGTGAGTGCGCGGATGCGTACCGCCGCAGGCTGGGCGGCAGTAGTCGCCACCGGAATCGACGTCGCTGCGGTGCCTGCGCTGTGGGGAGTGGGCATGGGGCAAAAAGCGGGGGATGGTTGGGGTGCAAACCGGAGCAGGGGAGGGCCGTGCGTGCAGGCGCGGCAACTCAGCGCCCCGCCGTGCCCTCCAGCGCATGCAACTCGGCCAGGGTGTTGGCGTTGAAGAACGCTTGCGCGTCATCCCCAGCCTGATCGAACGGCACCAAGGCACAGCGGTGCTGGCCGGTCCACGCGTCGATCTTGCGGCCACCGGCCTGCGTGAAGGCCACCAGGCTTTCCAGCAGCTCCACGCGCAGCAGGCAGAACACCGGCTGCGGGCGCACGGTGATACGCCCCTGACCGTCGTCCTCGGGCGCGCAGGCCATGGCGATCTCGGCGTCCTGCTCGCTGGCGGCAGCGGCCAGGCGGGTTGCCAGGTCCAGCGGAAACAGGGGCGTGTCGCACGGCACGGTCAGCAGCCACGGTGTTTCGCAGCGCTCCAGGCCCGTCAGAAAGCCCGCCAGCGGCCCCGCATAGTCGGCCAGCACATCGGGCCACACCGGCGCACCGAACGCCTCGTACGCGGCCAGGTTGCGGTTGGCATTGACCATGGTGGACCCGGTCTGCATCTGCAGCCGCATCAGCGTGTGCAGCGCCAGCGGCAGGCCGCGAAAGTTCTGCAGGCCCTTGTCGACCCCGCCCATGCGGGAGCCCCGGCCGCCGGCCAGCACGAGGCCCGTGATGTCTTGGGTATCAATCATTCGTGATCTTCAAAGAAACTCAGACGGGTGCTTCGCGTGATCTGGGAACGGGCGCGGCCGGGCCAGTGCACCCGTGCAACCGACTTCGCCAGGCCACCGGGTGCGCCCCCCTGCCGCACGCAGCGAGAGCGCAGGCAGACGCCGAAGGTGGCTCAGGGGGCGCTTCACTTCATCCACCGATGTAACTCATCTCCACCCGGCGAGCACCGCCACCCGTGTCCGTAGGCAGGCTGCTGCGCAGCTCCGAATAGCGGTCGGTGCGCTGCTGCCAGATGGGGGCGATGGCCGATGCGATGGCCTCGTCGCTGGCACCACCGCGCAGCAAGGTGCGCAGGTCGTAGCCCTGGGTGGCGAAGAGGCACAGGTAGAGCTTGCCTTCGGTGGACAGGCGCGCGCGGTTGCAGTCGTGGCAAAACGCCTGGGTCACACTGCTGATCACGCCGACCTCGCCCAGGCTCGCATCGTGCACCCCCGCCGCGTTGGCGTAACCCCAGCGCTCGGCGGTTTCGCCCAGGGACGTGTGGTCGAGCGGCACCAGCGGCAGCTCGGCGCGCAGGCGCTCGATCAGTTCGGCCGATGGCAGCACCTCGTCCATGCGCCAGCCGTTGGTGGCTCCCACGTCCATGTATTCGATGAAACGCAGCGTGGTGCCCGTGCCCCGGAAGTGGCGCGCCATGGGCAGCACCTCGTGGTCGTTGGTACCACGCTTGACGACCATATTCACCTTGATTTGCGAGAGGCCCGCCGCGTGCGCCGCCTCGATGCCGGCCAGCACGTCCGCCACCGGAAAGTCCACATCGTTCATGCGGCGGAACACCGCATCGTCCAACCCATCGAGGCTCACGGTCACGCGGTTCAGGCCCGCGTCCTTCAGGGCCCGGGCCTTGCGCGCGAGCAGCGACCCGTTGGTGGTGAGCGTCAGGTCTGGCGGCAAGCCGTCCACGGTGCGCAATTCGGCCAGTTGCGCCACCAGGGCTTCGAGGTTCTTGCGCAGCAGCGGCTCGCCGCCGGTCAGGCGGATCTTGCGCACGCCATGCGCCAGGAAGAGCCGCGCCAGACGCGTGATCTCTTCAAAGCTGAGCAGGGCGCCGTGCGGCAGGTAGGGATAGTCCTTGTCGAAAACTTCCTTGGGCATGCAGTAGTTGCAGCGGAAGTTGCAGCGGTCCGTCACGCTGATGCGCAGGTCCCGCAGCGGCCGGCCGAGCGTGTCGGTGAGCAGCCCGGTGGGCGCCGAGGCGTGCAACGGCACCTTCGCCGCCAGAGCGGCGATGCGTTGGTCCACCAGGGGGATCACTCGTTCGGCCATGGGGTGATTTTGCCGCATGGGCTCCGCCTCGCGGGGGAAGCCCTTGGTGCCGGAGTTGATCGGGGTCAATTTTGGCGCAGGCAGTGCCTTGAGCGTTAACGTAAGCAGACCAAGTACCAAGTTTCCGTAAGCAGTGAGTTGACTGTTTCTTCGATGACGGCTATTGATTTTTATGACTCGGGAGGTTGTATTTCACCTCGAGTGGCTAAGCTGGATGATTTCTCCATTTTTTTTAATCCTGATATGCGCAGTTCCTCCAACTTCCTGAGGGCTAAGCGATCCTTTAATATCCCAAATGTCCCCCTTTAAGTTTGCAGAAAGAGGTCTTTGTTTTTTTATTTGATTGATCCCATAAATTTTAATTAAAATTATTTCTGCCACAGCGATTGCTGTTTCCTCATCTGGCAAAAATCCTTCTTTTGGGTTGAAACTATGCATGTCGCGTCCTTCCGTATATGGAGGAAATAATATCAATGAAGTGGAGAGCATCAGTCCAAATATTAAATTCATTTTGTTTTGACCTTTCCAATCGTTCCGTCTCTACCCGTTTTGTAATCGTAGCGCTTTAAATTTCCAGACGGTGTTCCGACATATCCGTCAATGCCATATCTGTCTGCATAACGTGTATCTGCTGTAGAAAAATTTTCGCTGTCATACTTTGGATCAGGGCCGCCATGAGTATGGTAGTAAGCTGTTGCTTTAGTATTTGGCGGGCACGAACCTGGGCCGCCCGGATTTACAGCAGATTTTCCACCGCTTTTTGGCCGCGTGTATGAATATTTGCCTTTGCTGTCTTGATAAATCATCCCGCCAAACTCAGAGTTTTTTCTAATTGATGCAGGATTGACATCATTTATCGCAGCTTTTGCTGCTGCATCTTGCGAAGGATATGGATCACCGGGAGCAAGCCCCATGGCATCAACCGTGCTCATCGGGGTTGCTTCAACATATAGATACCCATTAGATCCACCGCCGAACCCAATAGGATCTTGAGTCACATACTGCCCCAAGCCCGGGTCGTAGTACCTAAACCGGTTGTAATGCAACCCCGTCTCCTGATCAAGCTGCTGCCCCTGCAAGCGGATGGGTTGATGGATGCAGCGGGGGTTGTACTCCTGCTCGATCTCGCCCCAGGCGCTGTACTTGGCGGCCCAGCTTACGTCTCCCGCTTGATCTCCGTTCGCGTCCACCAGCGCAATGGGCGTGCCCAGGTGGTCCGTCAAGAAGTGCCTGATGGTCAGTGGGTGGGCATCCTCGGTTTGAGTTTGTGCTTTCTTGAGGAGCTGCAGTGATTCCTGTACTTGGCTTCGCATGTCCTGCGGCAGCAAGGCCGACAGCTGGAAGCCCGGCTGCAGAATCTCCTTCAATGCCTGGTGCAGCATCTCCTGGTCGCGTTGCTGCAGCTCTGGTTCTGGCGCTTGTGGGTCGCCGCTGCCGGCCAGGGCCAGCAGTGTTTTGACGGGATTGGTGTGCCCTTGTTGGCTGCGCTGTACCTGCAGCAATGGCACGAAGCTGCCCGGCTCGTACACCGTGTGGTGGATCTGGCCTTGGGATTGGGTGTGCACCAGCCGGTCCCCATCCCAGCCGTAGTGGGTGGCCTGACTCTCTTGACCGGTCGCTTCGTGTGTCTTGCTCACTCTGCGTCCGAACGCGTCGTAGCGATAGCTGGTTTTGCTTTGCACCTGTCCTTGCGGGTCGATCTGTGTGACTTGCCTGAGCTGGTGCAGGGCGTCGTAGCGCAGAGCGGTGGTGCTGCCGTCGCCATGGCGGGCTTCGATCCGGTTGCCCCAGTCGTCGTAGCGGTAGTGGGTGGCGCCTTCATCATCTGCGCCCTGGCTCCAGCCGATGCGGTTGTCCCGCCAGCGCTCCACGTCCTGTTCGGCAGGGCTGTCCGCGCTGGGTTGAGGCTGCAGCAGGTTAAAGCGTGGATCGTGCAGGTTCTGCTGGACCTGGGCGGTCCAGTCCATGCTGCCTGTGTTCTTGGCTGGTGAGCGCTGGCCGGTTGCCTGCTCGGGCAGCCGGTTGCCCGCCGGGTCCAGTCTCCAGCGCGCTTGCTGCTCACCCTGGGCACTGGCGCTGCGCTGGCCTGTCAGGCGCTGGCGGGCGTCGTACTGGTACGCGTCTGCGTGGGTCGGGGTCTGGATGCCCACCAGCTGGCCCAGGCTGTCGTAGGTGTAGCGGCGTTGCCGCAGGCCACCGATGAGGGGCGCTGCGCTGGAGGGGGCGCTGCCTTGGCCGGGCAGGCCCTGCCAGCGCTGGTGCAGCAGGCGTCCCAGGGGATCGAGCTGGCGGGTTTGTGTCAGCGCTGTGCTGGCTATCTCACCCGGCAGCAGGTGCAGGGTGCGGCCCACTTCGCGGTGCAGCTTGTCGCGCTCCAGCGCCACCAGGGGCACCTGGTTGAGCAGCACGCCGTGCACGTGGCCCGAGCCATAGCTGAGCCAGTCGAGCTGGCCGATACCCTGCAGTTCGCTGGTCTCGCGTTGGCCGAGGGCGCCCAGGCGGTGGTGGATACGGTGCTCGAATTCAATGACAGGCTCGCCGCTGGAGTTGCCGTACAGCGTTTGCACCTCGCCAGTGGGGCGCCTCAGGGCGTCGCGCTGCAGGTCCACGCGGCTGGTTTGGTGCAGCCGGTGGACTTGCAGGCTTTGCAGCAACGGGTTGCTGGTCTGCGCCTGGGCATCGCGCTGCTGGTGGAGCGCGGCAGTGAGCTGCGCAGTGCTCAGCTCCAGCCAAGCAGCGATCAGGGCGGCTGGCGCATCAACCTGATTGGGCTGATCAGACCAGTCCATCTCCCAGCCCTGCGTGTCCAGGAGTTCGCCGCTGTCGCTGTAGCCGAAGTGGTGGATCTGCAGGTCGGCGCCCTTGTCGGGTGTAGCTGGCTGCGCTGCACCAACGTTGCCGAGCTTACCGGTCACACGGTAGACCAACCGCCCCGCGCTGTCGTAGTGGTACCGGCTGCGCACCGTGCCCTGGCTTTCTGTTGTGCCCTGGCTTTGTGCGCCCATGCCACTGTCCTGCGCATCGGTCTTCTCGATCAGCTGGCCCGCTGCGTCGTAGCGGTATCTTTGGCTGCGCCCATCGAACCCTGTCTCCCGGACCAGGCGGTCCCCGCTGTCGTAGGCGAAGCGGGTGACCGCATGGTTCTCGTTGACGAGCTCGGTCAAGCGCCCGGCCACGTCGTAGCGCAGGTGCAGGCTCGCGCCCGCCTGGGTCTGTGCGGTGACGCGGCCCCACAGGTCATGGTCGTAGGTGATGGTGG